>NC_015589.1:2747778-3053087 GCF_000215085.1 Desulforamulus ruminis DSM 2154
AATGGATCCAAACTTCCCTTACCTGGCCTCCACCTATAATAAAAAAGGCTATGCTTATGCCAAATTGGGCAATTATCAGCAGGCATTGGCCGATTGCAGCAAGTCCATCGAGTTAAATGCGGATTATGCCGACGCTTATAACAGCAGGGGCTACACCTATTACCACAGCGGCCAGGCAGAATTGGCCGAGACGGATTTAAACCGGGCCATTGAGCTGGACCCTAACCAACCCCTTTATTACTTTAACCTGAGTAATGTCTACAAAACATTGGGGCAAGAGTACAAGGCTGAGGCCAGCTTAAAAAAAGTGCTTGAGCTGGAAGCCAATAAATGATCAACCCATCATGGTTGTTTAATCATAAGATGATTCAATAACAAGATACACTTACTGTAACGTCCATGATAGGCCATGAGGTGCGGAATGTCCCCCCTCATGGCCTATGCTTTTCATGCTCCGCTTTGTCAAAACCCATTATTTTACAATCATGCCCTTGTGTCATCCGGCAGTTTATATGATAATAATTATATTTCAAGAGCAATCCTGCAGATAAGCCGAAGATAAAAGGCAATCTGTAAGTAATGGAGAAACAGGATATGGTGACAATCTTTTTGTGCGATGACAATCAGCAAATGATTGATAAATACAGCAGACTGATAACCCAGTATGCCAACAAAAACAGGATAACCATCACCCTTTCCGCTTTTAACAGCGGGGAAGCACTGCTATTCCATCTGTCCGATTCTCCGAATCAGGCGGATATTATCTATCTGGATATTTTAATGGGACATTTGAACGGTATGGAAACCGCTAAAAAGCTAAGAAAACTTGGCTGCAATTCAGAAATCATCTTTCTTACAACCAGCGAAGATTATGTGTTTGAGGCCTTTGATATTACACCGGTTCACTATTTGGTTAAAGACTCAACCTCTTCCGAGAAGTTTGAACAGATTTTTTTACGGGCTATTTCACTGGCAGAGGCAAAAAAGACCGAGCTATTTGTGTGCGAATCAGGGAGCACCCGCAAAGTTATACCGCTGAAGGATATTTCCTATTTTGAGATCTGGAAACGGGTGGTCATGGTGCATTATAAGTCGGAAGAAAAATTTGAATATTACGGGACAATGGAACAGCTTGAAAAACAAATGCTGGAGAAAGACTTTATCCGGGTACATCGTTCTTACCTGGTTAATCTGTCCTATATTGCAAAGTTCCAGCGGCAAAGCCTGGTTTTAAAGACCGGCAAGGTCATTCCCATCGGCATCACCTATCTGAAACAGGTCAAGGAAGCTTTCTCTAAGTATATATCCCGCTCTAACATCTACAGCATCGATTAAAAAGAGGTGATGGTGCTGCTTGTTCCAATTGTTTCCCTGTTGGCTATGACGTCTTTTTTCTTCTTTATTTTAAAGATTTACTTCCACTAAAAGTGAAACACTGGTTCTTTTATATGGCTGTAATTGCAGTCAACCTTGGGCCGTTGTGGTATCGGATATTTTCGATTTACACTTTATCGGCGTTTTTCTGGTTATGGGTTCCATGATGCTGGCCTTTAAGCTGCTCTTCCACATGAATGGGTTACAGGTAATATACACAGGCAGCCTGTATATGTTTTCCTTGTACAGCAGCAGAGGGATTATTGTTTCCATTTACGCTCTGCTTTTAAAGGAGATTTATTCTTATGAAAATTATAAACAAGCAGAACAACAGCAGAATGTGTCTTGTAGGCGATCTGGATAACCAATTGGGTCTAAAAGCTTCCTTCTACGGTTTGGAAAACGGCGAATTGGCCGTCACCTTCACTCCAATCGAGCAGCACCAGAGCTATCCGGGCCGCATGCATGGCGGTATTTCATCCGCCATTTTAGATGAAACATCGCGGCGTGTGATCATGATTGATGAACCGGAAACTTGGGGTGTCACTGTAGAGTTATCTGTAAAATATAATTTACCGGTTCCGCTGGAACAACCCCTTACCGCCATTGGACGTATCACGCGAAATAACCGGCGTTTTTTTGAGGGTACCGGCGAGATTTACCTGCCGGATGGCTCTCTGGCTGTTTCTGCCGCAGGGAAATACTTAAAATTACCCATCGACCGGATTGCTGATTTTGATAAACAATCGAAAAGTGGCAAGTGGTATATCATCAAGATGACCCTGTGGAAATCCATCTGCCTTATCAAAAGAAAAATGAATCAGAGGAATCCTAAAACACCCAGTCCTCTCTTTATCATGGAATCTACATAGTACGATTTTCTGCTAAAAGGAGCTATCCCATCTTGATGGGATAGCTCCTTAACGTATACTTACAATATGATTTCGCAAGATTGAAAGTAGAAATGGTTGAAAGGCAGGTATGTTGTCTTGTCAATTGCTTTATTCCATGATTTCTCCGTTATTTATTACAATCTGTCCTTCAAACACATAAGCGTTATTCATGGGAACTACTTTCTTAAAGAATTGCAGTGGTACAAAGGTTTTTCCGCCAATCACCTCGGGAGCAGCTCCCAGTTTAACGGGTGCAGTTTCCAGATAAGTGTAGTAGTCCTGGCCTAACGTTAAAGTGATGTGATTATCCAATAGGACACCTTGCTTCTCACTGTTCCAGGTCACCTCAAATCCCAGGGCTTCAGCAATAGTTCTCATGGGAACCATTACGGTCCCGTCCTCTTTGACATAGGGCGCCGGCGCGTCAATGATCTGATCATTCACTACAATATCCATGGTAGGAACACTTTCAGCCGGTGCAGTCTTTTCTTTTTCCGTCGGCTCTTGAGCTTTTTCCAACAATACAATGACTTTTATGGGATTCGTTTGTGCAGGTATGCTTTTAGTGGTTACATCATAAAGAACCACCAGCTTTCCTCCTGTAAGCTTACCGTCAAATGAATTCCCGTTTTGCCAAACAAGCTCCGTCTTGTCTGAAAGATTTAACTTTAGTCCATTATCCTCGCTGATCAAATTCTCATCAAACCAATCTACTTTGATGTTTTGGCCTTCCGGCAAATTTGCAGCCATCACTTCCGCCTTATACTGAGGCGGGTAAATCATCAAAGCAGGGCTATTGGCGTCATAAAAGCCAGTAATCTTATCGCCTACCGAGGCTTTTGTGTCTGTAACCCAATAGGTATCCGTGGTTACAAGAAAGTTTGTCTGAGCTCCTTGCTCATTTTCCGTGAGAACATATTGCCATCCTTCAACTGCCGTGCCATCTGCACCTGTGTAAGGTTTTACCTCCTTAACGGTTCCGGAAAAAGAGTGGAAATTGATTCGGCTTTCTGTATCTAACTGGTTGCTAATAGGCTGTATCGCCCTCACCTCATTGGCGGGTTGTACACCCGCTGTATCAGCAGCAAATGCTCCAACCGGCGAAAGGGACAAGATTGCAGCGGATAAAATTCCTATAATAACTTTGTGAGAAATTCTCATTGTTTACTCCTTTCAGTTAGATGTATTGTGTTGCAAGGCCTGTGTATATTATTGGACGATAACCCCTTTTATTTGGTTCCGGTAATACGCTGTTTTATTATATATATGTAATAAACTGGCATATCCTCGTTGCTAATCGTCGGTGGTGATCTCATGAAAAAATTCAATACAAGCAGTGAATGCTCTCTTTTTCACCATCCAACCCCTTGGCTTAACTTCCAATGGTTACTGATATTAAAAAACATTATTAATAGACCCTGAATAAAAATGCTACGTTTTAACCCGTAGCAAAAAATAAATTTAATATTTTCGCTCCGACCAAGAAATAAGCTTTTCATGGCCTCTCCACTGGCCAGCAGCCGGTTCCGCAGATCTAAATTGTCCCTAGGGGGTTCTTTCACCCTCAATTCGGTCCAGTATCTTCATTAAATCTTCCCGTTTAAAATGATACTTTTCAGAACAGAAATGACAGTTAACCTCTGCCTGTCCCTGTTCTTCCAGGATAGAAGAGATCTCTTCTTTGCCCAGTCCCACCAAAAGGTTTTCCAACCTTTCCCAGGAACAGTGACAGCAAAAGCTTACAGGGCTGCTTTCCAAAATTTTTACATCCATTCCCCTGGTTACCCGTTGAATCATTTCCTCCGGAGTTTCCCCCTGAAAAATTAGCGAACTCACCGGGGGAAGCTGGGCCAGGTTTTGTTCCAGTTTTTCCAGTGTATCCTCCGAAGCCTGAGGCATCCGCTGTAAAAGCATCCCCCCGGCAGCCACCACCGAATTATCGGTCTCTACTAAAACCCCCAGGGATACCGCCGAAGGGGTCTGTTCCGAAACCGTCAGGTAATGGGCCAAATCATCGGCAATCTCCCCGGAAACCAATTCTACATTCCCTGTAAAGGGCTCCTTTAGCCCCAGATCCCTGGTAACGTGCAGGTGTCCTTTGCCCACCGCCGCTCCCACGGGCAATTTCCCTTCCGGTGTACTGGGCAAATGAACCTGGGGTTCCTGAACATAACCCCGAACTTCTCCCCTGGCATTGGCTGTTACAATGATGGCTCCCAGGGGCCCTTCCCCTAAAACCCGCAGGGTGAGAATATCTTCGCCCTTTAAATTGGCCCCCAGCAGAAGGGCTCCGGTCATGGTCCGCCCCAAGGCGGCGGCCGCCACCGGCCAGCAGTTATGTCTTATTCTTGCCTCTTCCACCGTTTTTGTGGTTCGGGCCGCAAATATCCGAAAGCTGCCGTCGGCAGCAACCGCCCTAATCAGATAATCATTCATAAAATCCCTCCGTAGGCTGTAAAGTCACTGCAGTTATTCTATCAATCCGGATCCTTGGATGTCAATTTTTTGCAGCCAAGATAATTATCATCCCGGCATAGGATTTAAGGAAAGGAAAAACATCTTTGGGGTAGAATTTTATATTAAATATTGATTTTGAGGGTGATTTCTTTGACAGACCTGGATAAAGCCATTATTGTGTTAAGTATTATTCGAGAAGCCGACAATGCCCCTTCCTTTTCAACCATTCTTAATCGAGGCAATTTTGTGGAAGATGAATTATTGAACATTCTAGACTCCCTGAAAGCCCAGGGGCTGGTCTTTTCCCTAGATGGGGATGAGGGACAGCCGTTAAATTTGCGGAGATTTTTAACCCCCAAGGAATCCAAGCAGACCGTTGATAATCGGGTTGCCGATTATCTGGCGGAACTGGCCGGTGAGGGCAGGTTGTATTTTGCTTACGGAGCCAATCTAAACCCCGATCAGATGTATCACGAACGCTGCCCGGGCAGTCACTTTCTCTGCAGGGCCCAATTAGAAGGCTACAGGCTGGTATTTAATAAATCCTCCGGAAAAGGCGGCGGCATTGCCGGTTTAGAAAAATCCTCCGGCGATTCCATCTGGGGTGTCATTTATTGTCTGCCTGAAAATGGACCGTCCATTTTAGACCAAAAGCAAAATCAGGAAATCCAGTACCGTAAAATTCGCATGGCTGTAAAGACCTCCTTCGGCATTCTTTGCTGCGACAGCTACCGGACGGTTCCGGAAGGTTCCTTTTTGCCCAGCCGTCAGTACCTTGAAAAAATGTCCAGCGGCGCGCAATTTTTTGGCCTTCATCAGCAATACCTGCGCTGGCTGGTTACCTTGCCCACGGTGAATTAAATAAAAAGCCCCCACTTCCCTTGAGAAATGGGGGTTAAATTCTGTTCTCTCTGTGGCTTGCGGGGGACCATTGAAAGGTTTGGGCGAACCAGGTCAGAGAGGTAAAGGCACCCATATCCACAACCAAGCTGGCCAAAATATGCCAATTCCTGTATTCCGCCACCCCGGTCTGCAAAATTAATGCTTCCATGGCTAGATACAGCAGGGAAACAACCAAAATATTAATGACTTGCAGGATTGGTTTTCTGGGTAAATATTGTGTAAAAAGGATACCCATGGTGAATATAGGACCAAATTTATAAAACATGGAGCATCCGGCCCAGGGGATGATAACGTCATAGAATCGGTACAAGTCAAGCTGCTGTCCTCCCCAGTCTACCATTGAGCCCAAGGCCAGTGTAAACAATCCTCCAAAAATGGTTCTTTTTAACTGCCATACATCTACCAAAAAATAAAATATGATCCAGGACACTATAGCGGCGATCACCCAGGGCAAGGATACTTCCTCCTCTCTCGCTTATCCAGAGTATTATGACAAATATTGCGTAAAGCTATACAGAGAAACTGTAAAGGAGAGGATTTACAAAATTTTATGGAATATTATAAATTTTGAAATAAATATCATTTCAAATTATTTGATAGGGAGGGCTCTCGATGGCCTGGCATAATAGAGGAATTGTAAGCAGCAGCCCCGATGTACTAAAGGATCAATACAATCGAAGGCGGGTTTCCCCCCAGGAAGCCGTCCAATGCATCCAAAGTGGGAATGATGTGGTGGTGGGCTTTGGTGTTTCGGAAACACCCATCTTACTGGATGCCATGGTAGACCGGAAAGAAGAGTTAAAGGATGTTCGTATTCATCAAATGATACCCATGCGCCCGGCAAAGTACCTGGAACCCGGTATGGAAAAACACTTTACCCATGTATCCTGGTTTACCAGCGGTGCCAGCCGGCACGGTGTTCAATCCGGCCGTTTTGACATTATGCCCAATTATTTTTCCCTTTCCCCCCGCCTTTTTGCCGATTATATTGAAGTAGACGTGCTCATGGCCACCGTTTCACCCATGGATCGCTACGGCTTCTTCAGCTTTGGCGCTTCCGTTGACTATACCACCACCGTGGCGGAAAAGGCCAAGAAAATCATCCTGGTGGTCAACCCCAACATGCCTCGAACCCATGGCAATACCTTTATCCACGTAACCCAGGCCGATTTTCTGGTGGAAGACGACGCTTCCCTTCCGGAAATCCCTGCCAAGGAACTCAGTCGTGAAGACATTGCCATCGGTCAGTATGTGGCGGAGCATATTGGAGACGGCTCCACCATTCAACTGGGAATCGGGAAAATTCCCAATGCGGTGGCCAAGGCACTCCTTCATAAAAATCATCTGGGAATCCACTCGGAAATCCTTACAGACGGCATGGTGGACTTAATTGAGTCCGGGGCGGTAACCAACAACGCCAAAAGCATTCACCGCGGCAAAGCCCTGTCCTGTGCTGCCCTGGGAACAAAAAAATTATATGATTTTATCAATGACAATCCCATGTTCGAGTTTCACCCGGTTTCCTATACCAATAATCCAAACATTATCGGCAAAAATATAAAAATGGTTTCCATTAATGCCACTGTGGAAGTGGATCTTTTGGGACAATGTGCTTCGGAAACCATCGGTCCTATTCAATACAGCGGAACCGGAGGACAGGTTGACTTTGTCCGGGGTGCGGTACAGTCTCCCGAGGGTAAAGCCTTTATTGTTCTGCATTCAACGGTAAAAGGAAAATCCAAAATTGTTCCCATGTTCCGGGAAGGCACCGTTATCACCACCAGCAAAAACGACGTGGATTACATAGTCACAGAGTACGGGGCCGCTCATTTATCCGGCAAGACTTTTAAGCAACGGGCCGAAGCTCTGATCAATGTTGCCCACCCTGAACACCGCGACGAATTAAGAGAATCCGCCAAAAAGATGGGACTTCTTTAAATCATGCAGGGGCTATTGCAAAAAGAACTTAAAAGAGTCCTAATGCGCAGCCCCTTATTAAAAACAAAGAATAGAACGCGGATTGAACGGATAATACAGATTTGCGCGGATTTAAAATATAATTAAAAATCCGCGCGAATCCGTGGAAATCCGTAGAATCCGCGTTCTATTCCTATTTGCAACAAGCCCTTTGCACTTAGTGATTACAGCCGCCGCCATGATGATGATGGTGATGGTGATGATCACCGCCACAGCCGCATTGAACAGGACGGGTAACCAGACAATTGTTGGCATAGGCTTCAGAGACACTTTCCAGGGAACCGGAGGCCCCGTTCACCACTTTCAGGCCCATCATCTGCAGGGCCTGCATCATGTGTCCTCCAATACCGCCGCAAATAATGGCTTCAATTTTTTCATTTTTCAACATGTTGGCAATGCCGCCGTGATCATGCTGCAAACCCTCATTGGAAATCATCTTCTTATTTATAACCTTGCCGTTTTCCAATTCCAAAATAGCGAACTCCTCGGTGCTTCCAAAATGCTCATTGACCTTGCCGTTTCTTGCGGGTATCGCGATTTTCATCCAAACTTCTCCTCCTTATTTTTAAATCAATCATAATCAATAGATTCTCATGTCCTTTGCGAGATTGTCTGGAAATCTAAATAAACTTAAAAAGCCGGTTAAATAAATCCATTTTTCTACTGGTCCACTTTCCAGTCCTTTGATTGACATTGGGGACATTTGGTATGCCGGTGGCAGAAAGTCCCCTGCCATTTATGGCCGCACTGTCCACAAAGAAAGCTTGAAAGAGCGATTTGAAAATTACCGCCGTCTACCCGAATGGCCAGGCCGTTAATCAGTGCCTGGGAAATTTTTTTACGGGCTGAGTTTAAAATCCTGTGAAAAGTAGGTCGGGATACATTCATCTTTTCGGCACATACCTCTTGGTCCAATTCCTCCAAATCCACCAGACGAATGGACTCCAGCTCTTCCACCGTAAGAACCACCTCGGACAACTGGCTCATGGGAATCCCCTGGGGCTTAAAGTATGTAATTACAGGTAAACGCTCTACCAATCGCCGTTTAGGAGGTCGCGCCATGAATCCACTTCCTGCTTTTTATTTTGGACATTTGCTCATAACCATCTTAAACCTATTTTGAACAAATGTCAATAATTTTACATGGTTTATTTTAATCAATGCTTAAAAATAATATTTAATCAATATTTTGTGATTCCTTGCAAAAGATTTATAGATATCAGTCAAGAGAATTTCCATGTCAAGTGGAATGCTGACATCAAATTCTTAATAAGCGTCCTTTGCAGCGCGACGCCCGGAATATATCCGGATATACCTATGACCGTCATTTCCCCTGTGCCGGGCGGGGATTTACACAGCTTATAAACCGCCCGTTGGTAAATGGCCAATTGATCTAGCTACCCTGTAGTCGAAGGCTATGCTTGCCTCTCCCAACGGGAGGGCTTTCATACCGTGCTTCTTGCTCACCTCCTGCGTAATAATTAATCGCAAATTAAAATTATATATTCTTGTGGTATGATTATCGTACAGACAGAATCTGTAAGTCCACAGGGAAGCAAACGGACTTGCAAGCAGGCAGGCGCGAAGGTGTTCTTTGAAAAAGAGATTGAGGCCAATACATTTTTGCAGCAGTACTTCACCGAGTACAACAAGGTCTATTCCCGGGCAACGGGAAAGTTTGGGGAGGAAATTGGCGGCAAGGACTTGACTGGGGAGCATTCAAGGCCTTGCCTGCCGCCGCCAGTCAGTCCTGCGGGATTATGTGGAGGGCAAATCTCCGGTGAGGAATGCTCGCAAGAGTAAGGGTTGATTAAAGGCGAAGGAAGATAAGTTATGAAACAAGTATTAATCGTTGAAGATGACCGCAATCTTAGTCGAGGCTTGTGCCTTGCTTTAAAGAATCAAGAGCTTCAAATTGTTCCGTGTTTTGATTTAAAATCCGCTCGTGAACAGCTTGCCTGCGGTATGACGGGGCTGGTTTTGCTGGACATTAATCTTCCCGATGGCAGCGGATTGGAACTGCTTCGGGAAATTAAAACCGTGAGCAATCCTGTTCCAGTGATCCTGTTAACTGCCAATGACACTGAAATGGATGTGGTTATGGGGTTGGAGCACGGTGCGGATGATTACATCACAAAGCCCTTTAGCCTTGCAATTCTTCGGGCGAGAGTAAAGGCTCAACTACGCCGCGGCATAGCCCAAGCCTCAAAGGTGTTTGTCATTGGCAGCTATCGGTTTGATTTTGAGCAGATGACATTCTTTAAGTCGGATACTGCGGTGGAGTTAAGCAAAACGGAACAAAAGCTCCTTCGATTGTTGGTGGAAAATCAGGGCGTAACCATAAGCCGAGCGGTTCTCCTTGAGCGCATTTGGACGGATGGCGCCGATTTTGTGGATGAAAATGCGCTTTCGGTGACCGTTAAGCGTCTGAGGGACAAGCTGGACGCGGCGCGGTATATCAAAACAGTGTACGGGCTGGGCTATGTATGGGCGGTAAAACAGGATGACTGAGTGGAACCTTGGCCTGCCCATCATTGCCTTAGCAGCTATTCTGCTATGCTGTATAATCGTGCTCTTTCAACGCCGTAATACTAAAAAAATCATGAAAACGCTCAACCAAATGCTGGATAGCGCCATAGACGGCAGCTTTACAGAACATAGCTTTGATGAAAGCCTGCTTTCTTCGGTGGAGAGCAGATTGAACCGATATCTGACTGCTTCGGCGGTATCGGCACGCAATTTAACAACAGAGAAAGAAAAAATTAAAGAACTGCTGGCCGATATCTCCCATCAGACCAAAACTCCCATTGCCAATATTCTGCTCTATGCACAACTGCTTGAGGAACAGGCTATACCGGAAGAAAGCAGGGATTGTATCGCTGCGCTGAGGGGGCAAGCAGAAAAGCTGAGCTTCTTGATTACCGCGTTAGTGAAATTATCCCGGCTGGAAACCGGGGTTTTAACACTGCATCCGGTCTCAAATACCATTGCGCCTATGCTGGATGAGGTAGCCGCACAGTTCATGCCCAAGGCAGCGCAAAAAGAAATTCGGCTGACAGTGGATTCCACAGATGCTGATGCGGTATTTGACTTCAAATGGACCACAGAAGCGTTGTGTAATCTGGTGGATAACGCCATTAAATATACGTCCTCGGGGGGTAGCATACGCATCAAAGTAAAGGTTTACGATCTGTTTTGCCGCATTGATGTGGCGGATACCGGAATCGGGATTTCAGAAGCCGAACAGGCAAAAATATTTGCGCGCTTTTACCGTTCCCAGTCCGTCTGCGAACAGGAAGGCGTAGGGATTGGCCTGTACCTGACCCGCCAGATTTTAGCCGGTCAGAGCGGCTATATCAAAGTAGCGACCTCTTTAGGTGATGGGGCGGTATTTTCGATGTTTCTTCCCCGAAAGAATTAAATTCTTACAAAACCGTTAGAATTGTTTGCCCACCGGAAAGATTCTGGAAAGAAACCTATGATAGAGTCTGTATTGCAGTGATGCAGTACAGACTCTACCTTTGGAGGTACCTATCATGATAATTTTACAGACTCAGGATTTAAAAAAAATTTACGGCGCTGGGGCAAACACCGTTCATGCTCTCGCAGGCATCAACCTGCAGGTGAAAAAAGGCGAATTTGTCGCTATTGTGGGCACCTCCGGCAGCGGCAAGAGCACGCTCCTGCACATGCTGGGCGGGCTGGATCGTCCCACCGGCGGCACAGTCATAGTGGACGGCAAGGACATCTTCTCCCTGAAGGACCAAGAGTTGACCATCTTCCGCCGCCGCAAGATCGGCTTTGTGTTCCAGAATTATAACCTGGTTCCCGTACTTAACGTCTATGAAAATATTGTGCTGCCTATCCAGTTGGACGGCAACGCGCCGGATGCCGCCTATATAGACAGCATCATCGAAACACTGGGCTTGCAGTCCAAGCTGCAAAACCTGCCCAATAACCTCTCCGGCGGACAGCAGCAACGGGTTGCCATCGCACGGGCTTTGGCTGCAAAGCCCGCCATCATTTTGGCAGATGAGCCTACTGGCAACCTGGATTCCAAGACCAGTCAGGATGTGTTGGGGCTGTTAAAGATCACCAGTCAGAAATTTGCCCAAACCATTGTGATGATTACTCACAATGAGGAAATTGCTCAGTTGGCTGACCGTATCGTCCGTATTGAGGACGGTTTGATCGTCACTCAATAAGGAGGTGCAAAGCATGAATGTAGCCAACCAAAAATGCATTCGCCGGCTGAGTATGAAAAGCATGAAAGCGGCGAAGACAAGAAATCTCATCGCCGTTCTTGCCATTGCGCTGACCACCGTGCTGTTTACTTCCTTGTTCACGGTGGTGCTGTCCATCAACCATTCCATTCAGCAATCCAACTTCCGGCAGGCCGGTGGCTGGAACCACGGTGCGTTTAAATATCTGACCGAAGAACAGTTTAACACATTAAAAGCCGACCCGCTCATCAAGCAGTACGGTTTGCGGCATTTTGTAGGCATGGCAGTTGGAACGCCGTTTCAAAAATCCCATGTGGAGATCGGCTACAGCGACCCAAACGAGGCGCATTGGATGTACTGTGACCCCGTTGAAGGTCGCCTGCCCGCTGAAGGCACCAACGAAGCCGCCACCGATACCCGGGTACTGGAGCTCTTGGGCGTCGAGCCTGTACTGGGAAACCGGTTTACCCTGACCTTTGACGTGGACGGAACGGAAATAACGAAAACCTTTACCCTGAGCGGCTGGTGGAACTATGACGGGGCAATTGTTGCCAACCATGTGCTGATTCCCGACAGCCGCGCCCAGGCCATCTATGATGAAGTGGGCATCGGGCGCGGTATCGGTGAGGACGGCATGACCGGTTCATGGAACATGTCCGTCATGTTGGGCAGCTCGCTGCACATTGAGCGGGATATGAATAAAATTCTGGAAAATCACGGCTACCAAAATAAAAGCCGTTCCGTGGAAAACAACTACATTTCAATTGGTGTCAACTGGGGCTACACCGGCTCGCAGCTTTCGGATAGCATCGACCCTATAACCGTTATTGCTATTGCAGGTCTGCTGCTAATTATTATCTTTACAGGCTATCTTATTATCTATAACGTATTCCAAATTTCCGTTTCAAACGACATTCGTTTTTACGGGCTGCTCAAGACCATCGGCACTACGGGAAGGCAGTTGCGGCGTATTATCCGACAGCAGGCGCTGCTGTTATCATTGGTTGGTATTCCCCTTGGACTGCTGATCGGCTATGGCGTCGGCATTAAACTGACCCCTGTGATCCTGTCCCGGCTCAACGGCGTTATACAGAACGCCGTATCGGCAAGTCCGCTGATTTTCATTGGCTCGGCAGTCTTTGCTCTGGTCACGGTGGTGATCTCCTGCCACAGGCCGGGGCGGATGGCAGCAAGGGTGTCACCGGTGGAGGCTGTCCGCTACACCGAGGGAACGGATAATAAGAAAACCATACGCAAGGCACAATCCGGTGCATCGCTGCCCAAAATGGCATGGGCGAATCTGGGGCGCAACCGCAGCAAGGTAACGGTAACAGTGATTTCTCTGTCCCTGGCAGTGCTGCTGCTTAATATGACGGTCACCTTTACGCGCGGCTTTGATATGGATAAATACCTGTCCAATATGGTTTCAGACTTTATTGTAGCGGATGCAGGTTACTTTCAGACGGAAAGTCTTTGGGACAGCAATACCGCCCTGTCCGAGGACATTATCTCGCTGCTGGAATCCCAACCCGGTGTTGAAGCCGAAGGACGAGTATATGGCAAATGCAGTCCGGTGGAGGAATTTATCACTGAGGAGTATTATCGTGGGTTAAATGCCAGGTGGAACGATACGGCAGCTTTAGATCGAGCCATTGCGTCTATAGAGAAAAATGCAGCCGGTCTGCTTAGCAATCCGGCACAGCTTTACGGTATGGAGCGCTACGCCATCGACAAGCTCCGGGTGCTGGAGGGCGATTTGTCCAAGCTCTACGAACCGGGCGGGCGGTATGTTGCCGCCGTATACAACGAGGATGACTATGGCCATGCCAACATGGATTCCCATTGGGCGAAGCTTGGCGACACTGTCACTCTGCGTTATGTGGAGGAGTACGAATACTATGACCCAGGCACGGGCAAGATTGTTAATCCCGAGAACATTCCCGACGGTCAACCCTACCGCTATCGGGCAAAGATTTATCAGGACATTGATTACGAAGTGGTTGCACTGATCAGTGTGCCTCACTCTCTCAGCTACCGCTATTACGGCACCGATGAGTTTGTCATGAACGACCGGACATTTATCCGTGATACGGGCACCCATTCCGTCTTGTATTACGCTTGCGATGTCGGCGACCAGGACACAGCCGCTATGGAAGCATTTCTTTCCCATTTGACCAATGAGCAGATGCCGCAGTTCGACTATGAGAGCAAATCGACCTACGCTGCGGAGTTTGACTCCTTCCGCAATATGTTTCTGATACTGGGCGGCGTGCTAAGCTTTATCATCGGACTTGTGGGTGTGCTCAATTTTCTCAACGCCATTCTGACGGGCATTCTGACCCGCCGCCGTGAGTTTGCAATACTCCAGTCCATCGGCATGACCGGCAATCAGCTTAAAACCATGCTGATTTGGGAGGGACTGTATTACACGCTTGGTGCCGTGGCGGTTTCGTTGGTGCTCAGCATCGTTTCCGGCCCCCTGCTGACCAATGTGCTGGACAGCATGTTCTGGTTCTTTACTTACCGATTTACGATTTGGCCCATCCTCTTGGTTGCGCCGATTTTTGCTGCACTCGGTATTGCTCTGCCGCTCACGGTCTATCGGGCTGTTTCCAAGTATTCCATCGTTGAACGCCTGAGGCAAACGGAATAAAGGGAAAGGTTACCCTATGCGTATATCCCTTCATATAGCAGATGATTTTCTTTATGCAATAAAACAGCAGGAGGAATGCATCGGCATTCCTCCTGCTGTTTTCCGTATTCGGTTTACTGTTGGGGTAGGTTCACAATTTATCCTTGTGACTTCCGCATTGTTTCCGGATATTTTTTATTCTTCAGGGATTACAAAGATTAAAATAATGTATATCAACAAGCCTGGGAAGGCAGCAGAAAGCACGGAAGCAATAATGTAAAGAACTCGAATTACAGTGGGGTCCATGTCTAAATATTCGGCAATTCCTCCGCAAACACCGGCCAGCATTCTCTGACTGCGGGACCGAAATAAGCGTTTTTTCAAAACTTTTTTGCCCCCTTTCGGCCAATAAAAATTTAGCCGATTTTTAAAATTTATTAGACAAAATAAAACATATTCCCTTATACTATAATTAAATAACAAATAAATGGCAATATGAGGAGGGATATTGATGGAAGTTTTACTGTGGTATCTTTTGGCAGTCAACGTAATCGCTTTCATCATGTTCAATTTGGATAAATGGTACGCCAGCACAGGCGGATGGCGCGTATCCGAGTCAACCCTTTTGCTGACTTGTTTGCTTGGCGGCGCTCCGGGCGGCTATTTAGGCATGCGCTATGCCCGTCACAAAACCAAAAAACCCCTCTTTGCCGTGGGGTTGCCTGCCATGGGCATTATCCAGTTGTTTATCATTTTCCGGATTTCCTTTTAATGAGCTTTTATACTCCCTGGTAATCAGGGAGTTTTTTTATGCCTTTTAATATAAATTATTTAATTTTCCGTTAATTTTTTTCTTAGCAGGATATGATAAAATTTTGTAGAAACAAACCGTTAATGGTATACCGGTATACCATTAACATATAGATAGTATAAAGTGATACCGTAGAGAAAGGAAGTTGTGCCGATGAATGAACAAAACCAAAAAGAGGTTGGTTATGAAACCAACCCTAAAGAACCCCTTCGTACAGCCGCCTTTGCCGCTGCCGTTTCGGTGCCCTTGACCCTGGCTCTCTGGCAGCTATTTGTAGCTTTTGGCAGGGCCAATATTTTTGGCTTTGGCGGCGGTCCCAGTGTTATCCCTTTAATTCAACAAGAAGTGGTGGATAATTATAGGTGGCTTAGCACCGAGGAATTTACCGATGCCCTGGCCATGGGCAATGCTTTGCCCGGTCCCATTGCCACCAAAATGGCTGCCTATGTAGGTTATAAAATAGCCGGTTTCTGGGGAGCCGGTTCCGCTCTGATCGGCACGGTGATTCCCACCGCCGCCGCTATGCTGGGTCTGGCCGGTCTGTACTTTAAATATAAAGATGCGCCCCAAATGGTTGGGGCCATTAAGGCCGTTCGACCGGTGGTGGTGGTTTTACTTATTCAAACCGTCTGGGAGATGGGCGTTAAATCCTTTCCCATACCGCTAACCTGGATTATTGCTTTGGTGGCCATGGTCGCCTTGTTCCAGTTTAAGATGCATCCCATTATACTTATTGTTGCCTCCATGCTTTTTGGTCTATTTTTTCTATCAAAATGACTCCTATTCCGCGTTCATCTCATAAAATAATGCAGAACTCCAAGGATTTTTAGGAGAATTATAGAAATTTACTTCCAAGTCATTTTACATGGGGGTCAATCCATTGGCACAACCACTGGTAAATGTTATTCGGGGCAATCTGGTTGAATCCCAACATTGGGGCCATCTGGCGGTGACCAACCGAGAAGGGAAAACCCTTTTCAGTCTGGGCAACCCGAATGTTGTGGCCTTCTGGAGGTCCGCCGCCAAGCCTTTTCAAGCCATTCCCCTGGTGGAACGGGCCGGTATTGAAAAATATGGTTTTACCGGTTCGGAAATAGCCTTGATTACTTCTTCCCATAATGGAGAACCGGAGCATCTAAAAACCCTGCGGAATATTTTAGACAAACTGGGGCTTGCGGAATCCTGTTTGCAGTGCGGCCCGGCATTCCCCATGCATACTGCCAGTGCGCAAAACCTGATAGCCTCCGGAGAAAAATATGCTCCCGCCCATAATGCCTGCTCGGGAAAACATGCCGGAATGCTTGCCCTGGCCCTGCTTTTGAATGCTTCCCTGGAGGATTATATCAAAAAAGACCATCCGGTTCAGCAGGAAATGCTGAAGGTTATTGGTGAAGTCTGTTCTCTGACGCCTGAACAAATCAGCCTGGGAGTAGACGGCTGCGGTGTACCGGTCTTTGCCCTTCCCATCCGGAGCATGGCCATGGCCTACGCTCGCTTTTCCCTTCCGGAAGGATGTTTTTCCCCGGCCCGGGCGAAGACCTTGCAGATCATCCGTCAGGCCATGACTTCCCACCCTTATTTTGTGGCAGGTACCGATCGTCTGGATACCCTTTTAATGGAGACCACCAAAGGCAGGCTGGTGGCGAAACTGGGTGCCGAAGGAGTCTATTGTATCGGCATGGTTGCTGAAGGAACGGGTCTGACACTAAAAATTCAGGATGGCCATTCCCGGGCCATTGGTCCGGTGGTGATTCATGTTTTAAAAAGGCTGGGTTATCTTACAGAGCAGGAGTTTCATCAAATGCAGCACTTATATCGTCCCATCCTGCGCAATCACCGGGGTGACGAAATCGGTCACCTGGAAGTAGCCTTTGCTATGTAAGTTTTTCAGGAATAAAAAAGAGCAATAAAAAGTCCCCGCTGGTATCATAACCAGCGGGGACTTTGGTTCTCCCGATTTCTACTTGGCAAAAACATGGCGACCAATTTGGTCGGTTACCGGTCTGGACCAAACCCATTTACTTTTAGCGGTTACAGGGTTCCAGAAATATAAAGCCCCATCGGTAGGATCATGCCCATTGATGGCATCTTGAGCGGCACGAATGGACTCTTGGGTCAAGGGCCGTTTATACTGGTCGTTCATAACCGATTCAAAGGCCAGGTCCTCATAAACTACACCGGATAAAGTTTTCGGAAACTGTTTGCTTTCCATCCGGTTTAGAATAACCGCTCCCACAGCCACTTTCCCTTTATAGGGCTCATCGGCTGCTTCACCCTCAATGACCATGGCCAGCAGGCGAACCTCATTGCGATTCAAACCGCCCCTGGAAACCTGCTTTTGTCCGGAAGTTCTCGACTTTTGATTACCTTCCGGTCTTTGCTCGATGCTTCTAGCTTCCTGTTGGGTATGAGATTCTGGTGCCTTTTTAACTTCTGGTTTGGTATTGGTTGTCATGAACGGTTTAAAAACCGGCATGACGGATAATGTCATAAAAGACACAATCAAGATTGACACAACGGATTTTTTGATTACGGTTTCTAAGGAACCGTTCTCCAGCTTTTGTTTTAACATGGTTATTTGCTTTTTATACAATGCAATTCACTCCTCTCTAGAAAAGCCGGTACTTCCATGCTTTTGCTTCGTGGGGAGATGCACGTTTATACCAGGATTTTATTGCCACAAAAGTCACGTGCAGGGCACGAGTATTAGACTAACATACCTAGGTATGCGCGTAAACCTACAATTTTTGTTAATCCAGCCAATAATAAGAAAAAGAACCGCCATTGGGCAGTTCCAAAATCTTTTATCCTTAATAATAGGATTTTATTTTTGACAAACCTGAAAAGATTCCTGTTGACTGAAATGAATGCAGTCCACGGTAACGCCATGCAAGTTTTTTAATTCCTGCTCCATTTTTTCATATTCATTGGGAGCCGCCTCCATGGTCAGAGTGATAATTCCCCGCTCTCTGCTGGGGCTGGGAATGCCGTTTCGGCACAGAATATTGCTGCCGTACCGGGTAATCACCTGCTGCACATCCGGCGCTTTGGTGCTCCTTTCATCGACCATCAAACCCACCACATAGATATCTTTTTGCACAGAAACCCCTCCTTTCTTCCTTTGTTTATCATGGCATTTTAAATCTTTTTTATACAAAAAAACAAGGCCACCTATTGAGGTGACCTTTAACTGAATGATTAAATGGTTAGTGTTTACCTGTGTTTAATTCCGGCAGTTCATGTTCTTGATAAGTAGTTAACGGCAACGTTTCTTCCAGGTCGCGCCCGGGTTCATATTCAAAACGTTCCTGAACCGGCAGGGCCAGCGCCTGGAACATCAAGCCAACAGGGATATCCATGGGGCAGGCGTTTTCACACTGGCCGCAGCCCACACAGGACAGCCCCATATGATTGACCCGGGTCAGATGGAACAGGGCGGTATCCGTGGGCAGCTCGATGGCCCCTTTCCTGCCGGCATATTCCATGTATTTGGTCCCGTTGTGGTCAAAAATAGGTCCGGCGGAGACGCACTCTCTGCAGAAACAGATGGGACAAGCCTGACGGCAATTCTGGCATTTGATGCAGGCGGCCAGTATTTCGGCCAGATCATCGATGCTGCTGACGGAATGCTTAAATTCATCCACCGCCTTGGCTTTTGCCTGCCCTCTTTCTTCCGCCAGTTTTTCCAGAAGTTTCACCCGGGAGTCCGGCACGGAAACAGGTTCCAAACCAGCCACAGCAGACAGGTCTTCATCGTCTCCGGCAGTCACCAGTACTTTGCCGTCCAGTCCCAGCCAGCCCAGGATGATGTCGGCATGACTGGCCTCGGGATAAGTACAAAGGGTGCAGGCCCGACGGAAATCCATTCCGCTGGGATTTTCTCCACCAGCAGCTCCCTTGACCCATTGGGCGGCATCCACCTTTTTTTGCTTCACCATCTGCCCGTAATCCTTGGGGGCAAAAGTTCCCAAACAATCCACCCCAATGATCAGCAGATTTTCCAGTTTGGCCTGCTGCAATTTCACCAATTCCACTAAAGCACGAACTTCACAGGAGCGAAGCACCACCGCCACCTTTTCGGGTAAACTCCGGGAAAGATTAGCCACTAACCGGGCGGCATTCAACCCGTTAACCGGGGCAAAGGGATTTGCTTTGTTAAGCATCTCCGGATCTCGGATCAAGGCGGGCACCACATTGGTTTTGGCAGCAACTTCCTGAGGCACCAAAAGGGCAGCTACTTTACCCGAGGTAAGCAAGGATTTTAAAAAACCCTGGACGGCACCGAGGGTGTCGCCATCCGACTTTAACGTATATGTTTTCATGCTACAACGCCTCCCACCTAGATTTCCCAGTTCTTGCGCAGGGGGTTCGGTCCTAATTGTTTTAGTTTTTGCGTCATTTCAGTAATCACTTCACCAAAGTAAGCACCTTGGGAAGCACTGATAAACCGCAGCCATAAACGTTCTTCAGGTATACCCAACTGCTGCAGTACGTTTCTAGCAATGGCCACCTTACGTCTGGCTTTGTAATTGCCACTACCATAGTGGCAGTCGCCCTCGTGTCAGCCACCGACGAGAACGGCGTCCCCGCCGTCTAAGATCGGTTTAATCATATACAGCGGGTCAACCGCACCGCTGCACATGACCCGGATAATTCGTACATTCGGGGGATATTGGATACGGGATGTACCCGCCAGGTCTGCACCGGTATAAGTACACCAGTTACAAACAATGGCAATGATCTTCGGTTCAAATTCCGTTTGTATTTTTTCTTCAGGAACACTCATGAATACCCCTCCTTTTTAGCCTAGCCGTTACAAGCGTCCAGCATGGCAACAATTTGTTGTTTTTCAAAGCCTTTTTGCTGGCAGGCGCCGCTGGGGCAGGCCGCCACACAGGCGCCGCAGCCCTGACAAAGCACATCAAGCACTTCAGCCACATTGGTGATTTCATTCATGGTTCTGGCGCCATAAGAGCAAGCCTCTATACACAGGCCACAACCTTTGCACCACTTCGGATTGACCTGCGCCACGTTGCCAAGGGACTCCAGCTTATCTTTGGACAGCATGGTTACAGCCCGCACGGCTGCGGCATTGGCCTGGGCAATGGATTCCTCAATGAGCTTGGGTGAGTGGGCCAAACCGCACAGGTATAAACCATCGGCGGCAAAATCCACCGGACGTAGTTTCATATGGGCTTCTAAATAGAAATTATCGGCATTTAAAGAAACCTTAAAAATTTGGCTTAAGCCATCCGTGCCTTGGGCCGGAATCAGTCCGGTGCTTAAAATGAGCAGATCGGTCTCCAATTCCAGCTTGCGGTTTAAAATCGGATCCTTTATAGAAACCTTCAATTGATCGCCCAGCGCTTCCACTTGGGGTTTCTCTTCCAGGGTGTATCTAACAAAGACAACCCCTTTCTTTCTGGCTTCGGCGTAGTAGGTTTCATAAAAGCCATAGGTGCGAATATCCCGGTAAAGTACAAAGACATTGGCCTCGGGATTCTGTTCTTTAATTTTCAAGGCATTTTTAACGGCGCTGTAACAACAAATACGGCTGCAGTAGGGGCGTTCGCTGTCCCTGGAACCCACACATTGAATCATGACAATGTTCCGGGCGGAGCCAATACCGGGACCCGCCAGCTTTTGCTCTAATTCCCTCTGGGTTAAGACCGCCTCATGCTGTCCGTAGAGATACTCGCCGGTGGTGGCCAGTTCGGCTCCGGTGGCAATAATCACCACCCCGTGGGACACTTCTTTGTCGCCTCCGGGAGTGCTGAGAGTGGTTTTATAGTTGCCCAGGTAACCGGCCACTTCTTTAATATTGGAATTCAGGTTCAAATCAATATTGCTGTGATTTTGCACGTCCCTGATCAGGGATTCCACCAGTTCCAAGGGACGGTTGCCCTTCATGGTGTATTGAATCTCCAAAGCATTGCCGCCCAATTTATCCGTACGTTCAACCAGAATAACCTTGAAACCCTGATTGGCCAGATTCAAGGCGTTGGTCATACCGGCCACACCGCCGCCGATGACCAGAGCCTGACGGTTAATATCCATAAAGGAGGTATATACAGGTTTTAGCAGCCTCACTTTGGCCACCGCCATTTTAACCAAATCCTTGGCTTTTTCGGTGGCTGCCTCGGGATAATTGCGGTGCACCCAGGAGGAATGCTCCCGGATGTTGGCCTGTTCAAACAGGTAGGGGTTCAATCCGGATTCCTTCAAACTGCTCATAAACAAGGGAGCATGGGTTCTAGGCGTACAAGAAGCCACTACCACCCGGTTTAATTGATGCTCTTGTATCCGTTCTTTAATTTTTTCAATACTGTCCTGGGAACAACTAAAGAGGAATTCTTCGGTATGCACCACGCCGGGCAGGGTTTTGGCAAACTCAGCTACTTCAGGCACCCGGACAACACTGCCGATATTGATGCCGCAGTTGCACACAAAGACACCGATTCTGGGGTCCTCCTGGGTAACATCCCTTTCCGGCGGGTATTCCTTGATTTGACTGAGGGTTCCCCGCACGTCGCTTAGCAATTGAGCGGCATTGGCTGCGGCGGCGCTGGCATCCACCACGGTCTCGGGAATATCCTTGGGCGCACAGAAAGCGCCGCTGGCAAAGACGCCTTCCCGGGTGCTTTGGCCCGGAGCAAATTCCAGGGTCTTGCAGAAACCGTAAGGATCCAGCTCAATACCGCAGGCTTTAGCCAGTTGAGCATTGCCGGAGGATGGTTTAAGGCCTACCGAGAGAACCATCATATCAAACTCTTCTTCAGCAAACTTCCCGTCGGGAGTCCTATAGCGAACGATTAAATTTTTGGTGTTGGGATCTTCTTTTATGGAAGAAACCATGGCCTTTTCATACTTGACGCCGTGCTGAATTCTGGCCCGGTCGTAATATTTCTCAAAATCCTTGCCATAGGCCCGGACATCCATATAAAAAATTTTAGTTTCCAGGCCTTCCTCATGTTCCTGGGCAATAATGGCGTGTTTGGTGGCATACATGCAGCATACCGCCGAGCAGTAAGGATTGCCTTTGGCGCTGTCCCTGGAGCCCACGCATTGAATAAAGCCAACTTTCTTGGGTTCCACATGATCTGAAGGGCGTACCAGATGCCCCATGGTGGGACCGCTGGCAGACAGCAGACGCTCAAACTGCAGGCTGGTCAATACGTTCGCATAGATACCCCAGCCGAATTCTCCCCGCAGCTCTCCGTCCATGGGTTCAAAGCCGGGGCTGAGAATCACCGCGCCCACCGCCAATTCCAGCCGGGTATCCGGCATGCTGTGGTCGATGGCCCCGGCAGGACATGCCTTGAGGCATTTCCCGCAGGCTTTAGGATTTTTAATCTTTAAGCACTTGCTTTTGTCAATGGCATAGGCATTGGGCGTCGCCTGGGCGTACAGCTTGTAGATGGCTTTACGCTTGCCCAGGCCGCCGTCAAAGTCGTCATTCACTTTAACCGGGCACTCCTCGGCGCAGGCGCCGCAGCCGATGCATTTTTCCAGACTTACGCAGCGGGCCTGCTGCGCCACGGTAGCTTTAAAGTTGCCTGGTTCCCCGTCCAGACCGACCAGTTCGGCACCGGTAATAATTTCAATGTTCAGGTGACGGCCTACGTCAACCAGTTTGGGGGACATTGTGCACATGGCACAATCGTTGGTGGGAAAGGTTTTATCCAGCCTGGCCATAGTACCCCCGATGGCGGGCTTCTTCTCCACCAGATAAACCCGGTAGCCGGATTCGGCCAGGTCCAGGGCGGACTGCATCCCGGAGATGCCCCCGCCCACAACCAGTACCGCACCAATTTTGTTTTTATCCGTCATAGGTTTTTCCAACCTCCTATCCCAAAGCCGCATCCATCATAGCGAGCAGTTGTTCCTTTTCAAAACCCTTCTGCTGGGTGGCGCCGCTGGGGCAGGCTGCCACACAGGCGCCACAGCCCTGACACAGCACCTCACGAACCAGGGCCACTCCCCTGCGTTCATCCAATACCCGGGCACCATAGACACAGGCTTCGACACAAATTCCGCAGCCC
The DNA here is from genome assembly GCF_000215085.1 of Desulforamulus ruminis DSM 2154. Lineage (NCBI taxonomy): Bacteria > Bacillati > Bacillota > Clostridia > Eubacteriales > Peptococcaceae > Desulforamulus > Desulforamulus ruminis. The sequence goes on from NC_015589.1 coordinate 2,771,091, forward strand.
TTGCAGAGTTCCAAATCCACCTCCGCCGTGATGCCCAGGGATTCCAACCGGCCTTTGGAAAGCAAAGTCCCCGCCCGGACTGAGGCCGCATTGGCCTGGGAAATGGTTTCGCTGATGTTTTTGGGACCATGTGCCAGTCCGCACAGGTACAATCCGTCCGCCGCAAAGTCAACCGGCCGCAGCTTCATGTGCGCCTCCAGGAAGAAGCCGTCGGCATTCAGCGGCACTTTAAACAACTGGCTTAACCGCTCGGTGTCCGGGCGGGGCTTGATACCGTTGCCCAGGGCCAGAATATCCGCATCGATTTCAATGGGCTGCTGCAGCACATGATCCGTTATCGTCACCTTAACCCGGTTGCCGTTGGCGGTCACCTTGGGCTTGTCGTCCACACTGTAGCGAATGAAGATGACTCCCTTCCGGCGGGCTTCGGTGTAGTATTCTTCTTTAAAGCCATAGGTTCGAATATCCCGGTAGAGCACCAGCACATTGGCCTTGGGGTTTAACTCCTTTATTTTTAAGGCATTTTTAATGGCATGGGTGCAGCAAACTCGGCTGCAGTAGGGATGTTCGGGCTCCCGGGAACCCACACAGTTGATCATCACTACCGTACCGGCATCTCCTAAACCTTGATCCGCCAACTTCTGCTCCAACTGGGTTTGGGTCATTACCGCAGGACTGCTGCCGTAAAGGTAATCCGCCGGCTCAATTTCATCGGCGCCGGTGGCGATAATCACCGCGCCGTGATTTACCTCCTCCTTGGAACCGTCCTCCTTAATCAGGGTGGTGATATAATTACCCAGATAACCGGCCACCTCTTCAACTTGAGCGTTTATACATATATCAATTAGCGTATGATTTCCCACATCGTTCTTGAGCTTCGCCACAAAGGCGGGAATATCTTCGCCCCGTAGGCTATAGCGCAATTCCATGGCTCTGCCGCCCAGTTCACCGCTCTTTTCCACCAGGGTAACAGGGAATCCCTGCTCGGCCAGGGACAGGGCGTTGGTCATACCGGCCACACCGCCGCCCACCACCAGGGCCCGCTGGTTTACATCAATAAAAGAAGTTTGTACCGGTTTCAGCAGCCTCACTTTGGCCACCGCCATTTTAACCAGATCTTTGGCCTTCTCGGTGGCTTCTTCGGGAACGTCCCGGTGTACCCAGGAAGACTGCTCGCGAATGTTGGCGTGCTCATACAAATAAGGGTTCAGCCCCGCCTCCTTCATGCTGCTCTGGAACAGCGGCGCGTGGGTCCGGGGCGTGCAGGAAGCCACCACCACCCGGTTTAAGTCGTGCTCTTTAATCCGTTCCTTGATTTTATCAATATTATCCTGGGAACAACTAAACAGGAATTCTTCCGTATGAACCACACCCGGCAGGGTTTTGGCAAAGGCGGCCACTTCCGGCACTTTGACTACACTGCCGATGTTGATGCCGCAGTTGCAGACAAACACCCCCACCCTGGGCAATTGGTTGCTGACATCCTTCTCCGGCGGGAACTCCTGAACCGCCGCCAGAGTGCCCCGGGCCGGCGCTAACAGACGGGAAGCCATGGCGGCGGCGGCACTGGCGTCCACGGCCGTTTCCGGAATATCTTTGGGTTCACCAAAAGCCCCGCTGACAAAGATACCTGGACGGGAGCTGCAGCCGGGGCTGAATTCATCGCTGCGGCAGAAACCGTAGGAATCCAGTTCAATGCCGGCGGCCTCGCCCAGTTCCTGGGCTCCTTCCGGGGCGGACAGTCCGATGGAGAGGACCACCATATCATAGGTTTCCGTATAAATCTGGCCATTCTCATCGGCATAACGAATAAATACATCGCCGCTGTCATCGGGAACCGGATCAATGCCGTAAATGCGGGAGCGGACAAATCTTACGCCATGCTCCTCCTTGGCCCGGTTCTGGTAGCGTTCAAAATCTTTGCCCGGCGTACGCATATCCATATAAAACAGTGTTGCTTCCAGGGGGTCATGGCTGTGCTCCTTGGCGATAATGGCCTGCTTAATGGCATACATGCAGCAAACCGACGAGCAGTATCCCTTGCCAATCCTTTCGTTACGGGAACCAACACACTGAATCCAGGCAATTTTAGCCGGTTCCTTGTGATCCGACGGGCGCACCATATGCCCGGAAAAGGGACCGCTGGCGGACAAAATCCGTTCAAATTGAATGCTGGTCACCACATTGGGCAGCCGGCCGTAACCATACAGTTTTAAGTCCGTTGGATCATAGGGTTTGAAGCCGGGGTTCATCACCAGAGCCCCCACTTCCAGCTCCAGTTCCCGGTCTTGCATACTGTGGTCAATGGCTTTGGGCAGGCAGGCATCCACACACTGCATGCACTCGGAACAAACGGCGCAGTTTAAGCAGCGTTCCGCCTCGGCTTGAGCCTGCTCCGGAGTATAGCCCAGACAAACCTCTTCGCTGCCGGCAGACCTTCTTTGCGCCGGAGCGTGCCCCTGTTTCACCCGGGGCTGCGGGGCATAGGATTCCGCCTTCCGCGGTATGGGAGAAATTCTTTCTTCGGGCAGCTTAAATTGCCGGCCGGCCCGGAGATCTTCACCCTGAATATAGCGGTGAATACTTTCCGCCGCCCGTTTACCGGCTCCCACGGCATCAATCAGCAGAGCCGGACCGGTGAAAACATCCCCGCCGGTAAAAATACCGGGTACATTGGTAGCCAGCGTATCGGGATCCGCCACAATGCGGCTGCCCCATTCATTGGCCAGGGGTTTGTCTCCGGCAAAGGATAAATCCGCAGCCTGGCCAATGGCCGAGATCACGGTATCCACGCCGGTCCACTTGGTAATCTCATCACCGTAAACAGGCACCCAGCGGCCCTTTTGATCCTTTTCCATCCGCAAAACTTGAATGGATTCAACCACATCGATCTTCCCGTTCTTGCCTTTTATCTCTTTAATCAGGGTTTTAAAATGGAATTGAATGCCCTCTTCAATGGCTTCCTCCACTTCTTCCGCTGCCGCAGGCATTTCACCCCGGGTCCGGCGGTACAGGACATGCACTTCCGCCCCCATGCGGCGGGCGCTGCGGGCGGCGTCCATGGCCACGTTGCCGCCGCCCACCACCAGAACCTTGCGTCCAACTTTCACTTCTTGGCCCAAACCAATTTCACGCAGCATATCCACCGCGGAGATAACGCCTTTCAGATCTTCCCCGGGGGTTCTCATGCTGGTTCCCTTCTGGCAGCCGACTCCCAGAAAAATGGCTTTATATCCTTCTTTAAACAATCCGTCCAGGGTAATATCCTTCCCTAGGGCGGTGTTGACTTTAATCTCCACGCCCAGCCGCCGAATCAAATCAATCTCCAAATCCACCCATTTTTTCGGCAGACGGTATTCCGGAATGCCCACCCGCATCATGCCGCCGGTAACCGGCAGGGCCTCAAATATGGTGACCCGGTATCCCTTCAAAGCCAGGAAATGGGCTGCAGACAAACCCGCCGGGCCGGAACCGATCACCGCGACCTTTTCTTCCCGGTCCGCTTCCTTTTGCGGCAGGGGCAGTTGATCGAGATCTTGCTGATAAGCCATGTCCGCGGCTAATCTTTTTAAAGTGGCAATTTGTATGGGTTCATCCACCTGACCCCGGTTGCAGGCCGTCTGGCAGGGGTGAGCGCAAATGCGGCCGCAGATGGCCGGGAAAGGCATTTCTTCATAGATCATTTTCCAGGCATCAATAAATTTTCCCGATTTAATTAACTGCACATAGCCCTGCACGTTAATTCCCGCAGGGCAGGCGTTTTTACAAGGGGCGACCCCGCGCTTGTCAATGGCAAAGGCATTGGGCGTGGCCTGGGCATACAGCTTATAAGTAGCTTTGCGTGTATCAATCTCGCCGTTAAACTCATTGGGCAGTTCCACCGGGCAAACCCGGGCGCAATCCCCGCAGCCGGTACATTTGGCAATATCTACATAACGGGCCTTTTGTTCAACCTTTACTTTAAAATGGCCCGGTTCCCCGCTGACTCCCTTTACTTTGGCCCCGGTAATAATCTCAATGTTATTATGGCGACCGGTATCCACCAGTTTGGGGGACATGATACACATGGCGCAGTCATTGGTCGGAAAGGTTTTATCCAACCGGGCCATGGTGCCCCCAATGGCAGGCTTTTCATCCAATAGATAAACTTTAAAACCGGATTCAGCCAGGTCCAGAGCGGATTGCATTCCTGAAATGCCGCCTCCCACCACCATCACTGCACCGGTCATGTTATTATCGGTTTGGACGTTGCTCATCTACGTTAACCTCCATCCCTTTACGAAGTTACCCGGCCAGTACGGAATTGATGAGTTTGCTGCTGTCCACCAGATGCTTGCTGCACCAATCACGCACCTCCGTCATTCCAAAGGCCAGCCCCATTAATTCAGTAAAGTAAAATACCGGGATATCTTCGCCCGGGGGACGGCGCATCTCTAAATTAGTCTGGCAGAGGGGGCAGGAATTCACCACCGCGTTGGCGCCCGCTTCCCGGGCCTTGGCCAGGATCTTGCCTGACAGGCTGGTGACCATGGCCGATTTGGCCACCGAATGTCCTGCCCCGCAGCAATCCACTTTATAGGACCACTGAACCGGCGTGGCTCCTAAGGCTTTCATCAATTTATCCATCTGCATAGGATTTTCCACGCTGTCGATGCCGGTTATTTCACCGGGCCGAACCGACAAACAGCCGTAATAACAGGCAACTTTCAGATCTTTTAAAGGTTTCTGAACTTTTTTGCTAATGGCCGGCAGACCAATTTTTTCCACCAAAGCAGCCAACAAATCATGGGTCCGGGGTTGGGCATCATATTTAAAGTTCAGGAGTTTTTCCATTTCCTCCCGGACGGACAGATCGTTGATCATGCTGTGTTCAGCACTCTTCAGGCGGTTAAAACAGGCGGAGCAGGGCACTGCGCATTCAAGCCCCATTTGTTGAATTTGTTTGACCGTCAGGGCCGGTAAGCCCACTGCCAGTCGGTGGTTGGTGGCGTGAGCCGAGGTGGCGCCACAGCAAGTCCAGTCCGGTATTTCCACCAGTTCCACCTCTAACGCACTGCAGACAGCCCGGACGGAGCGATCATATTCCTTGGCGGTAGCCTCCAGGGAACAGCCCGGATAATAGGCCAATTTCATCAATATCCCTACCTTCCACAATACCGTAATCACCCATTCCTATTTCTGGGCCCATTCAAAAATGCGCTGAACATCGGATTTGCTCGGAACACTGTGGGGAAACAGGGCTAACTTTCCTTTAAAAAACAATTTCACGCCTACACCCACATCGTCCAAAAGATGTCCGCTTTTTAGCTTGTACTTCATCAGCATGGTTCCTTCGTGAACTCGGCCCAATGACTGAGCAGAGTTTAGGAAACATTGATGAAACAGTTGAATGTCTTTTTCTGCCGGGACAACCTTTTCTTCAATGGCCATTTCCCGTAAAGCATCCATGACGGACGCAATGCGGATTCCGTTTGGACAACGGGCGCCGCAGGTTTCACAGCCCACGCAGACCCAAATGGCTTTACTTTTCAGCAGCTCATCCTTTAAGCCAAATTGAATCATCCGCAGCACCTGGTTGGTATCAACCTCTCCGTATTCAGCAATGGGGCATCCGGAGGCGCATTTCTGGCACTGGAAACAGGCCTCAATTTCCTGTCCGCTGCGTTCTTTAATTTGCTTTGTGAAATTTAGGTCTAGCGCCTGGGAAACTCCATCGGTTATAATATACATAGGTCCACCCCCTTTATTTCATTTCGAATTTACTTTAGTTTAGTTTATCACACGCTATATTTTGAACAAACTCTCAGGGATATTGACTAGACCCTTAATAAAGCTAAATTATGGGTTTTAGTCTATATTTTATTGCATTTCGCTATCATTCTTATTTTTTCTCGCCATTACTTTTATCCGATTAATTCAGAATAATTTTGAAATTCTACAGTCCTTGATTTATAAGGATTTATCCATGGTCCCAGTTTTTATGCTAGCCTATCCTAAATTAAGGTTTATTTCGCCCTCACCATAAATTGAATAATTTTCGCTTTTGCATTTTCGCTGGCGAAAATCAAAAGTTGCAAAAGGATAAATATGAACACAAAAAAGGCTAGACCTTGTGGTCTAACCTCCGTCTATCTCAAATCATAAAACATCCTGATTTAAATTTTAAAAAGGGATCTCATCCCACCGGCTATCCCCTTAAAATAAAACCCGCCAGGGGAAGTACAAAACCAAGCCCTGTTACTACCAGCCAGAATCGAAAATCAAAGCAGGGTTTATTATTGGTTGCCGTGGATTGTAAGTAGTGTTCATAGTCACGTCCTATCATAAGAACACCTCCCTGTATTCTGTATACACAGTATATCCCTTTCCTTTCTCTGGGTAAAGTTCATTTATTCACAAGCTTTTGCCTTAAATTGCCTTGATCCTTAAAGATGATGAGACTCCTTTATCTTACGCCTATTTGCTCACTGATTGAATGGCTTTGCAGACTCCTATAAGGATGAAGAAAACGGTCCACAGGATTGTGGACCGCTCCTTATCAGGGAAGTTTACAACATGCTGCGCTCCGCCCTTTGTATCGCCAGCTTCACAAAGTTACCGCACTCTCTCGAGGTCAGGTTCCCATAGTCACTGCCTTGGATACGATCAGCCACGCCCATCTCCTGGGCCAACTCATATTTCAGGGCATCACTCATATATTTACTCATGTTTTACCCCCCCTCACTATTAAATTGACCCTCCTGGGCACACTCTATACAGGCAAAATGTTTTTCTAGACTTTTTTACTTTAAGGGTCAATAATTGAAGTATTGGAGCAAACAAAACAAAAACGACAGCAGGAGATCAATCATGTCAAAAACATTAATAAAGGAAATGTTAACCCAAGTTACCCGTGCCATCGCCCATTATAAAATGATTGAACCCGGAGACCGGGTGGTGGTGGGACTTTCCGGGGGTAAGGACAGCAGTGCCCTACTGTTTTGTCTAAACCGCTACCGCCAAAAATATTTAAAAAAAATTCCCTTTGAACTTCATGGCGTTCATTTAGATATGGGTCTGGGCGCGGACATTGCACCTTTAAAAGAGTACTGCCGCCGTTTGGAAATCCCCTTGACTATTAAGCCAACGGATATTGCCACCATTATTTTTGATATCCGCCAGGAGACCAACCCCTGTTCCCTTTGTGCCACCTTGCGCCGGGGAGCCCTTTATAATACCGTCAATGACCTGGGTTTTAATAAAGTGGCCTTGGCTCATCATCTGGACGATACCATTGAAACTTTTTTTATGAGCTTGCTGTACAACGGAAATCTGAAAACCTTTTCTCCTAAAACCTACCTGGACCGCTCGGATCTCACCCTGATTCGTCCCTTTGTTTACGTTACCGAGGGCCAGATCCTGGAATTAGTGGCCCAGGAAAATATCCCGGTGGTTCATAATCCTTGCCCGGCGAACAAAAAAACCAAGCGGGAGGAAACCAAGCAATTAATTGAGGCGCTGTCTCAACAGTATCCCGACATCCGTGAAAAGTTTTTAACTTCACTGCACAACTTCAATCCGAAAAATCTCTGGCCGGAAAAAGAAAACAAGAAAGGCCGCTGGGGTTAGGCCCGGGATACAAGCTGAATCCCGGGTTTAAGGAAGGCAGCCGGCAAAATTTGCCGGCTGCCTTCCTGTTATACTGCTATTTTTACATCTTCCCAACAGCATCGAATTCCAATGTCCCGGTAGCGAATCAAGGTCTTTTGTTCCGTCGTGTCAGCACATTGAATTTGCACTGAAATATTCTACAATCGCACCACTAAACAAGCAGGTTTTTTATATATTTTTTGCCCCAGTACCGCTTTGATATCCGCTACGGTTAACTCCTTCAGTGAGCGTTGAACAATCGTAGGAGCATCGTATTCATCCAGCCAGATATTCCATAGTTCGATTTCAGCGGCTGTTTTCAAATGCTCTGCAATATACTCCAGGAGTTGTTCCGCCCGCTTTTCTGTGAAATTCCACTGCAGAGAAGAATGAAAGCGCTTATCCGAATACTGTCCGACATTTGTGGAATCACCTGTAATCTCTATATCGCCCAGGCAGTCCTCATCCGGCGCATAAAGAACAATCTTCTCTTTGCGGTCGATGGCCATATCTGCGGAATACCAATTGGGCAGGGAAGGCCTCTTGCTTCCGCCTCCTCGATGGATAACAGCTCGATATTCTTGTTTTCCACTGCCTTCAGTGGGCTGTCGCTGGCTAAGAATTGATAGAGACTCACGCTTTTCCCCCTTGTTCCATGTTATTCTAAAGCTACCTTGGAAGCATACCCCATCCTTTTCTACGTCGATGCCATTCGTTCCAAAAAGCTTGGTAGCCATTTTTATCTAAATCATGGCCGGTTCTTTTGGGCAAGGATTTTTGATAAAAGGCTTCCACCCCATCGGCAAACCGGCAAATTTCTTTGCGGTAAAGAGATAAGTTCAGGAGAGTTTCCCTCCCGCTCGGTGTGATGAGGCGTATTTGATCCCCCTCATGCCGCACCGTCCAATCAATACCGTTCTCACATCCGCTGATGGTCACCTCGTCCAGCGTCTCTTTTGCGCACAAGCTATGACCGCAGCAGGGAAGCATCTGTTCGCAATAGGTCGGCTGATGGTCCTCTGTCAAGGTTTTCAGCATCCGCAAAGCGGCTGCACTGACGGCGCAAGGGTAGGAAAACACTTCCGCGCCGATGGTCACAGAGGTTATCCCGTGCAGGCATAAATCCTGCGGATCATCCCCGCCATTGATCCAGTGAAAGGCTTCCGTGCCAATAGAAAAGAGGAATTCCTCGCCCGGGACATCATCATGCTCTGGCCCGATGTACGCAAATAAAGTTTCATCCGGCGTGTAAACCGTAAGCCCCCGGTCGTCGTAAAGATGAAAGATACAGGCGGAATCCACATCCACGACAAACACCTTGGATGCAAGAGCATATTGACCGCCAATATCCGAAAGAATGATTTCACGGAATAGGCGCTCCGTATCAATCCCCTTTGCGGCATACATCCTGCGGGTGCAGGTATGGCATTCGTTGTTTACATCTTGTCCGGTGGGGAAGCCGCCCTCCACCGGACGGTGCTTCCATTGAAAAATATCGGTTTCAGCTTTGCTGGATGCCATCAGGCAGCTTTCAAAAAAGTCAATTTCATTCGTGTTTTTTTCATTGTATGCATCCTCATAGACTACAAGCAGGTGCTTCCCAAAAGGCAGTCTTCCATACAGTTCAGCAGCAATTTGCAAGCATTGCTCCACATAGCCGGAGCTCACGCCCGCTCCAAAACTTTCCGGTCTATAAGGACTACCCGGAGCCAGTCGCTGATGCAGTGCATAGGGGGACGTCAACTGAAACAGGATGCCGTCATAGTTATTGTGCTGCTCCAATACCGCCTGTAACTGTTTTTTTAGCTTCATCGGTTGATCTCTCTCCCATCAAAACCCATCATGGAATCGTCATCCTAATTCAGATTGGTTGCCATCCTCGTAAATCCTCATATCACATAAATATACCGTCTCAGCATACTTCCGCTGTTACTTTACGAATCGTAAAATAAGGAAGCGAAGATCATTAAATTCCTTCTATTCCCGAAGGAAACTTATAGACACCCTCCCGGCCTTCCTTGCTCTCTTTGTGGGTACTTGCTGATTTCAATGTGCTTTATTCACTTTAATCCTTTGCCTTCAAACACTTTTTTTCCTAACACCGGGTCTATACCGTTACATTAAGTTTTGTATAGTAAAGCCTCTTGCCAACGTTTAAAATGGCAAGAGGCTTTATGTTAACATCACAGTTACTCTCTGTGGAGCGGCTACACATAATGAAATTAAGCGGATTCGGATTTAAACCAACGGGTAGCGGCCTTTGCTTCGGGCGATTCGGTATCCTGCGTAAAGTTTCTCAGGTCTCCCGCACCAATAATGTCCACTCCGCTGGGAACAAACAGGAAAATCTCCCCGCTTACTTTTTTGGCGGAACCATTTAAGGCAAAGGATACGCCGCTGGCATAATCCAAAATACGCTGAGCTTCTTCGGGCTGAACCTGAGAAAGATTGACAATCACCGGCTGGCCGCCTTTCAGATGCTCTGCCACCACCTGGACATCCGTAAAGGTTTTGGGCTGGGTGGATACGATTTTGGTTTGGCGGCTCGGAGGTACGGCTGCCAGCTCTGGACGGGCACTTAGTTTGCTCCGGATACCCGATTCTTTGATATTCGACAGCTCCGGCCCCTTTTCAGGAATCTCTTCTTCCACTTCTTCAAAACCTATAAAACTAAGGAACTTGTCCACAATTTTACTCGACAAAAGACCCTCTCCTTTCAGCCAGATCGCCAAATGATTGATCTGGTATACATAAAACGAGCTATACTGGTATCATACGGAAAAAATTACTAATTTTCTATAGGACGAAAGCCCTATTTACAAGTGATGAAATTCCTGATTCCCTGGGCAAACTAGATTTGAATCGGTAAAAAGGAGGTATTTGATGTGGCAGATTACCACGTAACTCTTTTTGTATCCCCCTGGAAGCAATCTGAATGTGATCAGGCCAGGAAATATCTTAAGGAAAAAAACCTTCATTTTGAAGAAAAAAACATCCAGGATAGCGGCGCCAAAGGAGAACTGCTGCAGAAAACGGGCCGTGATGAATGCCCGGCCATTGATGTAAACGGTCATCTGGTGATAGGTTACCTGCCCCATAAATGGGATCACCTTCTTAGCCAGGAACCTCTGGAACTCACTTAAAAATAAAAAAGAATAGAACACGGATTTTACGGATTTCCACGGATTCTCACGGATTGAATTAATATTTAAATAAGATCCGCGCAAATCCGTATTATTCGTTCAATCCGTGTTCTACTTCTTATTAGCCGATTGTTTTGTGTTATTTCCTTATTCCTTGGCGCGTTTTTTTATGTCGTTTCCTACTCTCTTTTAAATTGGGAAACCCCACCGAAATCTCTCATAATTATTTTTAAATGATAAAGAGGATTTTGTCCTTTTGAATCGAATTTTTGATATTTGGAAAAAAATATCTGGCATAATCCTACCTGAATCAGTATACAACAAGGCGGTGCTGCCGGAACACAAGGAGGCAGTCGAACCACATGCAAAACCTTACCATTCTTCGTCATCCTCTGGTAGATGAACAAGTTGGCAAACTGCGTGATAAAGAAAGTGATATTGTAGCCTTTCGTTCGAGCATTACCCGTTTAGGATACCTGTTGGCTGTAGAAGCCTTGAAAGATGCGCCGGTTTTTGAATCCAAAGTCACCACCCCCATGGAAGTTGAATCTCCGGCCATCATCCTAAAGGATGAAAAAATCTTACTGGTTCCCATCCTTAGAGCCGGTTTGGGCCTGGTTGAAAGCTTCTTAACCTTCCTGCCCAAGGCCAAGGTGGCCCATATTGGTATGTCTCGGGATCATGAAACTTTAGAGGCCAAACTCTACGTTAACAGCCTTCCCCGGAATGTTGCGGATTTTGAACAAATTATTGTGTTGGATCCCATGCTGGCCACCGGCAACAGTTGTGTTAAAACCCTGGAAGTCCTTTCAGGAGCCGGTATTGAGCATCATAAAATAAAAGTGGTCTGCGCCTTCTCCGTAAAAGAAGGAATCAATCAAATTGCTGCAAGATTTCCGGATGTAAAAATTGTTACCGCCACTTTGGATCCAGTTCTTAACAATATTGGCTATATTTCCCCGGGTTGTGGGGATGCCGGAGATCGGTTATACTTACTGTAGCAAAAATTGGATAAAACCTACCGTTTTTTGGCACCTTTAAGTTAGTACAGAGATACTAATAAGGTAGCGGTTAAGAGGGATACACCCGTATCCTGACTGAAAAGCGCGCTCCTTACAGAACTCTGTAAGGAGCTTTTTATATGATAAAATAACCAAGGAGGAACCGGGAAATGGCTAGACGAGAAATTCAAGTGGATGAAAAACTCCCTCTGTTGCAAACCCTGCCCCTAAGCTTTCAGCACTTATTTGCCATGTTTGGATCAACCGTATTGGTACCGATTATTTTCGAAGTGAATCCTGCCACTATTCTTTTATTTAACGGAATTGGCACTCTATTGTATTTATTCCTATGTAAAGGCCGCATTCCCGCCTATCTGGGTTCCAGCTTCGCCTTCCTGGCGCCGGTTCTGCTGGTGCTCGGCAAATACGATTACAGTGCTGCCCTGGGTGGATTTATCGCGGTGGGCTTCATCTTTACAGCGGTGGCTTTAATTGTCCAGGCGGTAGGCACCAAGTGGATTGATGTGGTCTTCCCGCCGGCTGCCATGGGCGCCATTGTGGCGGTCATCGGCTTGGAATTGGCCCCGGTAGCGGCTCAAATGGCCGGTTTGGCTGCGGCAGACGCCACTATCAAATACGTTCCTGATCCCAAGGTCATTACGGTTTCCATGTTCACCTTGGGCGTTACCGTCTTGGGTTCCGTGGTCTTCCGCGGTTTTCTGGCCATCATCCCCATTCTTATCGGCATTATTTCCGGTTACGTGTTGTCCATCTTTATGGGTTTGGTCAGTCTGGCTCCCATTGCGGAAGCCAAATGGATTGCCATGCCGACCCTCTACACCCCTTCCTTTAATTTAAATGCCATTATGATTATTATCCCGGCTGCCCTGGTGGTAATTGCGGAACACGTTGGTCACCTTTTTGTCACCAGCAACATTGTTGGCCGGGATTTAGCCAAAGATCCCGGTTTGCACCGCTCCCTTCTGGGGAACGGCTTGTCCACACTGTTTTCCGGCTTTTTCGGTTCCACCCCCAACACCACCTACGGTGAAAACATCGGTGTACTGGCCATCACCAAGGTTTACAGTGTCTGGGTGATCGGCGGCGCGGCTGTTCTGGCCATCATCCTGTCCTTCGTAGGGAAGCTGGCCGCAGCTATCCAGAGCATCCCCACCCCGGTCATGGGCGGCGTATCCCTGCTGTTGTTCGGTATTATTGCCGCTTCCGGTATTCGCATGCTGGTTGAGGCAAAGGTAGACTACAGTAAAGCCTCCAACCTCATCCTTACTTCCGTAGTATTAATCATTGGCGTAAGCGGGGCGCAAATCCAGCTCGGCGCCGTCAGCCTCAAGGGTATGGGCCTGGCCACCGTGGTTGCCATTCTCCTGAGCATTTTGTTCCGGGTTCTGGAGAACCTGAAACTCAACAACGAAACCGACGGCAATCCTTAAACATCCAGACAAAAGCTCCCCGAAATGAACTGAACCCGAAATGTTGGACAGATAATTAAGCAACTCTGGAGGACTGGATCCTGTATTGAACAGGACTCAGTCCTTTCAGTTTGCACTTAATCCTTTGATTATTATAGTAATCTATGTAATCTTCGAGCTCCTTTCGGAAATGTTCTACTGAATCGAAGTCTTGAAGATAGAGTAATTCTGATTTTAAAAGACCAAAAAAGTTCTCCATTACTGAATTATCTAAGCAGTTACCCTTGCGTGACATGCTCTGGATAATTCCTTTTTTGTTAAGCCTATTTTGATAGTTTCTCATCTGGTACTGCCAGCCCTGATCTGAATGGAAGATAAGGTTTGTGTTGTCAGGAATCTTTGAGAATGCCTTATCCAGCATATCTATTATCTGATGGAAGGTCGGCCTGTCTGATATGTTGTAGCTGATGATTTCTCCGTTAAATAAATCAAGGATCGGAGAGAGGTACAGCTTTGTTCCAAATAGGGAGAACTCAGTAATGTCAGTAACCCATTTCTGATTCGGTTTATCTGCCTTGAAATCACGTTGCAGAATATTGGGGGCTACTTTACCCAACTTTTTTTTATAGGCGCGATACTTGCGTATTCGCACCTGGCACTTGATGTTGCATTGCCCCATCAGCTTTAAGACCGTCTTATGGTTAATACGGTACCCTCTATTATGCAGTTCAAGGGTGATTCTCCGGTAGCCGTATCTGCCTTTATGAGCGTGGTATATTTCTTGGATTACAGCTTTGATTTCTTCGTATTTATCAGGCCTGTCCATAGCTTTTAGATAGTAGTAGAAGGTACTCCGGGGCAGGCTGGCAAACTTGAGTAATGCCATCAGGTTAAATTCCTGCCTTAGTTCGTTGATGGCAGCCGCTTTTTCCCACTTTCGCGGGCGATTCTTTCCTGAACTAAGGCATTTAATTTTTTTAGGTAAGCATTCTCCATGCGTAACTGAGCATTTTCAGCTTCCAGCTCTTGCTCTCTAGTCAGATTCCGCTTAAGTTTCTCAGATTTCTTTGGCATTTTAGGGGGCCTGCCTTTCTTGGTGGCTTGCAGACCTGCCGAACCCATTTCTAAATATCGCTTTTCCCATTGATACAGAGTACCTTCGTTAGGAATTTCTAATTCGGCAGCTGCTTGTCTATAGGATAAGTGATGCTGCCAGCGATATTCAATAGCGGAGATCTTAAATTCTTGTGAGTAATGCTGTTTTTTTAATAACAGTTGTTCAATACCACCATGTTCATAAATTGAAACCCATCGCTGTAAGTTCTTTTTGGGAATACCATGTGCTCTTGCTACAACAGTTATGGATTGTCCTGATTCGACTTCCATTACAAGCCTAAGCTGAAACTCATCGCTGTATTTTGTCATTAGAAAAGTGCACCTCCAAGTGTTAGTTTTTTTCTCCAACATTTGGGGTGCACTTCAAAAAAGGGAGCTTTTTTGCTTAAGGATATTTATCCGTTTCTATGCGGGTCTGCCGCCAGACCTGGCGGTTTACTGCAGAGATCAACAGGAAAATAATAATGCCGCTGAGAACCGCTGCCGAACTAAGCATTAGGTACCCTGCCAGGATGGACAAATGAAACTGCTTTAATAGCACGGCGGTACCCGCCAACACCAGCATCACCCCAAAGTACAACCGGATTTTCATGCTGTTGATATAGGCCGTGGCCACAGATCCGATCTGAACGCCAACGGCAGCCCCGATTAACATAACCAAAGCGCCTACAATTTCCACCTTGCCGGATAAAGCATAAATATAAGCTCCCCAGGAATTAGAGATTAAAATGGCAAATAAGTCTGTACCCACCGCCATTACGGTAGGCAGGCCCAGAAAATAAATGAACAGGGGAACCCGGACAAAACCGCCCCCCACTCCTAGAAATCCTGAAATAAAGCCGGTAAAGACACCTAAAAAAACAATTACCCAGAGGGAAACGGCATAAACCTGAGAAGTGGGAAAGGAAATAAAAGGAGGTATTTTCACTTTATAAATCCACCGGATCAACTTATAATGGGTTTTCTCCCTTTTCTTCAGTTCATCGGACAAACGGGAATAATGATAGTATTCCCAGAGCATAAAAGTGCCGATTAAAAATAAAAGAATAATGTAAATCAGTCGGATGATCGGCCCAATCTGACCGATTTTTTCCAAGTACAGTACCGACTGTTTGCCCAGAGAAACCCCATACATCCCCAGCAAACCCATGATGAGCCCCAATTTAAAATCCACATGCCGCAGCAGGGCGTGTTTGTAGGTGGCCACAATGGATTTCCCAAAGATATGGGCAATATCGGTACCAATGGCAAAGGCCATAGGAAAACCAAATATATTTAAAGCAGGCGTAACCATAAAGGCGCCCCCAATACCAAAAAAGCCCCCCAGTACGCCTACACAGAATCCGATCAGCAGTAAGGCCCAAATATTTACATCCGCATTGGCAATGGGTAGATGCAGCACCCCAATCCCTCCGAATCAAGAATCATTGCTCTCCTTTAATACCCAACAACCGTAATAGGATCTCGGTAAACAGGCCCACGGAAATACCCACCAAGGCCATAAGACTAACCACCAGCAAACTGTACTGGGCTTTATGCAGATGATAAATGGCTACAATATATTCATTTAAGCTATCAAACATTTGCCATCCCGTCCTTCCATAGCCTATAGCGACAAATTCCTTTCAAGCAAATCTTTAGTTATTTACAAAACAGCCTTATAAATGTAATGACAATTTTGTGATGTAATTCACTTTACCGCAACGGCTTACGGCCCTTTACGGCACATAAGACGAAGTGTATTTGTCACCGTCATGCTAACATAACTAAATTATCTTTTCAAGCTCCATCTTTGCTATAATAAAGATAATTATGACGCCCTATGTCAAATCTCTTTTGAATTAATTTAAAATGTTTTTAAGCCAATTTTACAAATTGTTCTTTATAATCCATGACAACAACTTCTTCCATTGAGCAAAGCAAAGTGATATAATTCACTTAATAAAAAAAAGACTGAAGGTGATTGTTTGGTCTGGTTTAAAGCTGGCCCTCTCTTTGAGGGATCTGAAAAATTGACCGCTGTATATACGGAAAAACTGGTTTCAGCGGCCGAAGCAGTCAGGGTTATTTCCTCCGGCGACAACATCGTTGTTCCCCCGGGGGCGGCAGAACCTGAAGTATTAATGGAGGCCCTGTTTGAGCGAAGAGCAGAACTGAAAGATGTGCGGGTACACCAAATGCTGCCCTTGAGAGAAGCCACTTACCTTAAGGCCGGTATGGAGCGTCATTTTCGGCATGTTTCTTGGCTGACCAGCAGCATTGTTAAGAGAGGCGTAAAAGAAGGGCGGGCCGGGGTAATGCCCGGTTATCTCTACGAATATCCCCAGTTTATAAGGGATTTGGATGTGGATGTATTCATGGGGACGGTATCCCCCATGGATGAGCATGGTTATTTTAGTTTCGGCGTATCGGTAGACTACACCATTGCTGCCGCAGGCTGTGCTAAAAAAGTGATCCTGGTGGTAAATCCCAATATGCCAAGGACCATGGGTTATAGTGTCATTCATATATCCCAGGCGGATATGATTGTGGAGGACTACACCCCCCTGCTGGAACTGCCCAAGCCAACTATTGGTTCCATCGACCAGTCCATTGGCGACTATGTGTGCCAACTGATCGATGATGGATCTACCATTCAACTGGGATTAGGCAGCACCGCCAATGCCGCCGCCCAATGTCTGAAGGAAAAAAAGGGGTTGGGTATTCACACCCATTTTGTAACCGATACCCTGGTGGATTTAGTGGAATGTGGGGCGGTAACCAACCGGAGAAAAAATGTCCATCCCGGAAAAATCATCTGCAGCTCCGCCGTAGGGACCCGGCGGCTGTATCAGTTCATGAACAATAACCCCATGTTTGAAATGCATGCGGTTTCCTACACCAACGACCCGTTAATCATTGCCAGGAATGACAACATGGTGGCCATTAATTCGGTGGACGAGATTGATTTGCTGGGTCAGTGTGCTTCCGAACCCATTGGTCCCAAACTCTATTCCGGTACGGGCGAACAGGTGGATTTTGCCCGGGGCGCCATGCGCGCAACCGGCGGTAAAAGCATCGTGGTGCTTCACTCCACCCATAAGGGCAGGTCCAAAATTGTTCCCATGCTGGAAAGTGGTTCTGTGGTAAGCCTAAGCAAAAATGATGTTGATTATGTTGTAACGGAATTTGGTATTGCCAAGTTAAAGGGAAAAACCTTCCGCCAAAGGGCTGAAGCTTTAATCGGCATTGCTCACCCCGATCACCGGGACGGCCTTTCCGAGGCTGCTAAGAAATCCGGTTTAACACGCTGACCAATCTTTGCTGATGCCAGTCCGGACATCAGCACGATCCATGGACTTATATTTTTTATTTTAATATTCCTGCTTCATAGAAACCGCGTTTAGCAACGCGGTTTCTTTACTGCCATATTTGCCTTAACAGGCGGGCTCTCTTTTCTCTTTCCCTGTGCTGCTGAATCCTTTCCAGTACCGTGGCAATCATCAACAGCAGCATCGGGATCATGAGAAAGGCAATTACCGTGACCGCATTCATGGACAACTCCTTGGAACCAATGGATAACAGAGAATCCGGTTTAAGCTGGAGCAGTTGAGGTTCTAGGGAAATAATCCGGTCCTGATCCAAAAGAAAAGCCGTAACCCGGATTTCCTCTAAGGGCATGCCGGAAATCAGTTGTATTTCGGAAAAATAATTTTGGCCGTCTCTCTGAATGACACCTTGGCGCAGAGAAAATAAATGCTTCTCGTCTTTATTTTTTAAAGCCAGGCTAATATAATCATCCAAGGTTGCTTCGGAAAGATTGCCCATATCCTGCCGCATCCGGACCCAAGCCTTGGCACGCAGTTGATTATATTCCGGGTTAATTCCCAGTTCATCCCAGTGATGGCGGCTTATCTCTTCGATGGGCAGAGATGTCAATACCTGATAAAAACCCGGCAGCCCCTGAACTTCCGCTTCAGAACATTTCAGCAAAGAATCATTTTGAAACTGGCTTACCAGAACAGGCCGGTTAGGCCCCTCTACCCGGATGATTACGGGCAAATTCTCCGGTGCCTGACCAAAAACCTGAATGGTTTTCTTCGAGGGATTTAATCCTACGCTCACTTCATGCCGGGATAGACTGCAGGTTAGGTTTTCCCCTCTGGCAGAGGCCGGGATCAGCAGCGATACCAGGGCCAGGGCTACTACTATGAAGAGACTTCTCACCCTCGAACACCTCCAAACCATCCCAGAAGCTGTATGGGGAAACTAAAATGCTTAATGACCGGACCAAGATCCGGTTGACTGGTTATCAGCGCCCAGAGGGTTGCTGAAGTAATTAACACCAGAACAACGGCAACCGGTGCCGGGTAAGGTTTTTTCTTTTGCATAAAAAAGGATAACCCCAAAAAAATCATGGACGTGCCAAGGAATAACCAAAGTAAAATTTGTAAATTTAGGGGTAGCAACATGTAACGACCGGTTAGGGAAATGCTTAACATGCCGATAAAATGAAACACCACCGCGGTACTTACGGCGCACAGGACGGGTATATCCAGGCAAACCATCAGGGCCGGGCTGAGCAGCAGCACCGCCACCGGTCCAAAAATCTTTCCTGTCAGTCCAAAAATAAAACCAAGTCCCAGGGGAACGAAGAGGGATATGGAAATACCACTGGTGTTAAAAAGGGTTTTTGCCGGCAGACCCGTTACCCATTGAACCACTTTTTTTCTTTGACGGTTGGCAGGTTTAGGCAAAATAGGAAAGGGACGCAGGCGGTAAATGACCGCGCCAACCAACAGCAGCAGGTAAGGCGCCAGCACCATATCCGTAAACCAGGTGCCATGCACTGCCATTCCTTCGATCCAGTTCCCCAGTGTAATGCCGGGGATCATTCCCAGCAACAGCCAAAGGAGCAGTTTACCATCCACATTGCCGGACTGCCACCTCCCCACCACTCCAGGGACCCACAGGGCCGCCAAATGCGCCAGGGCAATGGGAACGGCCATTTCCGGAGGAATTCCTGTAATCATGATGATTAGAGGCAATATCATCAGGGTTCCAATATTGCCGATAATGGGCAAAAACAGTCCTGCCGCTGCCCCGAGCAGTAAAAAAATTACCGTTCCTGAAAAAAACAAACTATCCATCATTCAATGCCACCTCTGCTTCCTATCGGCTTAATTAGCAAATGCCATGCCAAAATACCGGGTAGAAACAAAAGATTTTAAATTTTTCTTCCATCCTTTCATCCCTTTTGATTTGTATGGCTTTCATTCTCCCATAAAAATAATTCATTATCACAATTTCTAAAACAAACAAAAAAAATAGCCTTCAACAGGCCATTTCATTGATTAAATATTGTTTTTTGTAATGACAAACGAGCAAAAGTTGCCCAACCCGGTGGGCAACTTTTGCTCACTCCAACCCCAATTCCTTTATTTTCGCATACAGGGATCTGCGGTTAATACCCAGGGACTTGGCAGCAGAGGAGCGGCACCAGTTGTTATCCTGTAAAGCCTTTAAAATAACCTGACGCTCTACATCGGCAACAATTTGTTTCAGAGGCAGATTTTGCTCGCTCCGGTTCATAAACAAGGGGGCTGCTTTTTTCTCTCCAACGGTAAATTCAATATCTTCCGGGACAATAATGGTGCCCCGGGTCATGATAACGGCCCTCTCACAGAGATTCTCCAGTTCTCTGACATTTCCCGGCCATTCATATTTCATCAGCATTCGGGTGGCCTCTTCCGAAAAGCCTTTCACCTGACGGTTAAATTCTTGATTATATTTGGTTAAAAAATGAGCCACCAGGGAAGGAATATCTTCTTTTCTTTCCCTAAGAGGCGGAATAAACAAGTTCACCACATTCAGCCGAAAAAACAAATCTTCCCTGAAACCGCCCTCTTTAACACTCAACTCCAGCTTTCTGTTGGTGGCAGCCAAAATCCGAACATCCACCTTGATGGTCTCTGTTCCGCCAATCCGGTCAAACTCTTTCTCCTGAATAGCCCTTAACAGTTTGGCCTGGGTGGACAAACTGATTTCGCCAATTTCATCAAAAAAGATGGTTCCATGGTGGGCCAGTTCAAACTTTCCTTGTTTTTTTGAAGTTGCGCCGGTAAAAGCACCCCTCTCATAACCAAATAACTCGCTCTCCAGCAGGTTATCCGGCAGGTTGGCACAATTAATTTTAATAAAAGGCTTATTCCGGCGGGAACTGTTATAGTGAATGGCCCTGGCAACCAATTCTTTGCCGGTTCCGCTTTCTCCTTGAATCAAAACCGTGGCCCGGCTGTCGGCAACCCGCCCAATATCTTTATATAAAGCCTGCATCACCGGTGAGCTGCCAATAATATTCACCTCACTGTGATTTTTACCGGTATCGCCGGGAAAAGCAGCCACCGAGTCAATTTGCATTACGGCCCTCCGAACCAGTTGAATCATTTCATCCAAATTAAAGGGTTTAATGATATAATCAAAGGCTCCCAATTTCATGGCCTGGATGGCTACATCGGTAGTACCAAAGGCTGTCATGAGAATAACCGGAGTATTTAAACCGGTGCTCTTAATTTCCTGCAGTAAAGAAAAGCCGTCTTTTTCCGGCATACGAATATCCGTAATTACAACATCCGGTTTGTACTGCTGCAGTTTCACCGAGCATTCCTCTCCGTTGACTGCGGTTTCCACCCGGTAACCTTCGTGGGTTAATACATCATAGAGGAATTGTCTTACACCCTCCTCATCGTCCACAACCAAAATCCGTTTTTGCGTCATGCTTGATCGTCCCCCCTGCTAACAAAACAAATTCGCACGGTGCTTCCCTGCCCCGGTTTGCTTTTAATCTCGATCCTTCCTCCATGGGCCCGCACAATTTCATGGGCAATGGTCAACCCCAAACCGGTTCCTTTGGCCCGGGTGGTAAAGAAAGGATCAAACAACTTCTCGGTAATTTCTTCAGAAACCCCGCAGCCGGTATCCTCAATATCAATAAAAGTCATTTTTTCTTCGGCCAGATACCCGGTGGAAACCCTTACCTCTCCTCCTTTGGGCATGGACTGTACCGCGTTGTAAAGAATGTTCATCAGCACTTGCTCCATTTGATCCGGGTCTATATGGACCTCGGTACTGTTTTCACCGGGAATAAAATGAAACTTAAACTGCTCGGGATGGGTCTCGGTAAAAAAGTTTAATATTTTACGGATAAAGGAATTGATCTGAACCGGTACCGGTGTGGTATGGGTTGGTTTGGAGAAGAACAGCAGCTTATTCACAATGGAATCCAGCCGCCGGACCTCCCGGTAAATAGTATTCAGGGACTCTGCCGTGGGCGCCTTGCTTTTCTGCCAGAATTGGATGTAGCCGCTGATGGAGGTTAACGGGTTTTTAATTTCATGGGCAACCCCTGCCACCAGTTTACCCAGGGAGGCCAACCGCTCTTGTCTTCTCATTTGTTCTTCTAACCGCTTCCGCAGTGTTACATCCCGGCAGCTTAAAACCGCCCCCACTACCCTCTTCCTGGTATCAAAGAGAATGGAGGTGCTGGCCAGCAGGTATACTTCCTTTGCTCCGGCCATGGAGGTCATGACATCTTTGGTCTCCCGGCCCTCCAGACAAGCGCTTAACATTTTGACAATGTCTGAATCAACCGGAAAGACCTCCGTATATTTTTGCTCCAGTACATTATCCGGCAGTTGAAATATTTCACGGGCCGTGGAACTTAAACTGACAATTTTGCCCTTTAAATCCACCGCAATAATTCCGGCATCAATACTGGCCATGATGCTTTCATTGTAGTTCTGGGCACTCACCAGTCTGGAGGCCAGGTCGTTAATGGCTTTAGATATCTCCCCCAATTCCCCCATGGAAGGGGGGATATGATAAGTAAGGTCATTTTGTAATTTTTGCAGCCCCAATTTAATATTCGCCACTGTATCCAGGTAATTCTTCAGCAAAAAGAACGTACTGCAAAGCCCCAGCATAAACCCAAAGAAAATAACGGTATAGGCAAAGCTCTCGGCCTGCAGGATCTCCTGGTTTATGCCCCCCAGACGTTCTCCGGCCCATACCACAGCCTGTACTTTATCCTCAGCCAGCAGAGGCGAAAAAATAACCAGCTTCTGGTTTCCCGGTGATCCCAAGACAATTTCCAGCGGTTTCCGGGTCCAGATCACTTTGTCAAAGGCATCCTTCCACTGGGCTTGCTCCGACCACTGGGTATCCTCGGAAACATCCACCAGTATGTCTTTAAAATCCATATAAGGCAGATGACCGTCCTGACCCATCTGAACCACCACGGCCTTAACATCCGGCGAGTAATACCCCAGTTCAATCCCGGGGTACTTCTGAAATACCTTCATGGCCGCACCGGCCAGTTCCCTGTTTAAAGCTTTAATTTGTTCCGTACGGTTAGGGGCACTGGCCACGGTTTGTTTCTTCATGAGCAAAGAAATATCCGACGGCAGCAGTTGGGATAATTCAAGCACTGCTTGGGATAAATTTTCCCGTTGTTCATCCAAAACCACCGGTTTGGTGTGATTGGTCATATAATGCATGGCGCCGATAATTAAAATGGGCAGTATCATAAAAATAGCAATGAGAAAAATAAGTTGATTTTTAAATTTATTGATCATCATCTCACCTGATTATTTTGGTTTGTACCTATCTTAGCATGTCAGCTTTTAATGTTCCATTAAAAAATCCTGGTCATTAGCTGGTGCTATTTGGGCAAAATAAACTTAAATTCAGGGAGGTGAAGCCAATGACAACCATTGATCAATATCCTAAAGGAGAAATCCATGAACTGCCGGAAATTGAAAAAAATTTGCACCGGCCGGTTGGTCATCCCCAAGCCAGGGAAATTAAATCCCAGAAAGCCCAATTAAATAGTGTTCACCGCCACGGAACACAAAAAAGTGTCAAGATGGGTATCGCCATTAAAACCGGCATGCGGGATATGAAGCACGATATTAACCGGGATTAATTTTTCTCGGTCCTGCGGTTCTGCGGCTAAAGAATCGGAAATAAACCCCTTGCAAAGTGAATGGCGGTTGCAAATAGGATGGTTCGTATTACGCAGCTCTTTTTCTAAAAAATAACAAAAATAGAACACGGATGTTACGGATTCCCACGGATCTCACGGATTTTTAAATCTTTATTTAAAATCCGCGTAAATCCGTATCATCCGTTCAATCCGTGTTCTATTTTTATTAGCCGGTTCTTTGGCGCGCTTTTGAAAAATAGTTTTGCGACATTTATTTCAATGTTTTATAGACTGCTTTCTTCCTGATACTGCTGCACCTTTTGACCCGCCTTAACCGGGTACCGCTGCCACTGACATAGGACCAGGGTCCCCAGCAGCAAAAATACCGAGGTCATCACGATGGCTCCACCGGGAGCCAGGTTGATATAAAAGGAAGCGAACAGACCGATCACCACCGCCATTTCCGATAGGATCACGGAAATGATCAGGGCCATGCGGAAGCTCTTCGCCAATCTCATGGCCGCTGCCACCGGCAGCACCAGCAGCGAAGAAACCAGTAAAATCCCCACCACCCGAATGGCAATGGCAATGGTCAGGGCCGTCAATACGGTAAAGGTAACGGTAATGGGCTTTATCGCTATACCGCTCATGCGGGCAGACTCTTCATCAAAGGAAATATAAAAAAGCTCTTTTTTTAACAGCAAAATCACACCCAGGATAAAAAATCCCATGATCATCACGATTTGCAGGTCCTTCACATTGATGGCCACAATACTGCCAAAAAGATAACTCATAAAATTAGCACTGTACCCTTTGCCTAAATCCAGCAAGATGGCCCCCAGGGCAACCCCGGTGGATAAAATAATGGCAATGGATATTTCGGAATAATTTTTAAAGGCATCTCTTAATTTTTCGATGGCCAAGGCACCGGCAACAGCAAAAGCCGAAGCGCTTAAAATGGGATGTATCCCTGTCATTAGGCCTGCTGCAATCCCTGATAGACAGACATGGGACAGTGCGTCCGAGATCATGGACATCCTTCTCAGGGTTACAAACAGACCCACCGTGGGACAAATGAGGCCAACGATGATTCCGGCTAAAAAGGCCCGGTGCATAAACTCATACTGAAAGATTTCCATCTTTAACTCCCGTTTTATTTGGCATAATTTAATTCCAAACCTTTGACGCAGTTTTGCTGCTGAAGTTGAGGAGAGGTATAGGAATGACAACTGCAATCACAGGGTTGTCCGTTCAAATACAATTGGCGTGTGATCAGCGAGGACAACTCCTCCAGTTCATGGGAAACAATCAGCAGGGTCAGGCCTTGTTCCCGATTCAGGCTCCGCAGAAGATCACAAAAAGCGGCCACAGCAGCCGCATCGATTCCTACGGTTGGCTCATCCAAAACCAGCATGACCGGTTCCGCCACCAGGGCCCTGGCAATAAACACCCTCTGTTGCTGCCCACCGGACAAGCAGCCCACCGGTTGGTTTTGATATTCTTTTAAACCCAACATTTCCAATGTCCGATCCACTACAGCATAGTCCGTCCTCAATAACGGCCTGAACAAGCCCCGGCCGGCAACCCGACCGGAGGCAACCACTTCCCTCAGTGTGGCCGGAAAGTCGTTATTAAAATGGGTCGCCCGTTGGGAAACATAACCGACCCGATGCCGCCGCCTCAAACGATGGGCCTCTTCACCTAAAATATATACCCTGCCCCCTTGAGGCTTTAACTGCCCCAAGATAAGTTTTAGCAGGGTGGTTTTCCCGGCTCCGTTGGGACCTACCAGGCCCACCGCCTCACCCGGTTCAATGGCCAGGCTAATGTTGTTTAATACCGGGTGGCACCCGTAAGAAAAACTTACCTTTTCCAATGCTACAATGGATTTTTTCATAAACCAAACTCCCGTTTTCAATGGCCTTAGAGGACTTATTCCATACAGTTTGCACAAATACCAAAAATTTCAAAACTATGTTTTTCCATTTTAAAGTTTTTTACTGCCTTTTGATCTAAATATTTCAAAGGACAAAAGTCAATCTCCTGGGATTCACCACACTTGGTGCAGATCAGATGATGGTGGTGGTGATGTCCGGCTTTGTTCATCTCAAATAAGTTTTTCCGGTCTCCAAAGTTTAACTCCGTCAAAATCCCCAGTTCCTGCAACACGGCTAAATTTCTGTAAACCGTATCCAAACTCATGCTGGGAAACTTTTTAACAATTTGATTATAAATATCCTCGGCACTTAGATGCTTCTCCTGACTTTCCAAAAAGGTCCTTAGCAGCTCTTGTCTCTGGGGCGTTATTTTATAACCCTTGGCTTGGAGCTGGTTAAGGAAATACATTTCACCGGTCAAGGGTGTTCCCTCCTAATTCGTAATTATTACTATTAAAATTATACTACTAATATACCATTTCCTCAAGAATATGTACTTGGGTCCAGTTTTTATCTATTCAGAAATATTCAAATTGCTTTTCTAAAAAAACAGGAACCCCTGGGGTTCCCGTTAACTACATCAGTGTATTTTCAATATCCAGCCCGTCTTTTACATCCTTTTCTTCACGGTCATTGTTGACCTGACTATGAAAAATCTCTTTCAGAGAAGCATCTTCCTCTTCAACCATCTGCACTTGATTAATTACGTCCCTGACTCCCCGGGCTCTGGTTGCCGCTTCCATGGCATTCTGTATTTCCTCCGAGTTATTGGCCCGTCCCCGCAGGAATACCGTTCCACCTACGGTTTCGGCCCCGATATGCTTTAAATTTACATTCCCATGGGCCATTTCCTGATAAACTTCCGCCGT
Organism: Desulforamulus ruminis DSM 2154; assembly: GCF_000215085.1. Classification (NCBI taxonomy): domain Bacteria; kingdom Bacillati; phylum Bacillota; class Clostridia; order Eubacteriales; family Peptococcaceae; genus Desulforamulus; species Desulforamulus ruminis. Next base: position 2,797,178 of record NC_015589.1, read on the forward strand.
GACCTCACCATCATTAATCTGACCGTCCGTGCTGATGGTTACCCCGTTTTCAATGCTTTTAATTCCGGAAACCCGAGATACCAATTCCTGCAGTTGTCTTCTTTCGTGAAGCGTATCCACCATTCCCGACAGATGTACTTCTCCCTTTTGCACCAGAGTTTTAATCCCATAATCTTTTAATCCGTTGGTCTGATCAATCAAGGCCTGAACCTGTGCCTTTAATTCCTGGTCCTGCTGTTTAGACATCTTTTCATCTCCTTCGGGGCTAAGTTAATTTTTATTATTCCCCTAAAAGAAGATCAATCACTATAAAAATAAAATTAAAAATGTTCTTCAGCAATATCCTGCAATATCTGGCGGGTCAATTTTTCTTCGGAAATCACTTTAATAGAATGTTGGGTCAACAGGGCAGCGGTAACGCCCATCCCTGGCACCAGAGTGCGCCGGTCCGCTGCGTGATCTTCTAAAGTCCGATTATAGATCTTTGAACTTCCGCAGGAGGGACTTCGCTCTTTTAGAATGGCCAGTTGTATACCGGCTTCCAGGGCCATCTCCAGCACCTTTTGCGCTCCCCTAACAAACAGATCCGTTACATCCTGGCCGTCTTCCGACAGGCACCGGCTTGTACCCGCCAGAACCGCAAACCCGTCTTCTGTTTCGATGTCCACCGGTTCCCTGGGCGTGCCCATCCCCCCCAGTTCCTCCGGGCATAAGGCAATGGCCTTGCCCCTTTCAACCAGCCCGGCAATTTCCTCCACCCGGTTATCACCACCGTGATATTTGCATTTTACACCGGCCAAACAAGCACTCACCAAGATCATGGTTTTCCCCCGCTTCTTGAATAACCCCATTTTAACACAAAAACCGGGCCATTGTAGGCATAAAAAAGCAGCCGGAAGTTATCCCGGCTGCTTGAAACTTATGGTAAGACAGGCTTACCGGCCCAGTCTTTCATATGATTATCACTGATGATGCTCACCAAAGCATGAGCCACTTCTTCAAACTGTTCCTTTAACAACCTTGAAACCCTCTGATTGATACGATCACACTCCGTCAGGCAGAGCCGCTCATTGGCCTCAATAATCAGCTCCACCAGATACTTCTTAGGACCAATGCACATGGATCGTATGCTGTGAACATCCTTAACCCCCTCCAGAGCTAAGACATAATCCCCCACCTGCCGTATTAAGGCCGGATCAGCCGCTTCACCCAAGATTGCAGCAACATTTTCCCTGGCCGTAGCCAAGCCGATCAACAAAAGCATCATGCCAATTAAAATAGAAGCCAGTCCGTCAAAAAGAATATTTCCCGTTAAAACCGATAAAATAATGGCGCTGCCCGCCAGAATCAGCCCCATTAAGGCCGCTGTATCCTCTAAAAAGATAAAGCGCGTGGCCGGAGTAGCTTTGGCCAGTACAGAAAATACCCGCCAAAACATGCTTATTCCCCTTGCCGATTCTCCACTTTCCTGCATGATCGCCTTTACCGCCATATACATGGAGTAACATTCAAACAAAATACTGATGCCAACGATGCCTAAATTAAGACCAATATATTTCAAATGTTCAGGATGAATTATTTTTTCAATTCCTCCGTAGATAGATAAGGCTCCACCAATAAATAACATGCCCAGGCTGGCAATAAAACTCCAAAAAAAGACCCTCTTGCCATGTCCGAACTGATAACGATCATCCACCGGACGTTGAGATTGCCTGATGCCGATCAAAAGAAAAAAGCCGTTGGCCCAATCCCCCACCGAGTGCTTAAACTCAGCCATCATGGAAGCACTGCCGCTGAGAATCGCCCCGCCCAATTTCATCAGCATGATCACACCGTTGGCCAAAAGGGCCGCTTTAATTGCCGCTTCACTGCTGTGGGCCATTACTCCACCCCTTGTCATAAATTTTTAATCCTATTACGGCCTTTGATTGTCCGGCATATTTATTTTAACTTGTTGCGCCCGGGAGAATTCATCTTTTCTAAAAACAATATCCCCGGGGTCATCCATACCCCGGGGATTAACATGCTACCCGCTTAGCCGTCCGCCTGGTGTTTTTAATACCTGCTTCTCACAGGTGGGTGCCCTCTAAACCCTTTCTACCTTCCACTCTCCGGCGGCCTGGTATACACGGTTTAAGCGAAGCTCCCTTAAAACACACTGTGGTTTAAAAATCAACAAGCAACGCACAAAGCAGGAACTGATTTTTTTCTGCTGGCCAAAAGTATCATAACAAAAAGTCCAGTTCGCTACAAGAGTTAATTTTTTTCTTCCAGATGCATTAATTGTCTGATTTGCCAGTAATGCAGCCTTTGCAAGGTTTTAATCTTTTTAGTAATTTCCTTTTTTTCAGTCTCACAAGAACTGATTTTTAATTGATACATTAATTCAAAGATCTCCAGCCGGGTTTGAAACATTGCTTCTTTTAGTTCCAGAGCATTCATTGATCCACTACTCCATTGCTATTAAATACAGGTGCTAAAAATAATATTGCTTATTATCATACCATTTTGGCGATATACTTTTTATTACTTTTTGCAACATTTTTAGATTTAAAGCAAAACCATGGAATAAGGTGTTGCATTGTCCAAAATTTGGGGTTAACATAATTAAAAACGGAGTGTAATCATCATGAGGAATTGTCCCCATGCAACCGGCGTCTGTGCTTGTGATGCCTTGAGAAGCAGCGGTTTTGCCCGTACTTCCGTATCGGTGCCTGAAAACTGGTGGAATAAGTATTGTGTCTCCGGCAGGTACTCTCAGTGCCCAAATCTTAAAGCAGCTCAGGACATGAAAGAAGAAAGGCGGCGCAGCACCGGAGCAAGGTTGGGCGAGAAGGAAAATTCCAAAGCCGCACCTAATTTAAATGCCTTAAAATTTAAACAGACGAAAAATAATAAAACTACCGCAGTCCATTCCCATGGCGGGGAGGCACCCCATTTCTGTGAAAAACCCTGGCGCTCTTCCGGTCTACGTTTTCGCATCATACGCTCATTATTTTATTTAAAACCCTGGAAATAAAGCAGTAAAAACCTGGCTGCCTCCTGCCTGATAAGGTTGAGGAAGCCAGGTTTTTTACTGCTTCTTTGGTGGCCTGCTAATATTTGTTCTTCTTTTGGCTTTCTTTAATCATTTCTTCCACTTCTTCGGCGCCTTCCTGGTAAAACTTTTCTTCATCCGGGGCCAGTTCTTTTAACAATCTTAAAAATTCGCCGGCATGGACCCGTTCCTCATCAGCAATATCTTTGAGTACTTCTTGGGTTAAGGTGTGGTCGGTGGATTCGGCCAACTGCATGTAAAGCTGCACCGCTTCATACTCCGCAGCCACTAAGAACCTTATGGCCCGGATTAATTCCCCTTGGGTCAGCTTTTGTTTGGCCGCAAAGCCCGCAAAGGGATTGCCAAAATCAGGCATGACGAAACAACTCCCCTCTGAATTGATCTGAAACTAATTCTTTAGCCTAGGCTATGACTTTACAGATCAAATGGATACTGAAACTGTTACTAAGATTCCACTTATCAATGGTTATTAAACATTAAAACTGTAAAAAATTGCATCCCTATTTTCGCTTCTGCCATTGCCCCCCCAAATCTTCCACGTATGATTGGTTTATTTACGAACAAAATTAGGGATCTCCGGAGGAACTTCAAAACCATCTCGGTAATTCCCATAAAAATTCCCTCTTGATACCATGGGGTTGGATAAATAAAATTTTTTCCTTCTTCTTGAATGATATAATAATTGCTGGTCTGCTTTTCCAGCATCTCCTTTATCTTTCTTCTGGCCCCTCTGCATTGCAGACGGTAATTGTAACAGGGATTTCCTTAAACCAGGAATTTTCCAGCGTCATAAACCCTCCTTTGAGTTTTTATATACGTGTTTTACCATCAGGATAAAAAATATAAAGTACCAGCAACCTTGTAACACACAGAACTTGACTTCCATATTATGGAGCAAAGAGGATTCCACGGCCCCAGATTAATCCGTCTCGGATTTTACCGTCAGGTGCTTGGGCGCCCTGGAAGTTCGATTTTGAAAAACCCCTGGCTGCGGCCAGGGGTTAGTATTTTAATATCTTTATTGACATAACAATATTGTCCCTTAACCATTGACATCCATTCCATTTGAAGGTTAACTTAATTTAACGCCATTAAATTTCTAATGGGGGTATAAAAATGCGTCACCGTTTTTTTATCGTGGATGATAGTTTATTACAAAGAACTTTTCTTAAAAGCATCCTTACCAGCCATAATCATGAGGTAGTGGGTGAAGCGACCAATGGTTCCGAGGCCATTGCCATGTATCCGGAGCTTCAACCGGACTTGGTTATTCTGGACATCAATCTGCCGGACATCACCGGGGTACAAGTTCTGAATGAAATTCTTTGTATTGACGGCAAAGCGAAAATCATTATGGTTACATCCATGGGGCAATCTGCCTATCTTAAAGAGTGTTTGCTTCTAGGTGCCCGGGATTTTGTAATTAAGCCGGTAGCAGAACACCGTTTATTAAAAAGCATTGAAGCGGTCATGGGCAGCTTATAGAAAGCCGACGGATACAGTATGATTGAGTCTCTCTATTATGATTCTTTGCTTAAAAACACTAGGCGGGCACCTAAGAAAGTATATATTCCGGCTTTAGCCCGATTGATCCAAAGAGCTGATTTTTCATGATTGAAGAGATATTTACCAAATCGATTGGCCAACAAGGCAACTGTCGTAAAAACAACCAAGGACTGCAGCATAAAAAGGACTCCCAGCAAGGCCATTTGTAATGCTACTGAACCTGCCCGGGGTGAAACAAATTGCGGCAGGAAGGCTAAAAAGAAGAGGCTGACCTTTGGATTCAAAAGATTCATGAAAATTCCACGGCGATACAGGGCAAAAAAAGTTTGCTGTGCAGAGGCGGAAAGAACCTCTTCCTTGCTGTTTCCTCTCTCCCTTAAGGCCTGCCAGGCAAGATAAAAAAGATACAAGGCCCCGGCAAACTTAACCACTTGAAAGGCTACCGCCGAATGATACAATACCGCCGCAATTCCCAAAGCCGCAGCCGTTGTATGCACAATCAGACCGGTACATAATCCAAGAGCTATAAAAATTCCGGTTTTTTGGCTTTTCGATATACTTTCAGTAATAACAAAAAGAATATCGGGGCCGGGCATCAGCGTAAGCAAGACAGATGCTCCGAGAAAATACAAAATATTCATTATATCCATGTAAGCAACCTCCCGGTAAAATCTATTGGCCTTATTTTATCGATCAATCAACGAAAATACAAGGTTGGGTAAAAGATTTATAAATCCCTTATAATTTAAGAAAGGAAATGGTCCAATTCCCAATATCTTTACCGTTTTTCTTTTATAGAAAAGTTAAAACTAAAGTCTAAGGAGGTGTTTGGATGCATTATTTTCATCGATATCATCACGGACATGCTGGAATTGGCTTATTCATGCTAACTTCCATCGGTCTAACCATCCCTTTCCTGTGTATCATGAAAAGAATCGCCAACTCCTTAGAAATTCTTGCTGAAAAGAGACCTTAGCAAGAAAAGTCACCCATTTCCGGGTGACTCTACATAATGTACCATGAAACGATAAACAGAGGAAATTACCAGCGTTCATATCTTACCAATTCGGACAAGGGCTTGCGGCTGGTGTGGGTGGGCGTGTCCACCGGATACCCCAATGGAGTGAAAGCAACTGGCTCAACCTCATCGGGTAGTCCCAAAATTTCACGGGCGGCATCCGGGTCAAAAGCAGCCACCCAACAAGTCCCAAGCCCAAGCTCTGTTGCCGCCAGAATTAAGTGATCCATAGCAATGGTTGCGTCAACCAGGCCATAGTTCTTTCCGTCTTTTCTGGACCAGGCCTGGGCAGGAATCACACAGATGCAAATTAATACCGGTGCCTCACTGAAAAAATTGCCTTTATAAATACGCTTTAACTCCTCTTTCCTGCCTTCTGTGTGAATTACAATCAACTGAAAAGGCTGCTTGTTTACGGCAGTGGGCGCAAGGCGTGCCGCCTCAAGAACCTGCTGCAGCGCCTCCGGGGGAACCGGATCGCTTTTATAAGCCCGGACACTGTATCTTTTTTGAATAAGCTCTTGAAAGTTCACATAAATCCCTCCCTGTCATTATTATATGAATTTCCAATTCCTTTTATCTGTAGGTCCTACAAAATCCTTAAACTGCAAAAATAACGATAAGAGAAATGCCGGAAAGACATTTCTCTTATCCTTTTATTCGTTCATTTCCCGATAACGGATTACATCCTCTACAGTAACCAGCGGCATATCATTTTTTTCGGAGAAGGCCAAAATTTCCGGTAAACGGGCCATGGTACCATCCGGGTTAGTAAGCTCACACAGTACACCGTAAGGTTTTAATCCGGCAAGCCGCATTAAATCAACATTGGCTTCGGTGTGGCCCGGACGTTCCAGCACCCCACCCGGCTTGGCTTTTAAAGGAAAGACGTGGCCGGGGCGCCGAAGGTCTTGGGGGCCTGCCTGATCGGCAACGGCCGCCTTTACCGTGGCAACCCGGTCAGCGGCCGACACTCCGGTAGTAACTCCCCGGGCGGCTTCAATGGAAACCGTAAAAGCCGTTTGAAAAGAACTGGTGTTGTTTTGAACCATCATGGGCAGTTCCAAAGCCCGAACTTTTTCCTCCGGCAGACAAAGACAGACAATCCCGCTGCCTTCACGAATCAACATGGCCATTTGACCAGTCGTCAGAGACTCCGCAGCAAAGAAAATATCCCCTTCGTTTTCCCGTTGTTCATCATCGGTTACCAGAACACCACGGCCCTGGCGCAGTGCGTCCAGAGCCCTCTCGACCCGCTCCTCCGGGTTACCAAATTGGGTTAGTAAAGTCTGATTCAAAGTAATACGCCTCCTATAGAATAGTCGGACCTACCAGAATCGGGGCAATGAGACAGGCAGCAAACACCAAGCAACACAAACATGCCTCAGGTTGACTGAGGTTTATAGGCTGACTGTCTTATCCTCTTCCATCCGGACTATACCGTCGGCACTGGCCTCTCACCAGTTCTGCTGACCCCTTCAAAAAAGAAGGGCGCTCGCGGGCTCCCCATTGATCATTGGGATACCGCCGGTGGGGACTCTCACCCCGCCCTGAGAATAAGTCACTTATTTTGTAGTATACTCCGGCATTACGGTTTGTCAACCATCCCTTTCGGAAACGCGGCAAAGCCTGTCAATATATATAAAAGCACGGATATTTGCTTATAGGAAAATATTTATAGGCCCGGCACAATGAGACCGGGCCTAAACGGAGAATATATTTGCCCTTAGGCAAATTTAGTATTTCCATGATGGGCTGTAACGATTCAATCAAAGCCTCCATATAATAACCATCGGGTAAAAAGGCTCGAATAAATTTTAGGGGGCTATACAATGGGCTTTGGATATGGTGGCTGTGATGATGGTTGTGGCGGTGGTTTGGGTAACATGTCTTTTATCATCTTTTTAATTCTTATTTTATTGTTATGCGGAGGCAGCTTTGGAGTTTGTCGATCCGAAGACTAATTACCGCCAGCCCCTGGGAGAACCTGCCCAGGGGCTGATTTTTGGGACAAAAAACCAATTTAATGAATAAAGGAAATAGAAATCCTTTATTTATTTAATCTTTCGGCAATATGATATAACTCTTTGGACATATAAACAATCTCATTAACTGAAGCGGAAATTTCCTCTACGGAAGCGGTTTGTTCTTCGGAAGCCGCAGCGATTTGGTGGATTTGACCGCTTAAATCGCCTATGGCCTCTTTGATGACGTTCAGCGTTTCCGCAATCTCCTTTACGGACCCGGTGGTCCTGGCCGCTAATTTACGAATTTCTTCCGCAACCACATTGAAACCCCGGCCCTGTTCCCCGGCCCGGGCCGCTTCAATGGCTGCATTCAAGCCCAGCAGATGCGTTTGAGCCGCCACCTCCTTAATTAAGTTCAGCACTGCATCGGTCTTTTGTACACTATGGTTAATGGAATCCGCCTGTCCGGACAAATTGGTCGCCGTGGCTGCCAACTGCTGGGAGGTAGCGGTTAAACCACCGGTAGTTTGTCCAATGACATCCAGCGATTCTTCCAATTTTCGGGCATTCTCCACCAGAATATCCTGGGTGGTGGTTGGTTGGAAAACACTTACACTGCCGATGACATTGCCTTCCGTATCATAGATGGGACAACCCAGACCCAAATAGGCCGTCCCGTAAAGGCTGGTATCACTGATTTTGGTTACAACACGTTTTTTCTCCTGAAGCACCCTCTCAGTCATGCTTCCCGGTTTAATGGGATCTCCGGCTTTTACACCGTGATCGAGAGAAGTACCCGGTTCGTAGTATTTAAAGGTTTCCAGATCACTTACAACCACTGCGTATTCTGATCCAAGTAATGTTTTAACACTTTTTAATAAATTAATCGCATTTGCCCAATTATATTCTGCCACAGACAGGCTCCTCTCTTTTATTTGTCGATTATTGTCTATAAGTTCTACTTTATGGAATATATTCCTGCAGGAATCCATTACAATCATAACCCTTCCATTCATCTCCGGCATAAAAAATACCGCCCTTAAAGAGGCGGTATCGCTCCTGCTCAATTACTGCGCCATGGTCATAATAATTTGATCCTCTGCAAAATAAACCTGAGCCCCCAAAATTTCTGCCACAGCCCGTACAGGTAACATGACCCGTCCCTGCTGTTCTTCCGGAGAAACATCCAGTGCCACGGTCTTGCCGTCGGAAATCATTTGTTTTTGGGCCACAAACAATTCAATGGTTTGAGATCCTTTATGAATGGTTACTTTCCCGTTGTCAAAAGCAATGGCTTCATCCTCTATACCAAAGGCGTTCAGTAAAAAACGAAGGGGTACAAAGGTTCTGCTGTCTTTAATATAAGGAACCGCGTCCATTACCTTGGCCTGGCCGTTATCATAATAAACCTGGGAGCCAACACTGAAAGCAACCGATTGATCCGAGGTTAAGCCAACAACCTCCCCAAGCTGTATTTTAAAGACGTCACTTCCGGGAAAAACCGAGGCCGTTTCATTGATGGCCTCCCCGGAAAGCTCCAGATACACCGGACCGTCCGGAACCGAACGATCCACCGTAAGCCGGATGCCGGAAATTTTAATGGTACTGGGCACACTGCTCTCACTTTTCACTTTCACTGCAATGTACTCTCTTCCCTCTGAATTAAAATCATTGTCGATGGAATCAATTTTCAAATCCCCGTCCGAAACCTCAACCACCGGCATAGAAGTAAAGGTAACCCCCTTGGGCAAAACAAAATCCAGGGTGCCCTTCTTTTTAAACACCTCTTCTTTTGTTTCCGTAACCTGGATATCCTCCACCTGTTGATTGGGCAGACCAATTTTTAAGCTGCTGGTGGCTCCAAAGGCGGCTACCGGCAAAAATACTCCAACGGCTAAAAAAATTATGGCTAAAAACCCTAAGGATTTTCGTCTCAAATGAAATCCCTCCCCGGCTGATAAAAATTTGCTTACCTAATTAGACGTTGGAGATGCAATATGGTTCCTTTTCTATTCCTTTTAAATTGACAACCGGGGAACACCCCAACTCTCCTCCAGCCACCCAATACTAATTAAAAATAATTTTTGTTTAATCATTGGGATTGTGGCATGATAACATTAGCAAATTACCCTCGGGTCAAGTTTTTCATAAGCATTGAAAAAGGAGTGATCCCATGGATCAGAAACTGATCTTTTTCCTTTTCTTGTTCTTGATCGTCCTTGTCTTAATCTATCAATCCCGGGGCATAAAAAGGATCTATAAACAAGAGGTTGTGCAGGGTTTAAATCGTATTAAAAGATCGGAAAACCTTATTGTAACTGAAAATGATAGCCGGCATTTGCCGGAACCGGTTCAAAAGTATCTTGCCTATGTGGGTGTGTACGGTAAAGAAAAAATACAAAATGTTCGAATTACCTTTGAGGGTGAAATGAAGATGGATCCTCAAAAAGATTGGCTTAAGATTAAAACCCAGCAATATAATTTTTTTGATGAATCTCCTACCCGCATGTTCCTGATCCAGGCCAAAATGTTCGGCCTGCCCATCGTCGGTCTGGATTCCTACAAGAACGGCAAGGGCAACATGCTGATTAAACTGGCATCTTTATTTACAGTGGCCGATGCCAAAGGCCCGGAAATGGATATCAGTGAAACGGTCACCTTGTTTAACGATATGTGTTTAATGGCGCCCGCCACCCTGATTGATAAAAGAATCCAATGGGAAACCGTGGATGCCTGGACGGCTAAAGGCACTTTTAACGATAACGGGTGCAAAGTATCTGCCTTATTATATTTTAATACCCGGGGAGAACTAACCAATTTTATTACCGACGATCGGTACTATACCACGGTAGGCCAATCCTATCAAAGAGTCAGATGGTCAACTCCGGTCAGAGATTACGCCGAGATCAACGGGGTAAAGCTTCCAACCTATGGGGAAGGCGTCTGGCATTTGGCAGCGGGGGACTATCCCTATGCCCGCTTCAACGTGAAAGAAGTTGAATATAACTGTTGGAACTTTAAATAAGCAGTTGCTCTTAAGGGTCCGGGTCCGGGTCCGGTTTCGTCTTTGCATAACAGAAGCAAAGTACACAAGCCGAGCCCTATTTTTTATCTCTAAAACATAAGTTTTTTTCAAAGGTCCCTATCCCGCTTAAAGAACTGGATAATTTGGTAAGCCGCAACCTTATAAGCGATACTAAATATATCAAAATATTTCACAATAAAATGGCATTTTGAGAACGATTTTATAAATGATATAATAACTAACGTTTTGGTACTTACTTTGAGGAGACCAACTATATGAAGTCAAGAGAAAAATAAGAGAAGGAAGTAAAAAAGTAGTAGCGAAAAAAGGCATGCTTAAGCAAACTGTCGGGATATCCGGCAGCAAAAAGAGAAAGGAATGGTTAGGCCTGAGGGATAAAAATGGAGTTGTTTTTAAGCAGACTGAAGATCACACGAACAAGTTTTTTGCCGACATGGCTCAAAGCGACAAATTGATGCTTACCCTCGGATTTTTTCTTCGCCATATAAGACTTGAAGGTGGGGTCGCGCATGGCAATAAGTCTAGCGGCGTTTATTAAAGCCCAGCGGAGATAAGAGGAACCGCGCTTGACCATCGGAGTGGAATTGGCGGAGAACTTACCGGACTGATAAGTAGAAGGGTCCAGACCGGCAAAAGCAAGGAGCTTAGCCGGAGTGGCAAAGCGAGTAATGTCGCCGACCTCGGCCAGGATGATGGCTCCAAGGGTATAAGATATGCCCGGTACCGTGAGAATGGGAGAATCAAGCGCCACCATAACCTCCCTGATACGGGCATCGATGGCAGAGATCTGAGTCTGGAGAAAACGGACGGTTTGAATCGTCTGGACCAGCTCGAAGCTGAGCGCAGGAGAGCAGGAACCGATAGAAACCTTGGCAAGCTCACGAATCTGGATCGCCTTCTCTCTGCCATACCTTCCTTGTGAGGCTTCTGCAAGGAGGCTCGTAAGGCGAGTCAAATGACATTGGGCGATGGCCTGAGCGGAGGGGAACTGGCTGAGGAGGGCAAGACAAGAATTCTGATGGATGGACCAGACGGCCGTATGAAGCTCCGGAAAGAGGATCGTAAGCTGCCGGTTATAGGACGTTTTCAGTTTAGAGCGTATAGAAAGCATACGAAACCGGTGCCGGGTTAGTGCTTTCAGCTCGGAGATATGATATGATGCGGGAGAATAGGGCTTGGTGTCATCGGAGAAGAGCATGGCAGCCAGGAATCTTGCATCCGACTTGTCGGTCTTGGTTTTTCTCAGAGTCTGTGCCTTACGGTATAGATTGACATGGAGGGGATTGAAGGTAGTGACTTCAAACCCCTGTCCAATGAGAAAGTTTGTGAGATTCGTGCTGAAATGGCCGGTGGATTCCAGCCCTATTTTTACGTTTAGAGATCCGGAAGCCGATTTTAAGGAAACGATGTTGCTTATCAGCGTCTCAAAACCGTTGCGGTCATTGGTAAAGGTGAAGTTTTCAAAGAGGGCGGAGCCATCGCGATTCAGGATGCAGCAGTCGTGTTTCCGGGACGCTACATCGATACCCACGTAGATCAAAGAATCATCTCCCATTGATTGATTTTGGCGCTGTGTGTCCACGCACTTCATGCTGAATGTATCCTTGTCCGATATGAAGCGTCCAATGCGCTATCCAACCGATAAACAAATGAGCATGAAGCTGTGGTTGTAGCCTCTAAGGTATAACCAGTCGGCCGTACCGCTGTAGGTGATCAAACCAATCCACAGCGCAGACAACATTTTAACCCATAATCGGGAGAAAGGTAATGGAGCCCTTTCCGGACTCCATTATACAAGGTGATTCAATGATTCGACAACATATTAAGGAGGGAATTGTATGCTGGACTTCTGGTTTACCGAAAATCACACCGATGATTACAAAGTATCCTGGCGCTTAAATAAGGTTTTATATCGTGAACAAACCCCCTACCAGGAAATTGCCATTGTGGAAGCCCCGGAACTGGGCCGCGCACTCCTTTTGGATAATGTTGTACAAACCACCACGAGATTTGAGTTTATTTATCATGAGATGATTGCTCACGTACCTTTAATGATTCATCCCCAACCGGAACGGGTACTGATTATCGGCGGCGGAGACGGGGGCGCAGCCCGGGAGATATTGAAACATCCTTCCGTAAAGTCCGTTGACTTGGTGGAGATTGATCAACGGGTCATCGAGGTTTGCAGGCAGTGGCTGCCTGAAATAAGCGGGGCTCTAAGTTCCAGCAAGATGAACCTTTTTTATACGGACGGACTGAAATATATTCAGGAATATCACTCCCATTACGATGTGGTTCTGGTGGACTGTACGGACCCCAGCGGTCCTTCCCTGGATCTCTTCACCAGGAATTTTTACCAGGATGTGTTCAAAGCTTTAAAAGAAGATGGCCTTATGGTTTCCCAAACCGGTTCTCCAACCTTTAGTTCTCATTTTAGAGAAGCAGTCCGCAGCATGGGGAAGGTTTTCCCCCTAACCAGACCTTATTTAACCTGTGAACCCAGTTATATTGCCGGTTTTTGGAGCTTTACCGTCGGTTCGAAAAAGTACGACTTGGCCAACATTGATCCGGACAGGATGTTGAATATACATACGAAATACTATACCCCGGAGATTCACCAGGCTGCCTTTGTATTACCCAAATATATTGAGCATTTGCTTTACAAATAAAGAAAAGGAAGATTTTTGCCGGCATTGGCAGAAATCTTCCTTTTTATGGTTTCTATGGATCAGCCCTAGGCCTTGCCCAGATAAGCCTTCCTCACCTCATCATTGGCCGCCAATTCTTTTCCCGGTCCTTCCAGAACAATATTGCCGGTTTCCAAGACATAACCGTAATCAGCCACCTGCAGGGCGGCTGTGGCATTCTGTTCAATTAAAAGAATGGTCATGCCGTCCTGATAAATGTCCCTGATGATCTTAAAAACCTCCTTCACCAGCAAAGGAGCCAGACCCAGGGAAGGCTCGTCCATCATGAGCAAAGTGGGCCTGGACATTAAGGCCCGGCCGATGGCCAGCATCTGCTGCTCCCCGCCGGAGAGGGTCCCCGCCGCCTGCCATTCCCGTTCCTTTAAACGGGGAAACATGGCATAAATTTTTTCAATGTCCTTTTTAATTTCTTCCTTATCCTTACGGGCAAAGGCACCCATATTTAAATTTTCCAAAACCGTTAGATTGGCAAAAATTCTTCGCCCTTCGGGAACCAGCGTAACGCCTTTCTTTACAATATCCACCGTCTTGGTTTTGGTTATCTCTTCACCCTGAAAAGTAATTTTACCACGGGTAATGGGTACCAGCCCGCTGATGGCCCGAAGGGTGGTGCTTTTACCCGCCCCGTTGGCTCCCACCAGGGTTACAATTTTATTGGCCGGCACTTCCAGGTGAATTCCCTTGAGGGCATGAATGCCGCCATAATAAACATGCAAATCTTCAATCTTAAGCAATTTCTTCCACCGCCCCAAGATAAGCTTCAATGACTTGCTGGTTATTTTGAATTTCTACCGGCGTCCCCCGGGCAATGGTTTCCCCGTGATCCAGCACCACAATCTGCTCACAGATGCCCATCACCACTTCCATGTGATGCTCGATCATTAATACCGTAAGGCCAAACTGATCTCTGATTTTGGCAATGAACTCCATCAATTCCAGGGACTCCTGGGGATTCATGCCGGCAGCCGGTTCGTCCAGCAGAATCATGGCCGGCTGGGTGGCCAGGGCTCTGGCAATTTCCAGCCGGCGCTGCTTGCCGTAGGATAAGGCGGTAGCCTTTTCCTGGGCCAGGTCGGCCAACTGAACCTGCTCCAGCAGATCCATGCATTCCTGAAACTGGCGTTTTCTGGCCCGGGTGTATCTAGGCAGCCCCAAAATAGCTTCAATGGGGTTGGCCTTTAAACGCACATGCTTACTTAACATAACATTTTCCAATACCGTCATACTGGAAAAAAGACGGATATTTTGAAAGGTGCGGGCAATGCCCCGGTCGGTAATTTGATTGGGCTTTAACCCGGTGATATCGCTGCCGTTAAAATGGACCTGGCCGCTGGTGGGTTTGTACACCCCGGTAATCATATTAAAGGCCGTGGTTTTGCCGGCCCCGTTGGGACCAATCAAGCCAACAATTTGTTTAGGCTGTATACTGAGGTTTAAATCGGATACCGCCCTTAACCCGCCAAACTGCATGGTGATATTGTCTGTTAATAATATGCTGTCCTGTACCGGATTACCCATCGGATCGAACCCCCTTTTCCTTACGGTTTCTACCAACGCCCAGTTTATCTAAAACCCAGTTCCAGTTAAACTCCCGGGTGCCCATCAGGCCCTGACGATAGAACAAAATGACCCCCAGCAAGAGCAGAGAAAAAATAACCATTCTCATGCCGGGAATCCCCGGTATCACCACTCCGAAGAAGTCCATGGGCTGTTCCACAAAACGCAGCACTTCCATCATTACCGTCACAACCACGGCGGCAATGACCGAGCCGGTAATGCTGCCCAGGCCTCCCAGAACAATAATCAATAAAATTTGGAAGGTAAATAAAAATCTGAACATAGTTGGATCAATAGACGTAATCAGGTGGCCCATCAAAGCCCCGGCAATACCGGCAAAGAAAGCCCCGATGGTAAAGGACATCAGCTTGTGTTTAAAAATATCAATGCCCATGGCCTCGGCGGCAATCTCATTATCCCGGATGGCTTTAAAGGCGTAACCCCAACTGCTGTTAATCAGTTGTTTTAAAATCCAGATGGTGCCAATAGCAAATCCCCAGTAAACCCACATGCTTTTAATGGCAGGGATGTTCTTTAAACCCAGGGAGCCGTTGGTTATGCTGATGGTATTGGTGAAGATGATGCGAATAATCTCCCCAAAACCCAAAGTGGCAATGGCCAAATAGTCATCCCTCAATCTCAAAGCGGGAAAACCAATGATAAATCCAAATAAGGCCGCCACCAAACCGGCTGCCAGAATGGCCGGCAGGACCGGCCAGTGCACTTGACCCAGGGGTGAAATAATGGGCTCCATATAATAAATGAGCTCTTTGCTGGCCGGCGACATGGTTAATACGGCGGAAACATAGGCGCCCACACACATAAAACCGGCGTGACCCAGGGAGAACATCCCGGTAAATCCCAGGACCAGGTTCATGCTAACGCCTAAAATAACAAAAATGGCTGCCAGGTTCAACACCCTGGCCTGAAAACTGTCCAGATACATTTGAGCAATAAAAATTAAAACACCGCTAAATACAATCAGTCCAATACTTAAAATTCTTTTGATACCCTGTCTGCTGTCCATGGGCTACACCTTCTCTACTACATTCTCACCCAGAATTCCGGTGGGCTTAAACAATAAGATAAAAATTAAAACAACAAAGGCAAAGGCGTCGCGGTAGCCTGACAATTCAGGCATGAAAGCCACCAGGAACACTTCACCCATCCCCAGAATAAATCCTCCCAGCATAGCTCCGGGAATACTGCCGATCCCCCCCATAACCGCTGCGATAAAGCATTTCAGCCCGGGAAAAACGCCCATTAAAGGATCAATCTGAGGGTATTGTAAACTCCACATAATCCCTCCGATCCCGGCCAGCCCGGAACCAACAATAAAGGTCGTGCTGATAACTTTATTAACATCAATGGCCATCAAACTGGCTGCCTCAAAATCTCTGGAAACAGCCCGCATGGCGGTGCCGGTTTTGGTCTTATTCACCAGATAGGTAACCGCCACCAACAGCAGAATGGTAACCACCGGAATAATCACGGTTAATGATAGGAAAGAAATGTCTCCTACATTTATGTTCCAAACCATGGATTCCGGCCGCGGGAAGGTTTTTGGCCGGGCCCCGATGGCCACAATGCCCAGGTTTTCCAAAAGAAAGGAAACACCGATGGCAGAAATTAAGACAGATATACGCGGTGCGTCCCGCAGGGGACGGTAAGCCACTTTCTCAATGCTCATCCCCAGTAAAGCCGTAAAGATTACGGCCAGGGCAAAGGCCAGCCACCAGGGTAAGGAAAAAAGTAAGATACCGTAAAAAGCCACATAGGCGGCTACCATTAATAAATCCGCATGGGCAAAGTTAATTAGACGCAGGATACCGTAAACCATGGTGTAGCCAATGGCAATCAGAGCATACAAGCTCCCCAAAGAAATACCGTTGGCCAGGTTTTGAAGAAACACTTCTCCAGTCATTGAAAATAGCCCCTTCCATCTAAACAGCATGAACTCCTCCCCCGCAAGCGGGAGAGGAGTCTGGTGACCTAGGTTGTACTTTCACTATTTAGGGTCAACTTTACCCTCGTAAACAAATTTGCCGCCTTCAACTTTTTTGATAATGGCCGTTTTGGTTGCATCCCCGTTTTGATCCAAAGTGATCAGACCGGTGGCTCCTTTAAAGTCTTTGGTGGCGGCCAGGGCATCCCGGATGGCCTTATGATCGGTGGAACCGGCTTTGCTAATGGCATCCAAGGCTAAAATATAAGCATCAAAGCCCAATGCGCCAAAAGCGTTGACCTGTTTATCCGGATAAGCCTTTTGGTACTCTTCCATAAACTTGGTGGACATATCGGTTACCGGATGTTCAGAATCAAAATGAGTGCTGAAATAAATATCCTGGGTGTTTTTCACGCTGTTCAGGAATTCTTCAGCCTCCCAGGTATCGCCGCCCAGAATGGGGCAGGTAATGCCCAACTCACGGGCCTTCTGAACCAGAATACCGCATTCCATGAAATTGCCGGGGGCAAAAATTACATCGGGATTTTTAGCTTTTACTGTGGTTAACTGGGAAGAAAAATCTTTATCGCCGCTGTTGTAGTTCACTTTGGCTACAATGGCCTCTTCATTCCCGGTCAGCTTCTTAAAGGATTTTTCAAAGTAATTATTTAAACCTACGGAATAGTCCTGCTGCACATCCTGAATGATGGCCGCAGTTTTGGCATTCAGTTTTTCAACGGCATAGTTTGCCATTACGGTTCCCTGGAAGGGATCAATGAAGCAGACCCGGAAATAATAGTCGTTATCCAGAGTAACTGCGGGATTGGTGGGAGAGCAGCCAATAACAGGAACTCCCGCATCTTTGGCAATGGGACCGCCGGCCATGGAAAGGGAACTGCTGTAGCTGCCGATAATTACGTCAACCTTCTCTTTACTGATCAGCCGCTCGACCGCATTGGCCGCTTCCTGTTTTTCGCTCTTATTATCAACAATGAACAATTCTACCTTTTTGCCGTTCACTTCAGGAAATAACTGATTCGCCAGTTTGATCCCTTCAACCGTCATCTGTCCGCCGGCAGCATTGGTGCCGGTAAGGGGTTCATAAACCCCGATTTTAATCACGTTGGATGCTTGGGAATTCGAGGCGTCTTTCTCCTCGCCACCGCCGCCGCATCCGGCCAGGGCCATCACCGCCACCAGCAGAACAGCCACAAGCGCCATATACCTTTTCTTGAACATCTTCCTCGGACGACCTCCCTAATCTTTATGTACGAGATCCCCCCACCCTCTCTTTGTCCTCTCTGAGTGGATAATAATCTCCTTTTCGTATACTATTACTTTTTTAAACCGGGCGCAATTTGATATTCGGCCGTATTTTTTGATTCTGATAGTTTATGTATTACACACATTACTTGTTCTAAAAATTAGTCATTATTTGATTAAATTTCTTCATTTGACAAACCGTTAGTGTATAATTATTTGCCATTATCACCATTTTAATTAACAGTATTTTCCGAATAATAAGAGCGCGGCCAACTTGTTTTCTGTATAAATATCAAACACAAGCCGGCTTCGCTCGTTTTTCAGCGCCCTTTTCAATTAAACAACTAGATTTGCTTCAATATCTGTACAACTTCCCTGTCCGCCGTCTACCATCCCCGATCCCCGTCTTAAGCCTTATGGTGGCATTACCGCAGCCCACCACAGCGGGAATGCCAAGCTCCCTGGCTGCGATAGCGGCATGGGACAAAGGCGCGCCGATGTCGGTAATAATGGGCGGCAGCCCTTGGAAAAAGGGGGGTCCATCCGATATTGGTGGTGGCTGCCACTAAAATTTCACCGGACTGCAGCAAATGTCCTTCTTCCAGGTGCTTCAGAATACATACGCTTCCTTCTATATCACCATCGACCGGAACGGTTAATTTCTCGTAAAGCTTTACCCATTTTCTCAGGTTAACTGCGCAGACCATCTAATTTTAAAAAAATTAATTGGACAAAGACTCATATTAATGGTATACTAAACAAGTTGTCGCGGGATAGAGCAGTTGGTAGCTCGTCGGGCTCATAACCCGAAGGTCGAAGGTTCAAGTCCTTCTCCCGCAACCAAGAATTTAAACCCTGCCAATCGGTAGGGTTTTTTTGTTTTTAAGAAACCTTATACTTCTAAGCCCGGAGCCTACCATGGCATTGTAGCTCCGGGCTTTAATATTTCATCGCATTACTCCTCAACTTGACATTTTATAGACATAATAATAAAATGTTTATAAATAAATAAAACATTTTAAGGTTGTGTCTATTAATGAGTACATCAGACTTGTTTTGGAATGCTTCTCAGGAAGAACTGAAAAATGGATATATTGAAAAAGAGAACCATTACATCTGCCTGCTTTGCGGTAAAAAAATCGAGAAAGGGATTGTTTACCCTGTGGAGGGTATTTTTTATGAAGCCCGCAGATATATGCATAGCCACATTGAGCAGGCCCACGGCTCGGTATTTGAGTATTTAATCCAGTTGGATAAAAAATTTACCGGTCTTACAGAACATCAAAACAACCTTCTGAGACTTTTTTATCAGGGAAAAAGTGACGAGGAAGTTAAGAAGGAAATGAATATCGGCAGTGCCGCAACCATCCGTAATCATCGCTTTATATTGAAAGAAAAGGAGCGCCAGGCGAAAGTGTTTTTAGTTATGATGGAACTTTTAAAAGAAAAAGACAGTCACGCACCTGCCTTTATCAATTTTCATCAGACGGCCCGCATGGTAGATGACCGCTATAATATTACCCGGGATGAAAGGGAAAAAATACTAAAGACATATTTTCCCCAGGGGGTAGACGGCTCTTTAAGTACCTTTCCCTCAAGGGAAAAGCAAAAATTGGTTATTCTGCAGCAAATTGCCAAACGGTTTCAACGGGAATATATCTATGGAGAAAAGGAAATTAACGAAATATTGAAGGATGTTTATGATGATTATGTCACCTTGCGAAGGTACCTAATCGAATACGGTTATTTAGATAGAAAACCGGACGGCAGTCAATATTGGCTCAAGAAATAAAAATTAAAAGGAAAAGATAAACATGAGCGATCATAAAAAAGAATTTAAACCTTTGTATACTGAAATCCTCAAAACAGAAGAAGCTCTTCAGAATAACAACCCTCAAAAGAAAAAAATTGTTATCCAAACCAGCATGGATACCAAGGATGGACAGTTTTTTCAATTAGTACCGGAAAGTCTCATGGCTCTCCAGGAAATTGCTAAAAACTTTAAAAGGGACCGAATCTATGGAGAAAAAGAAGTGAATGAGATATTAAAAGCCATTGACGATGATTACGTCACTTTAAGAAGATATTTAATTGAACATGGTTATTTAAATCGGAAGCCGGACGGCAGTCAATATTGGTTAAGGGATAAAAATACCCGGAAAGGATAGAACGTTATGGATCATAAAAAGGAATTAAAACAAATATATAAGGAAAACAAAACCCCTGCGGGTGTATTCCAAATTAAAAACATGCAAAACGAAAAAGTCTTTCTAAAAAGCTGCCTAGATTTTAATATCATGAATGGACAACGCTTTCAATTAGAGCATAATTGTCACCAGAATAAATTACTGCAGCAGGAATGGAACACCTTTGGCCCGGACTCCTTTGTTTTTGAGGTATTAGAAGTTTTGAAGCAAAAGGAAGAAGGTTATTTCAATGCCAAAGACGCTTTAAAAAAGCTTGAGGAAAAATGGCTGGATCAGCTTCAGCCCTTTGATCCGCGGGGCTATCATCAGCTAAAAGAAAGGAAAAAGACGCAGCCATGAAAATTGTAGCCATTAACGGGAGCCCTAAAGGAGAAGCCAGTAACACAAACGTTATGGTCAGCGCCTTTTTAAAAGGAGCGCGGACAGCAGGGGCGGAAACAGTAAACATCTTTTTAGCCCAAAAAGAGATTCAACACTGTAGAGGCTGTCACTCCTGTTGGCTTAATCATCCCGGACAATGCGTAATAGAGGATGATATGATGGAGGTTTTGTCCCTTGTGGGCGGTGCAAGAGTTATTGTTTTAGCCACACCCGTATATTTTGAAAATATTTCAGGGATGTTAAAGGTATTTATGGATCGACTGACAATGACGGGTAATCCTCATTCCCAGAAAGCATCAAGGGAAAAAAGTGAACCATCAAAGCCCGTGGAAACAACAACCCCTAAGTTCGTCATGATTGCCAACTGCGGCTATCCCGATCAGACGGAATTTCAAGTAATCTCTCATTGGATTCAGCGGGTGGCTCTTAAGACGCACACAGACTTAATTGGGGAAATCTATGCCCCTCAAGGAAAATTTCTAACGGATCCCCCTGAAGAATTGAGACCTGCCCTGTCCAATTACCTACAGCTTTTAGAAAAGGCAGGGAATGAAATTGCTACCCACCTGAAATTGTCGGATAGCACGAATAAACAGTTGGAGCAAAGCTTTATAGCGAATAATACTGTATTTAAAAAGGAAAGCCAATAAAAGGCTTTCCTTTTTTTGTCTCTTTTTACTTCCGTAGAAATCCTTCTAAACTCCTTATTAGAACAAATAAAAGTAACTTTGGTCAAAGGGTCTATGGTATAATATTCCTGTACAATGGAAAAGGCTCCTCAAGGGTGGTCTGGCTCATCCCCTTAAGACAGGGGGTGAGTTAATGACAGCATTTGAAGCGTTAATGCTGATGCTAACTTTTGGCATCTTAATCGTTGCTATGTTGTCGCATGAGAGAAAGATGTAGACCTCCCTTGAGCCTAGCCAAGCAGCGGGAGGTCTATTCTTATTTAGACATATGGGCCGGCCCCTTTAGAGACACCGTTGTACCTGACTGTGGGTGTTACCGCACCTACAGTCTTTTTATTTTCTATAGTTCACTTGAAAAGATGATACCACAATTTCAAGTGAATTTCCAGTTTTCTTCAACAAAGTCCTCTATACCCGGAAGCTGCCAATATTCATGAACAAAATATTACGGTGTTAAAAACCGAGGATATTGAAGCTAAGATTGATGATGTTATGAATGTCATTCAATCCAAAGGGTCGCAAAATATTTATGTTCACATCGACCTGGACGCACTTGATCCTGTTGCCTTTCCCCATGTTCCAGTCCCTCCCCCCGGAGGGTTAACAGTGACAACCCTCTCGACTTTGTTAAAAGAACTGCATGAAAAACTAAATATCATTGGCTTATGCCTTGTTGAATATCAGCCATCGGAAAAGAAAACCATTAAAATTCTGGAAGAAATCATTCATATGGGAATCATGCTTTAAAATATTATTTTCTCCTGAGGTCAAGAAAATCAAGGTTTCCGCCGGCGCTCTGAAGGACTTGCAGACTTGGTCTTTGCTCATATTTCCGGCATGACCTCCAGGTATATTGCGCCGGTTTCCCGGACAATGGCCTGGGCAGACGTACAGTCGGCCACCAGTTGGCTGAGTTTGTCTTCCTGGCCTTTGGGGGCCAGGGCGGTAAGTTTGACTACGGCGGTGTACTCTTTGGTTTCAATGGGATAATGATTAAGCCGTAATTGATTTTCCAGCGTTCCCAGTAAAGCATAGTCTACTTCAATAGCCAGCCGGGTATGGAGCTGTTTCTCCACAATAACGGCCGCTTCCAGCCCGGCGGCTGCGGCCTGGGTATAGGCGCGAATCAGTCCGCCGGCGCCCAGCTTGACGCCGCCGAAGTAACGGGTGACAACAATAACGGTATTTTTAACACCGGACTTATTGATCACTTCCAATATTGGTCTGCCGGCCGTGCCGCAGGGTTCGCCGTCGTCATCGGCCTTTTGCTGCTCTGCACGCCGGCCGATTACATAGGCCGAGCAATTATGGCTCGCTTCTCGGTGCCGCTTTTTAATCTCTCCAATGAAGCTGACAGCCGCTGCTTCGTTTTCGGCAGGGCTGGCATAGGCAATAAACAGGGATTTGTTGATTTCTATCTTTATCTCACTCATTTGCTTTACAGTACGATAGACAGGTAACATAAAAACACCTCTCCGGGCTCTAAAATACGCAATATATACTAGTATTATAAGTTATCGTCCGCCAATGATAAAGTTTTTGCAATAATTGGCCGGCCTCTGTATGGAGTTTGATCGTATTTAGGCCTAGGGATGCCGCCATATAAGAGAAGGTATCTCTAACAGGTTAAATCTGTTTTGAGACACCTTCTTCCGTATTATTGAGATTGCGTAGCCCTTTTAGAATGACTACGCTTTCGCTCTGGAGGCATTACTTTGAGGTGCAAATGCTTGGTCGCTATTGCCCGGTATGATTCCGGTTTTTGCCGACACAGCGACACCTTCGCGAGCCCAGGAAGCAATCCTTGCATCATCTTTAAAGTTCATGAGCAGGTTTTGCATTTCCGTTTCCGTAAGCCCATGATCACCACGGTTCAGTTTTAATGCCTATCATAGGATAATTTGCTGCTTAAGGAAATTAAAGCTTACCCGAGCGGACAATGGCATAAAGCAACCAGAGGAACATTAGCATAGCCATGCCGAAACCAATTTCCACAATGGGAATTTTCCATAAAGGGGAGGATTGGCCGGCCAACGGCAGGCTAATAATGATACTGGCCATAATAATACTAAAGGCAAGCAGAATAATGCTGAAAGACAAGCGGTTCCCCATCCGGTCTTGATTCTTTAAAAAGAGTTCCATTTCCGGAACAGAAACCTCCAGGCCCAACCGCCCTCGTTTAATAACAGCACTTAAATCCTGGAAGTGCTTAGGTATACTTAAGAGAAGTTCAGCAAAATCAGCCGCGTTTTTGCCTAAAGTTTTAGCCATCCCCATTGGCCGCAGCCGTTCCATTAACAATTTCCGTCCAAAGGGCTGGGCAATATCAAGAATACTCAATTTGGGGTCTAATTTCTCAGCAATCCCCTCCATGGTCAACAGTGCCTTCCCTACCAGGGCGAAATCTGCAGGCATTTTTATTTTATGGGTCAGGGTAACCGCAAAGATGTTATTGACTGCCTCCCCCAGACTGATTTGACTTAGGGGAACTCCGTAATATTTTTCCCTTAATATCTCTATATCGTCCCTCAGCTTTACCATATTCACATCATCGGGAACAATCCCCATGCGCAGGAGGGTTTTGAGCAAATCATCCGAGTTCTGACGCATAAGACCGATTACGATGGAAGATAGATGATATTTCATATCGGGACTAAGGCGCCCGACCATACCAAAATCCAAAAAAGCAATGATCTCTCCGGGCAGTACCACTACATTGCCGGGATGGGGATCACCGTGAAAAAAACCTTCTATAAAAATTTGGTGAAAAATCCCTTTGGCAAAACGCTCGGCTAAAAGAGAAAGATGATAACCTTGTTGGGCTAAAGAATCTCTTTCACTAATTTTGATGCCTGCAATATATTCTGCAGTCAGTACCTTTTTGCTAGAATAATCCCAATATACTTTAGGAATATAAATTTGAGCATTATCTTGGAATTGTTTATAAATTTTTTCCGCATTACGTGCTTCAATGGTATAATCCAGTTCATTACCAAGAGATTTCGCAAACTCATCAACAATATCCACAATTTGATAGGCTTCCGCCCACTGAAAGCGCCGCTGCGCAAGACGGGCCAGTTCATACAAAATCTCTAAATCGGTCTCAATATTGGCAGCAATGCCGGGACGTTGAATTTTTACCGCAACCTTCTCACCGGTTCGCAGAACCGCCTGATGAACTTGTCCGATGGAAGCCGCCGCCAGGGGGTCCGGATCAAATTGCTCAAAAATTTCTTCCAGTTCAGCTCCCAGTTCCTGTTCTATCACTGAAGTTACTTGGGCAAAGGAAAAAGGCGGGACTTTATCCTGCAGCTTTTCCAGTTCACTAAGGATTGCCGGAGGGAGAATATCCGGTCGTGTACTTGCAATCTGCCCTAATTTGATATAGGTTGGGCCCAACTGTTGGAGAACCAGCCGGATGCGTTCCCCGATACCCCCGGATGATTTATCTCTTGCCAGCGGTCGTAACCGTTGATAATAGGGCACTTTTTCAATTAAGCCCATCTCTTCAACAATATAATGAAATCCCTGACTAATCATTGCTGCAGCGATCTCCCGGTACCGGTTGATATGCCGGATGCGCCTGCCCAACTGCATACCCCCTGACGATAAACAGTTTGACTGTTTATACGCTTTTCAATTCTTATTAGGAATATCCCCTCTTCACAGGATCTGCATACTTCTCAGCCGGGTTTTTCATCGTCTGAAACAAGTACCGGTCCCTTGGCCCCCTCCATTCATTCCTGAAATAAATTCGGCCTTTCCATGGCCCTAGAGAAAGAATATTGATTCCGGCGAACAACAAACTATATAATAAGATTGATCTATACAATTGATGCTTTGAGCTAAAATTCAAAACCCTTTTGAGGAGTGAAAAAGTTGAGCTATTCCATTAAAGAAGTATCTGAAAAGTTTAATATAACCCCCTATACACTACGCTACTATGAAAAAGAAGGACTTTTACCCTCGATTCAGCGCGCTCAAAACGGGGTTAGAGATTATACCGACGTTGACCTGGAATGGCTTCAGCTTGTTTGCTGTATGAGAGCCACCGGGATGTCCATCGCTTATATCAAGAACTATGTGGATCTATGCCGCCTGGGAGAAGATACCGTACCCCAAAGGCGTCAGATTATTCTCAAGCAGAAAGAAATTATTGAAACACACATTCAGGAATACACGGACCTTTTAAAGTTAGTCAACAAAAAATTGGCGCACTATGATATCATAGGAGATTGCAGTCCAAAAGTCCTAAGCCCCCAGAAATAGAAGCAGCACCTAGATCCCGGCTTCTTTAACGGTACAATCTGTGCAAATGCAATAAAAAGCGGTTAACTTGCAGTATTTAATGGAGGACTTCATAAATATGATCATCGAAACAAAGGAGTTGGCTCCAGCTTAATCAAGGAAAGCTGGCAATTGGCAAAAAAGCTGGGATACACATCTGTATTTCTTGTTGGCGATCCTGCTTATTACCATCGATTTGGTTTTAAATCCGCGGCTCATTTCGGCATCAAACACAAACCCAATATTCCTGATGAATATGTCATGGGCTGTGAATTGGTCCCCGGAGCACTGTATGAAATCGGAGGAACAATTCATTTTTAAATTTTAACAGCTTCGTCAGATAAGCCTACTGGTGCAACAGCGGGCCAGTTTTCGCTCGTGTCGTTTTATCCCCAAATCATTCAAATCATTGTTCCCAATATGAACATCCTCTTGTGACGGTGCTTGATGTCTTGTTTTTCTTGAGACGCCACGTACGTTGACGGATTAAGGATATTAATGCAAATTGACAATATTAAAATCAAAATGCTATATTAAAATAAAATTGTATTAATAAAGGAGACAAGTATCTTTGCATTCTATTCGTTTAAGATAAGCCGGCAATAAAAAAGTGGTAAAACTATCCACGATTGTGGGCTTTTTGTTGTGCTTATTTTTACGAATCAGGGCATGGATACAGGTTAGGTATGGCTTTTTCCCGCTATCCCTTTCTCTTTGTTTGCCTTTTCTCGTTGATATGCAGATCCAAAGCCCGCATTGCGGACTTGGGCCTGTATTTTTTATTGCTTGAATCGGGAAATCGGAAATAAAATCAACAATAAAAATAAAGAAGGAGCAACCACAATGTATTATATCTTTATATAAACCATCCTGTTTAAATCGCAGGATTTTCCTGCGATCCACTCAATGAAAATATGCGATTTAAAACAGGAGGAACAACAATGGAATTATTATTAAAAGCAAGTGATATTTGTGTGGAATATACAGGCCGCGAGGTATTGGATATTAATGAACTGGAGTTGTATGATTATGACCGTATCGGCTTGATTGGCAGCAACGGAGCAGGAAAAAGCACTCTGCTCAAGGTGCTGCTGGGGGAATTCACGCCGCCCGGATGCAGGGTAAAACGCTCAGGAAATTTTGCACACATTCCTCAATTGGAAGAAGCGCATGTTCAGTGCTCCACGGATCATGCCCTGTTTAGCAAACTCGGCGTCAACAAGCTGGATAAGCAAAACATGAGCGGCGGTGAAGAGACTCGGCTGAAAGTGGCACAGGCACTTTCCTGTCAGGTGCATGGCATTTTTGCCGATGAACCCACCTGCCATCTTGATCGAGAAGGGATTGATTTCCTTATCGGTCAGCTCCAGTATTTTTCAGGCGCGCTGCTAATCATCAGCCATGACCGCTATTTTCTTGATGCCGTCGTGAATAAAATCTGGGAGCTAAAGGACGGCAAAATCACTGAGTATTGGGGAAATTATTCCAATTACCTCCATCAGAAAGAGGAAGAACGGCGAAATCAGGCGGTTCGCTACGAACAGTTTGTATCCGAGCGGGAACGCCTGGAGCGAGCCGCCGAAGAAAAGCGAAAGCAGGCAAGGAAGATTGATCAAAAATCCAAAGAAACCGCTAAAAAAGGGATGACAGAAAGCGGCAGCCGCCTAGGGCATCAGAAAACCATGGGCAGCAAACAAAAATCTCTCTACAACTCCGCTAAATCCATGGAACACCGCATGGCTGCCATGGAGGAGGTGCAGGCTCCTGAAAAAGTCAGAACCGTTCGCTTCCGTCAAAGCCAGGCCCTGGCTCTGCATAATCCCTATCCGATTACAGGAACAGAAATCAACAAACGATTTGCTGATAAAGTGATTTTCGACAGCACCTCCTTTCAAATTCCCCTTGGAGGGAAGGTAGCATTCACCGGAGGGAACGGGACAGGTAAGACGACTCTGTTCCATATGATTCTGAATCGGGAAGACGGCATCTCCGTTTCTCCAAAGGCAGAAATTGGCTATTTTGCCCAAAGCGGCTATAAATTCAACCGTGATCAATGTGTCATAGCCTTTATGGAAAAAAACTGCGACTACCAGCAGTCTGAAATTCGCTCTGTGCTGGCCTCCATGGGCTTTTCACAAAATGACATCCGGAAAAATTTATCGGTGCTAAGTGGCGGAGAAATAATCAAATTGCTGCTGGCTAAAATGTTCCTGGGACGCTACAACATTCTGCTGATGGATGAACCCAGTAATTATCTGGATTTACCCAGCGTAGAGGCGTTAGAAGCATTAATGAAAAATTATGGTGGCACCATCTTGTTCATTTCCCATGACCAGAGAATGCTGGAAAACGTGGCCGACAGGATCTATACAATTGAAGACCGGCGCCTTCACCTGACAAAAGGATAGTTTCGACTGGAAGCAGTGGGTTTATATCTCACTGCTTCCTAATTTATATATCATTTTTTGTCTTTTTATGGTCTATAAGTTGAGGTTGCCGCAGATGAAGTGGTCGGTATTGAATTGGATAACCAAGGGCGCTATCATGTCTAGAAATTCTTGGATCTTTGTCCTCCTGTAGGTCGGGTTAAGGTCTTGCTTTTCTTTGCATAGAGGTTCATTCCTTTCACTTGAATTTGGTATATGTAAAAAGCCGTCACAATGATGACGGCTTGGAGACCAACAATTAACTTTTAGAAAATTTTATGGTATAGTAAGTTTTTAAAAACGAATGAGTTTGTGGTTTTCGTATGATAACTACATTTTTATTATTGATATAATCTCAGGTGGTGTGGGGAATGATTAAAAGCGAAGCGAATAATAAATATATTGTAACTTAAAAACTAACCATAGATTGTGTGAAATGCAGCGGATGTGTTGCGTTTCTTTATATTGTGTGAAAACCGATGGTTTTCCTGCGGATAAAGTGGCCGGAAAACCTTGCAAAAACCTTATGTCGGATTTCCGTTGTGCCATTCATTCTCAGTTGGCTCAAACCAGTAAGCTACATCTTCAAGATTATTTATAGACAGTGAAGATATCTGCAGGATAAAGCGTATACCAGCTTTTTGCCAGGCTACAGGGGCACTATGATATTATCAATGAATAAGGAGGAAGACGATGACAGGAGTAGAAATTGATTTTGTGGTTACTGATAGTCTAAAGGCGTTGGCATTGTACGAGCGTATATTCGAGGTAAAACGTATTGAAGTAACCGATTTCCCAAAGGGTCAAAATGAAGCCGTGTTTTCCATCTACGGTACACGTTTTCATATGCTAGATGAAAATCCTGAGTTCCAGCTCATCGCCCCAAAGCCTAACGATGCCAAACCGATTTGGTTCAATGTAATGGTGCCGGACATTCGTAAGGTACATAAAAGTGCACTGGAAGCTGGCTGCGTAACGGTGCAGGAAGTAACGGAGATGGCTGATTACGGTGTCAGCAACTCGATGTTTGCCGATCCCTTTGGCTACTTATGGATGCTGCATCAAGTCCACCGGGAGGTCAGCTTTGAGGAACGTCGTCATCTGTGGGAAGAAAAATTGAACGCACCGGAATAGGACATACCACAGGGTCAAATGTGCCTCCAAGCTGAGTGAAGATACATCGTCCTGTCATCTTAAATATTTTGCTAAGGGCTATAACTTCAGTCCATATATTGGGTTGCGCTAAATAGCTTGCTTAATAGGAAGTCGTGAATCTAAACTCACCACTTCCTATTTTCATGTCATCCTTCGCTGTTTTCACGGTCTATCGTCAGGTATTCCTTCAGCCTGCAGTGAGCCTTGTTTTCTAGAATTCATCCTTTCTAATTCCAAAAGATCGAAATATAATAAACTATTGGTTTGAAACTATTTTTAAAAACGCTTGTAGTATAAAAACACATTGGTATACTGAATATAACGGCGCCGTAAATAAAACGAATAGGAGATTTATTTATGGAACGATTTATAATAAAATCAATTGGGAAAGTTCGTGTAGACAATAAGGGAATGCGCTTAGAACTGGAAAAGGAGTTCATTCCTGCCCTCACTAACCTGGAGGGTTTTGGTTACATTCACGTTCTTTGGTGGTTTGATCAAAACGATCATTTGGACTCTCGCTCAAAATTAATTGAGAAAAGCCCATATAAAGGTTCACCGGAGACCTTGGGTACCTTTGCAACACGTTCTCCGGAGCGCCCAAATCCCATAGCTCTTACTTGTGCGTATATTACCTATCTTGACTGCCAAAACGGAATCATTGGTTTGGCTTTTATAGACGCAGAGGATGGAACTCCTGTGTTAGATATTAAGCCTTACACGCCAAGCCTTGACAGAGTAGAAAATCCGATTGTACCGCAATGGTGTGCCCATTGGCCAAAAAATGTGGAAACATCCGGAGATTTTGATTGGGACACAGTCTTTAATTTCTAACTTTCCATTTTTAGAATAATTTCAAAGGCTGGTTTTCCAAGCTTGGGAAACCAGCCTTTTGTAATGACCCCCTGGATTCTGCACAGGTTTTCTAGTGAATACAGGTCATTCACTCTTGGTTAATCACAGTATATAAAAATATTTTAAGTCCCTGGGTCAGTAAACACCGCATTAAAGGATGCGGCTCCCGGTCTCTCAATCTCGTTCATCAGACTCCGTTTAAAACAGGTTTTGTACCAGACTGGATGTCTCAATCTGCGGTTTTTCTCCTAATTCCTCCGCCAGCAGCTTTTCCAACTGCCGGTACGTCTCCAACGCCTTCCTCTTATTGCCCAAAGCCAGATGATGACGGATCAATTCTTGAATATAGCGTTCTTCGAATGGCTCCATGTGGATCAATTTTTCCAAGCTCTCCCTGCGCGCACCCTTTTTCGAGCAGGTTGCGGGCGTGGAAAAAACATAGCCCTCCAGGCAATGTTTGTAGGCTTCGCGCAATTTCTCCCTGGCCCCTAGAGACCAGGGCCAGTCTTCCTGTTCCAGATAATCTTTATTGGCGTGTTGCAGCAAGTTTAAAATGGCTTGTTCGTTCGCCGGAGACAGGCCAGTGAGTATTTTTTCAATTTCGTGCACATCGCTCTCCGCTTCCAGGCACAGCGTGTAAAATTCACCGGCGTAAAGGATCGGATTCTCGCAGTTTAGAGACTTTAAAGTCTTTCTCAATTGGTAAACCGTGCTATGCAACAGATTGCTCCCCTTATCCGGAGCCACGGCAGGCCACAAATCATCGATAATTTGGCTGCGGTGGACCGGTTGGCGATGATGCAGCAGGTAGGCGCAAAGCTCCTTTACCTTCTTGGTGCGCCATTTAATCAAGTCTCCCCTTGGATCACGCAGACTGAAATTTCCCAAAAACTGCGCCTGGAAACAGCGCTTCTCAATATAAGGCGTCGAAACTTTCCCGTTCCATTTTAAAAAATGGCGGATGGTTTTAGCAAGCCGGTCTTTTTCAATGGGCTTCAAAATATAATCCGCCGCCCGGACGTCAAAAGCTTGCAGCGCGTAGTGCTCATAGGCGGTGACAAAGACAATGCTGGTTTCATCATTCAGGGCTGTCAGTCGCTCGGCCATAGAAAGGCCGTTTTGATTCGGCATTTCCACGTCCAGAAAAACGATGTCGGGCTTTTCCTCGGCAATGGTTGCCAAGGCCCGCGTTGCATCGGTGAAAGTTCCAATCAAATTGACGCCGCCTATTTCTTGTAATAGATTTTCCAGCAAGTGCAGCGCCAGGATTTCGTCATCCACAGCTATGGCCCGAAGCATAATTTTTCCTTCTTTCAAAAAATCAAAATAATAGAAACAGCATTGCCAACAGGAAAAGATCTCGTAAGACTTGGCAAAGCAAATAAAAAAAGTTAGAGTTGAGAAATTATTCCGCTTGTTTAATTATAGCGAAGGCTGCTGAACAATTTCTGAACAAATCACTTTACCAGGCGCCGGAAAAAGGCAAAGGTTTTCTCTCACGGCAATGATGACAGCGGCTTCTCGTTTTCAGGCTTCTTCACGGGCGGCTGTTTCCTTTTCGGAAAACCTATCTCTATAAGGCGCCGTGATGACAATGCTTGTGCCCATATTTTCCTCGCTGCGGATGGCAACGGAAAATCCCGGGTGTTGCTTGATCCGTTTGCATAGATTCAACAAGCCCACCCCGCCCCCGGGAAGCGGTTGCTGCTGTCGGATGCTTTCCACTTGCGCCTTGGACATGCCGGCGCCATTGTCCCGGATCTGAAAGATAACACCGTTGCCATCCCGCCGTGCGGTAAGGGATACCGTTCCCTCTTGCCGGTTGGCCAGGCCGTGACGGACAGCGTTTTCCACAAGGGGCTGCAACAAGAGAGGCGGTAAGTAACAGCGCAGGTTTTTCTCTACAGCCAGCTCAAACTGAAATCTCCCGGGGAAACGCGCCTCTTCAATGGTGATGTAGGATTGGATCAGGGCCAGTTCCTTTTCCAACGGCACAAACTGGCTGGTATTGCTGAAGGCAAAGCTGCCTCGCAAAAAATTGGCGAATTCAGTGATAAGCTTGCGTGTCTTTTCAATGTCCATATAGCTTAAGGACAAAATGGAATTCAACACATTATAGAGAAAATGCGGGCGGATTTGGGCCTGTAAAAAAGCCGCTTCCATCCTGGAGGCTGTGGCGACGGCTTCTTTCAGGTTGAGCAAGCTGCTCATCCGGCTTTTCAGCTCCGTCAGATCAAAAGGCTTGTGCAGAAAGTCGTTGGCCCCCGATTGAAAGGCAGCCACCATGTCTTCCGGCAAAATGGCCGCCGTCAGCATGAGCACGGGCAATTCGGCAATGCTATAGGATGCTCTGATTTTCCGGCATACTTCATAACCCGACAAACCCGGCATCATGATGTCCAGAATGATCAAATCCACATCAGCGCGCTGCTCCAATAGATCCAACACAGCCTGGCCATTGTCGACGGCGATGAGAAAGTACCCTTCCGGTTCCAACGCTTCCATGAGCACGCGCAAGCTCGTATGGTCGTCATCGGCAATGATGATTTTTTTGCCGTGGCCCTTTTCAACCATTCTGGACATCGGGAATGAGACCGGAGCCGTCCGGAAATCTGCTGTCTCCTGGAGGGAAATGTCAATTGGGCGGACCTTTTCCGTGGCTGCCACAGGGATGGTGAAGGAAAAGACGGCGCCTTTTCCTTGTTCCGATTGGACCCAGATGCGTCCTCCCTGCAATTCCACCAATTGCCTGGCAATGGCCAATCCCAGGCCGACGCCTCCAGGCCTCTGGGACGGAATTGCCCCTTGCTGGTAAGGCTCAAAAACCTTTTCCAATTCTTCCGGTGCAATGCCCGGTCCCGCATCTTTGACGGACACCACCACAAAGCCGGCTTGTTCCTGGGCCGAAAGTTCAATTTCACCACCGGCGCCGGCATGTTTGGCTGCGTTGTCAATCAGGTTGTTCAGAATTTGCCGGAGCCGGTTTTCGTCGGCCCGCACGTAAGGAATGTGCGGAGAAACCTGATTGCGCAGCGTCATGTGACCGGGCAGGACATGGGCGAAAACTTCCGTCACCAGATGGGAGATCGTGTGCAAGTCCACATTTTGCGGCCGGATTTTCAATTGCCCTTGTTTAAGTTTGGAAAGATCCGCAATATCCTCCACCAAAAAGGCCAATCGTTTGGAGATCTCCTTAACGAGCGACAGTTTATTGGTTTGTTCCGGGGTCAGGGAGCCGGAGGCAGGGCTTGTGAGCATGGATTGAACCAACGTCATAACACCATGCAGCGGTGTGCGGAACTCATGAGATGTTTTAGCCAAAAATTCGTCTTTAAATCGATCCGCCTGCACAAGCCGCTCAGATAGCGCCTCATTTTGTTTGTAGATGCTCACAAAGCGATTAGACATGTACAAGGAAAGCAGCAGCATGTAAATAAAGGGTATGAGGGGCGGAAGGATTGAAGGGTTCATTTGGTTGTACACATTCAAAATGCCCACAGCGATATACAGGATCGTGACCGAGGAAGCAACCATGAGAAAAGAAGCTCCCGCCACCCCCGCTTGCACGGTTTTTACCTGAATATAGAAAATGTGAATGACCACGGCAAGCGGGAAAAGGATATTGAGTTTTAGCACCTCCACTTGAGCGCCCATGTTGAAACGAGCAGGACTGCAAATCAAAACCAGTATCAAGCCGCCGATCAACAGGACGGCATAAAGAATTTTCTGATGGGAAAGACGGGGAAAAAGAAAATGAAAAAACAAAGAAAGAAATATGCCCATGAGGACGCCCGAGAGCCTTTGTAATCCTAAAAACAAAATATAAGGCAGTTGAGGATAATAGGCATGCAACAGTTTCTCGCCATGGGTGGCGGTGTAAAGAGCGAACATAAAACAGGCTAAGGAAAAAAACAGCAACTCTCTGTATTTCCTTAAAAAGAAGTAAAAATTGAAGAAATAAATTCCCATGGTCAGAAAAGATACCAGCATCACCCAATCATACATGCGCTGAAGATCCAGGGTCCGGAGAATGCTTTGCTCATCACCCAGATACAAAGAACTGATGATGCCCCCACCCGTGCCATAGTGAAAATTGGCTGCCTGAACAATGATCTCCAGTTCATTGCCTTCGAGCGGAAAAAAAGCAACGTACGGTGTGTTACGGGCTTGATAGGAAGCGTTTTCTTGCGGGATTCCACTTTGCCCTACCTTTTCTCCATTGATCCACACAGCGTTGGACATACGAATATTATTCGTCTTCACACCCATGACCCCGTTCATCTCCGGCAATTGCACCCGCAGGCGATAGGTGGCGCTGCCGTAAGGGGGCATCGGGCGCCCGTCTGTTTCATAGCGGGTCCATTCGGAAGGAACGGGTACGTAGTGGGGAATGTCTTGATGCTGATCAAAATAGGCAGTATCTGCCAGCTTGCCGGCCACAAACTGCCATTCGCCATTTAACTGAAGGGGGCCTTCTGCGTCAAAATCATACTCTCTGGCGTCAAGTACGCCCTTAACAGCTCTTGGCTCATTCGAACCATCCCGCTCAAGGGCAAAAAAAAGCAATCCCAGGGCGATGGCAAGGGAAAAAACCACGCTCAAGAAAGAATAAATCGTTCTTTTTGTCACATCGAGTCTCCTCATTATTTGCAGGCAAAATGATTAGCCGGCCTGTGTTTTTGCATCCTCTTCACTGTTGCATGGAGTCTCTCAGTCTGTTCAAAAACACTGCCCATCCAGGCATCTATTTCACAAGCGCTCACTATTTTTTAAAACAAATTTTTACTTGTTTATTTCAATATTTATATGTATTCTTCCTTTTTTATTTGGAAACAAAAAACTCCATAAGCACTTCATTCACAGGCTTATCCCCGGTTATTTTGGATTCCATTTTATTCTTGTGTCAGCAATATTTCTCCCTCTGCCGTCACGGAACAATTACTGGGTCAGCTATTTCTCCG
The DNA here is from genome assembly GCF_000215085.1 of Desulforamulus ruminis DSM 2154. NCBI lineage: Bacteria > Bacillati > Bacillota > Clostridia > Eubacteriales > Peptococcaceae > Desulforamulus > Desulforamulus ruminis. The sequence continues at coordinate 2,832,207 of NC_015589.1, forward strand.
GAAACTTATTCCGCCCCTGGAAATAGGAGAAAAAAGTCTTCTGACAGCAAATTGCACTCACTATCAGAAGACTTCTTTGTATTTTATAGCAAACCGGTCAATGCGCCGCGACCTGCCGCTACGGTTACAGTTTTTACTTATTAATCATTTTTGTTTCTGTCAGGAGGTTGCGAATGGCTGTGGCCGCTTCCGCATAGGTGAGCATTCCCTTCGGATCGATGGTCGCTTCCGTTTTGCCGTTAAATACTCCGGCGCTGACGGTTTTCTTGACGCCCTCATAGGCCCAGCCACTTATTTCCTGTTTGTCTAGATAGTTTTCGATTCTGTTGTTGCTCTTCTCCTTCAATCCTACAATGTCCATGGCTCTTGCATACATGATCATGGCTTCTTCCCGGGTGATTTTCGCTTCCGGTCTGAAGGTTCCGTCGGGATATCCGGCGATGATTCCATATTCGGCCGTCATCGTAATGGCATCGGCCAGTTCGTTGCCACTCGACACATCAGAGAACTCTCCCGCTTTGGCTACTCCCGTTCTGTATATACCGAGGGCCTTGGCAACATACTCTGCAAAATCTCCCCTCGTGATCTGTCCGTCCGGGGTGAAGCTCTCAGGATTTTTTATGACCAGCCTGGATGCCATGTCGTTTACATAGGCTTTCGACCAGTGATTCTCCACCGAACTTACCGTTACCGGGTTCCAGATAACTGAATAGGTTGAATTCGTCAGAGAGTTCAGTTTGGCATACCATTTTCCATCCTTTTCAAACACTTCCGTCGGAACGTGGGAAAAGCTTCCGTCTCGGTTAAGCACGACGCCTGTGGTGATTTTGCTCGCATCGACTCCTTCCGGAAGGGCGATGATCCGCTCTACGTAGGCGTTGAATTTGCTAATCTCCACTGTCTTACCGGCATTTGCAGCGGTTATCACGAATTCTATGGGATCAACTACCATTTGATCGTTGTTTTGAGCGGCTGCCTTCTGGCTGGCTGCGGCGATTTTAACATCAATCAGGATGTCCTTAAGTTCAACCTGCCGGCCAAATTGGGACCATACGCTGTCGATGTTGATTTGCGCCGCAGGCAGGACATAGCTTACATTATTGGCTGTAATCTCAAGGATATCTTCTTGGCCTTCCATGTTCTTGACAGTCTGGCCGTTTAAGCGACCGATGACCACGTCCGCTTTGGTTGTCACCGGGATCGTTACAACAGCCTTTCTTCCTTCCTGCTTCAGTCTTTCTGCCAGTTGCTGATCATCTATGGTGACGGTGATGATCGTCTTGTCACCTACTTTTGTTGTGTCGGCTGTGCCTATGGTTCCCTCTTTGCCGTTGACAGTGATGTTCAATCCCGTTGTCGGCGGCGTACTCGGCGTGCTGCCGCCTCTGCTCCCGCCACCGGAAGACTTATATGGCGTTACGGAATTGGACGGCACTGACTGCGCGCTGTCTCCTGCCGCATTCGTTGCCTTTACGGTGAAGGTGTAGCTCGTTCCGTTGTCCAAACCGGTAACGGTAATCGGACTGCTTGTGCCTGTGGCACGAATATTGCCGGGACTTGCCGTTACGGTATAGCCGGTGATCGGACTGCCGCCGTTGCTTGCAGGAGCGCTAAAACTCACTGTGGCTTGTCCGTTTCCGGCTGTGGCCGTTACGTTTGTCGGCGCCCCGGGCACGGTTCTCGGCGTGGCGCTGTAATTACCGGAAGTAGCGATGACATCATCATTATCGTCAATGGCCCGAATTTCAAAGGTATATGTCTGTCCATTGGTAAGGCCTGTAACTTCATGACTGTAAACGCTGCCTGCCACCGTTTCCACATGTGCAGCGTCTTGATACACATAATAGGATACTGTTTCAGGCACTTCGCTCCAATCCAAACGTACAAAACGGTCGCCAGGCGTTAAAAGAAGGTTTAAGGCCCCCGTCTCGTTGACGGTCAAGGTTGCCGGATCACTAATGATCTTGCCTGCGTCGTTGCTTACTTCTACCGTGTAGGTCCCTGCATCCGAAGTCTGGGCATTGACGATGTTTAACATCGCAGAGGTAGCTCCGGCTATATCGCTCCCGTCTTTTTTCCATTTGTAGTTCAACGGTTCCGAACCTGCCGCGGTTACTGTGAAGGTTGCTGTCTGTCCTATGGTCACCGTCTGGTTCTGAGGTTGGCCCGTAATGCTCGGCGCTACCGGATCTGTCCCTGTGTTAATCGTCAAGGTTGCCGGCTGACTAGTGACTTTTCGTATTCCGTTGCTGACTTCTACCGTATAGGTTGCCGCGTCTGACCCTTCGGCCGCTTCAATGGTTAACGTCGCTGAAGTGGCCTCCGCGATGTCAACGTCGTCCTTTTTCCATTGATAACTCACAGGTTCCCCTGCTGCCGTATTTGTTCTAACACTAAAACTTGCCGGTTCCCCTGCATTTACCGTCTGGTCTTCGGGCTGTGAATAGATCCTTGGTGTAACCGGCCATATAAGATAAGGGTAGCTGTCGGGGTTTTCGTCCATAGACCAGACATCGGTAAAATCCCAGTCCTCAAAGGTACTTTGTGTCTTCATCTCCGTCGTGCTTTTACCGGCACCCCCGGGACTCCCGTCCTGATTTGAAGTTTCGATGTCCCAGTAGGATCTCTCTATCGTTCCGCCGGAAACGCCCCCCACCAGGCCACCGAGACTATAGCCCATCGGACTGAGCTTCTCCACTCGGCCTGTAGTGTAAGAACTGACAATACTGCCTTGGTTGTAGCCTGCCAGACCGCCGAGCATGGCGTTACCCGATACATCTCCTGTAGCATAAGAGTCGAGAATACTCGCATCAATGTAGTTTCTGCCCACCAGACCTCCCGCATAAGTGTAAACGTAGGTGCTCGTCACATTACCCGTGGCGTAAGACTCCCAGATCCGGCCATAGTTTGAACCTACCAGGCCGCCGACATTTGGGTTACCACTTGATGACACATTGCATGAGGAATAAGACTGTCTTATGAGGCCATAATTCTGGCCTACCAGGCCGCCGACAGTTGCCAAGCCTGCCACTTCGCCTTTGGCGTAACAATTGAAAATATTATCATTGGAAGAAGAGCTGGCCCCCGCCAGGCTGCCAACCATTTGGTTACCTCTAACATCTATATCCACCATCCCCAAGTCGTGGATTCTTGCTCCACCATAAAGAACGCCGAACAATCCCACACCGCTCTCACTGGGACGGTTAATATAAAGTCCCCTGATTGTATAACCGTTGCCGTCCAAAATGCCTCTGAAGTTGTTAATGGGCTGCCATCCCGCACCGCCATTATAACCTGGCCCGCCCGCGCTTAGGTAGTCGGTCAGGTTAATGTCTTGGGTCAATATAAAATTACCCGACAAGTTCGCCCTTACCAAAGTATCCAACTCTTCCGGAGTGCTAATCGGTATTGCATCATCGGAAGCTGCATATGCAGGCGCACCGGCCATAGGGATGGCTGTTATCAGCATCATCAAACTGAGCAGTAAGGAAAAGATTTTTCTACAATTCAATTTCATTAAAAAGACCCCTTCTTAGACCGAATTGTTCGTAAACGAAATGCTGCACAGAATTTCTCTTAAAGTAGCTCGCTAAAGGAAATCTCTGTTTTCTTTTAAGCCGAATCGCGCTCGTTTTTCGATAATCACAGCGTACGTCTTCACCCCTTTTTAACTCTTTTCATGTTCCATCACCTTCCCAATACATGATTGCCCCACTGGATCCTTTTTCGTGTTTCCTAGAAAATGATTGCTAACTTTTTCAGTATAGCAAAGGCCACTGAACAATTACTGAACAGATCTGAGGCCCGCACCGGCTTGAAAGGCTTTTTGAAAATACTAAAAAGAAGCCGTCTCCCATAGGATTCTTAACTTCTACATTTCTGATGTTTAAACAGATAGCAAAAGGCTGGTTCCCGAGCTTGGAGAACCAGCTTTTGCTGCTTTTAAAATCTTTAATAAAGCACTTCTTTAATAAATGTAAAGTAAACTTTACATTAAATGGTCTTTATGGTATGCTGTTAATGTAAAGGAACCTTGTCAAAATGGAGGCGATTCAATGAAAAACAAGGTTGAAGAATTTAGAAAAGAAATGGGATTAAATCAAGAGGAATTTGCCAAAAAGATTAAAGTGTCGAGACAAACCGTTAGTTCTATTGAAACGGGTAAGTATAATCCATCTTTGGAATTGGCCTTTTTAATTGCAGATTTTTTTAATAAAACCATTGAGGACATTTTTATTTATGAAAGGGGAAAAAGTAATGAAAAAAAATAATTTACTGGTTGGATTGTGCTATCTTTTGGTTGGCATTATTTGCTTAATCATTGCGTTATCATATGAGTTGGAATTCGCAAACCTATTATTTGGATTTGCAGGCGGAGGTATTTGTGGTGGATCCGTGATGATATGGAAATATTATTACTGGACAAAACCGGAAAACAAAGTGAAATACCAAGAAAAGCTAGAGGATGAAGCCATCCATTTAAAAGACGAAAGAAAAACCATGCTGCGGGATAAATCCGGAAGATATGCTTATATTATCGGATTAGCTGTAATCTCCGTTTCCATCGTTATTTTTTCAATCCTTGGCAGTTTAAACCTTATAACAAACTCTAAATTGATGATTTTATATTTAGGTGGGCTTTTAGTGTTTCAATACGTTATTGGCTTGGTTATATACAACTATCTAAGTGAAAAATATTAATTTTCCTTATTGAACGTAATGAGAAGCAAGGAGATTTGCTTCCCATTTTATCAATCCTGCACTGTTTTCATCGCCTATAAATTAGCCGCGGGTATTCCTACAAAACCATGCAAAACCGGCACCGGTAAAGTCGGATATAATAATTTAATTCTTGATACAATGCAAACAGAAGGAGGTCATGGATATGGATGGGCTAAAACAGATGAATCTGGCCATGAACTATATTGAAGAAAATTTAGCCGGAGAAATTGACCTCCAGCAAGTGGCAAGGCTTGCTTGCTGCTCGGAATATCACTTTAGGAGGATGTTTTCATTCTTATCCGGCCTGACCCTTGGTGAATATATCCGTCTCCGAAGGCTTACTCTGGCCGCATTGGAACTTCATAATCACAACATTAAAGTCATTGATCTGGCCGTTAAATATGGATATGATTCACCGGATTCCTTTACCAGGGCATTCCAAGGATTTCATGGCCTAACTCCCAAGGAGGCAAGAAGAAACGGAGCTTCATTAAAAGCTGTTCCACCAATGACTTTCCAGTTAACAATCAAAGGAGGGAATCAAATGAACTATCGTATTGAAGAAAAGGGCGCTTTTCAAATCGTTGGTATTAAAAAGCGGATGACCCTAATTTTCGAGGGGGTTAATCCGCAAATGGATTCGATGTGGCAAAGTTTGACCATGGAGGATATAAAAGAACTCAAAACAATGTCTAATATAGAACCAACGGGAATTCTATGTGTTTCCGCAAACTTTGAGGAACGGGTTGTTGAAGGTACGGAATTCGATCAGTACATCGGGGTTGCCACTACAAAGCCTACTCCGGAACACTGGAGTGTTATGCCGGTAGAGGCGTCTACTTGGGCCGTGTTTACCGCAGTAGGGGAATTTCCTAAAGCTTTACAGGACACCTGGGCCAAAATCTACTCCGAATGGTTTCCCACATCCGGTTATGAATTAACCGGCGGACCGGAGATATTGTGGAACGAAAGTAAGGATACCAGTCTTCCCAACTATAAAAGTGAGATTTGGATTCCTGTTGTAAAAAAATAAATCGCATTTATCATGTTACTCAAGACCCTTCTAGTACTCTTGAAAAACATGAGAATGGTATACGCTGTTAAAAGGAAGCGGCAGACATCTCCTCGCCGCTTCCTTTTGTGTTATTATCCGTTCTGCTTGCTTTCCCATGCAGGAAGTTTGGCCAAGGTACGAATGGCCATCTGATGGGCCGCTTCCTCATCCAGACCCTGTGTACGGATGAGAAATTTTGTAGTGCCTTCAAGCTTTTCCGGGTAAGACTGCATGGAACCATCCGGTCTCGCACAATAGATGCAGTAATCCTTGCTTTCATCCTTTAACGGATAATCAGACGGCTTGGTCATTGGCATACCGCAGGCAATGCATGTTTTCAAAGTAATTTCCTCCTTTTATCTTAAGCATTTTCATAAGCTTCCAATGCGGTAACGGGACAATAGGCTATGTCCTTTGCAGCGGCGCGGTCATTGTTTAACAAAAATGGTTTATAACACGGTGAAAGATTAATAGGGCATGATCCTCCCTCCTTATTACTTTTCTTCCGGTGACCTTTGAATTAACTTGCTATAATTGTCAATCAGCGTTTTACCATATCGTTTTATTACATGTCCTTCCGGAGCAAATAAGTCGCTGTTGGCAAGATAATAATGCACCAGTCCTACCCACATATTAAAAAGCAGATGGGTGGGGATATCAATACCCCTGCCCCTTTGTCTTTCACGTTCAGCAACCTGACTAAAATGAAAGGATATGGCGGATTGAACCGAAACCCAAACATCTCTTGCGGCAAGGGGCAACAATCGGTTTTCTATCACCAGCCGGGTATAAAATGGTTCAAACTCCATAATTCCCGCCAAATGGGCTGCTAAAACCTCCTCCATATGCTCGCAGGAATCCGCAAGTTCATGGGTGCGTAAAGCAATTTTTCTTCCGTAGGTTTCAATCACCTCGGTAATCAACACTTCCTGCGTTCGGAAATGGGCAAATACGGTGCCGTGAGAAACGCCGGCAGCCTGTGCAATGTCCGACATGCGGGTATTCATGATGCCGCGCTGGGCAAAGACCTCAAAAGCCTTTTCCAAGAGCGCTTCCCTGGTTTGTTCCTTTTGTAATTGCCGGTTAGTTTTTTTCATTTTATTGACTCCATAATCATTGATTCTTTAGTCATTATAAATTAACCAAATAATTTTGTCAAACATTGATTTTCCAAATTTGGAATGCTATAATCCCCTTATCCCCCCCAGGGGGATAAGGGGATGCTTTTACCCAAGAAAATAAGGAGGGTCTAATATGAACGAGCATCACCACCATGCCCATGAAAATACAAAGCTGATTATCAACAGGCTTTCACGAGCCATTGGTCACTTGGAATCCGTAAAAAAGATGGTGGAAGACGGTAGAGAATGCAGTGAAATTTTAATACAAATTGCGGCTGTAAAATCCGCTGTCAACAATATTGGTAAACTAATTCTCCAGGATCACATCAGTCATTGCATCGTCAACGCGGTTGAGACAGGGGACAAAAAAGTTTTAGATGATTTAAACCGCGCTATTGATCAATTTATTAAATAGCGCAAAGGAGAGGTTGTTTTGAAACCAAAAACTCAGCCCGCGATCTTTTCAGCAATACTGGCGGCCGTACTGTTTGGCGTCAGTTCGCCCGTTTCCAAAATGTTACTCACGGAAATACCACCGGCATTGATGGCTGCGCTGCTTTACCTTGGTGCAGGAATCGGTATTTCCTTCATTAGCCTGTTGAGACAGGTAAGGGCCCGAGAACAAAGGGAAGCCAAGATTACCAGAAAAGAAATTCCCTTTGTTTTGGCAATGATTGTTTTGGACATAGCCGCCCCGGTTTTTTTAATGGTAGGATTGACCCTGACCACGGCCGCTAACGCCTCCCTTCTGAACAATTTTGAAATTGTAGCCACTTCCCTGATTGCTCTCTTTCTCTTTAAAGAATCCATCGGCAGACGGCTCTGGATTGCCATTGCTCTCATTACCCTATCCAGTATGATTTTATCCGTGAAGGATTTGCACAGCTTTTCCTTTTCCCTTGGCTCAGTGTTTGTCCTGCTGGCTTGTATCTGCTGGGGTTTTGAAAACAACTGCACAAGAATGCTGTCGTTAAAAAACCCCATGCAAGTAGTCATTATCAAAGGCTTTGGCTCCGGCCTCGGTTCATTATTGATTGCCTTATGGCTAAAGGAGCAACCTGGGCCTATGGGGTATATCCTGACGGCACTTTTACTGGGCTTTTTTGCCTATGGGCTCAGTATTTTCTTTTATGTTTCCGCCCAAAGAGAACTGGGCGCCGCAAGAACAAGCGCTTATTACGCCATTGCGCCCTTTGTTGGTGTTGGATTCTCCTTTCTCCTGTTAAGGGAAACGCCTACGGCCTCCTTTGGGCTGGCTCTGCTGATCATGATTGCGGGTGCTTACTTTGCTTCAACGGAAAAGCATGAACACATCCATGCACACCCGTTTATATCCCATGAGCATCGACACAGCCATGCCGACGGGCATCACCATCATGTGCATGATGAGCCTGTAACCGGAGAACACAGCCACCTGCACACCCATGAAGAACTGGTGCATGTCCACAGCCACACACCGGATATTCACCATGTCCATGCCCATTAAGTGCTGTGTCCCATCGGGACATCAGACATCTTGTTTGAAAAATGATGTCTGCAGAGTATAATAGAGTTAATCTTTTTATAGGGAGGATCCCCTGTGACCAAAAAAGGAAGAACTCTTGCTGAAAATGTGGCGGACGAACTTCTAGCCATGATTACCATTGATAAAAAATTTAACTATGGAGACAAGCTCCCCAATGAAAATGAGCTTTCTGCGGATTTACAAGTGAGCCGCACCACCCTGCGGGAGGCCATTCGTATTTTAGTCGCTCACCATGTTTTAGAAATTAAACGGGGAAAAGGAACCTATGTAAAAAACAACCGGGAGTTAAACGAGGAGTTTAGTTTAAAGGGGCTTTCCACCTTCCCCATGGATGTAAAGGACTTATATGAGATGCGTCTGATTTTTGAGCCGCAATCAGCCTATTATGCCGCAAAGCGTGCGACAGACAAAGAGCTTGAGCGTATTCTGTATTATGGCAGACTGGAAGAGGAACAGATTTTGAAAAAGGAAGATCGGACCGAGGCTGAACAGGCCTTTCATAAAGCCATTGCCAAGGCAACCCATAACGAGTTTATGAACCGGCTGATGCCCATCCTTTACCAGGCCATTGACAAGGGGGTCCTTTTATCTGACACCAATGAAGAAATAGTGCAGAATACTTTGCATGACCACCGGATGATTATGGAGTTTTTATCAAAACGGGATGCGGAAGGAGCAAAAACCGCCATGAAGCTGCATATCCTTCACGCCATGAGGGGCTTTGGAATTACAGAAGAATAATTTTTAACCCGGGCTGTTTTCAGTAATGAAGACAGTTTTTTATTGACATAAGACATCATACAACCTATATTATAATTAGACAACATTTATTTTTGTAGTGAGGTGCTTAAATAATGAACAGTGCCGTAGTAACCCAAAGTGCCCCCAAACGGGCATTATTCCACGCCCTGGGGTTGACCCATGAGGAAATGGCAAGACCGTTGGTCGGCATCGTCAGTTCCCAAAACGATGTAGTCCCAGGACATATGAATCTGGATAAAATTGTGGATGCGGTAAAGCTGGGGGTGGCCATGGCCGGGGGAACTCCCCTTGTCTTCCCCGCCATCGCCGTATGTGACGGCCTGGCCATGGGCCATCAGGGAATGAAATATTCCCTGGCCACTCGCGAGTTGATTGCCGACTCCACTGAAGCCATGGCACTGTCCCATGCCTTCGATGCTCTGGTCATGGTTCCGAACTGTGATAAAAACGTTCCGGGGTTGTTAATGGCTGCCGCGCGATTGAATATCCCCACCCTATTTGTCAGCGGCGGGCCAATGCTTGCAGGTAAAGTGGATGGTCAAAAAATCAGCTTTTCCAGTGTTTCAGAAGCAGACAGCGCCTTCCAGGCCGGCAAAATTTCCAGGGAAAAACTATTGGAATTTGAACACAAAGCCTGCCCCACCTGCGGTTCCTGTTCAGGCATGTATACGGCCAACAGCATGAACTGCCTGACAGAGGTGCTGGGGATGGGGCTGCAGGGCAACGGCACCATTCCGGCAGTTTATTCGGAACGCATTCAGCTTGCAAAACACGCAGGCATGCAGATAATGGAACTGCTGAAAAGGAATATCCGTCCCAGGGATATTCTGACCGAGGATGCTTTTAAAAATGCCTTAACCCTGGATATGGCCTTGGGCTGCAGTACCAACAGCCTGCTGCATCTGCCTGCCATCGCTCATGAATGCGGCATGGAATTAAATCTTGATCTGGCCAATGAAATCAGTGACAAAACGCCGAATCTCTGCCACCTGGCGCCTGCCGGACCTACCTATATCGAAGATCTGCACGAAGCCGGCGGTATCTACGCCGTGATGAATGAGGTCAATAAATTAGGCTTGCTCAATACCGATTTGATGACCTGCACAGGCAAGACGGTTGGGGAAAATATTGCAGGCTGCATCAATAAAAATAAGTCGGTCATCCGGCCTGTGGAAAATCCTTATAGCCAAACAGGCGGAATTGCAGTATTAAAAGGAAATCTGGCTCCCGATTCCTGTGTTGTCAAGCGTTCTGCCGTTGCCCCCGAAATGCTGAAACATCAGGGCCCGGCCAAAGTATTTGACTGTGAAGAAGATGCCATGCAGGCAATTCATTCGGGCAAAATTACCTCAGGCGATGTTATTGTAATCCGGTATGAAGGCCCGAAAGGCGGGCCGGGCATGAGGGAAATGCTAAATCCTACCTCTGCCATTATGGGATGCGGACTTGGCGAAAGCGTCGCACTGATTACCGACGGACGATTCAGCGGGGCAACCAGGGGCGCGGCTATCGGCCATGTTTCTCCTGAGGCAGCGGTTGGAGGCAATATTGCTTTGATTGAAGATGGAGACATGATCCAAATTGATATTATGGCCAATGAAATTAACTTTATCATCAGTGATGGCGAACTGGAAAAACGCAGGGCAAACTGGCAGCCAAGAAAGCCTCAAATCACAACCGGATACCTTTCCAGATATGCTGCCTTGGTTACGTCCGGAAACAAAGGCGCCGTTTTAGAAATTCATAAGCAATAATACAAAAACAGCTAAATATCACAAAAATGTTAAACTTCCGTGACAGGATTGTAAAAGCGCCTTGGTATATTTAAGTCAACAAATATTACGGAGGTGCCGAAAAATGAAAAAATTTTTAGGGATGATGCTGGTACTGGCCATGGCGGTCATGTTTGTGGTTCCGGCCTTTGCTGCCGACACCAGCGACAACAACAGTGCCAAAAGCTGGTTTCAGCAAATGTTTGATTTCCACAAAGCACAAGTGGACCAGGCTGTGAAAGACGGGCAACTGACGGAGGAACAAGGTAAGGCTTATAAGGAGCAATTTAATCAGATGTATCAGTTCCACCAAGAAAACGGTTTTGTTTGCCCCATGGGCGGCCCCGGCTACGGCATGGGATATGGCCGGAATATGATGAACGGTTATAGCTACTAAATCAGTTTACCCCGGCTAATTCCGGGGTTTTCTTTGTTTTCAGATCCTCTGTAATACTCATTTTATATTGTCATAAAGACTTCTGCATGATAAAATTCACTAAATAAATTTCAATCATCAGCAGGATATTTACTAAAGTGAATAATTTAGATCGTGTACACAAGAGACGACAGCATAAGTAGGCGTCTTTTTATTTTTCTAGGTGGTTCCTGGTCATTTGTATGTGTAAATGAATATCCTCGGAGAGGGGTTTTTAAATGAAGATATACCTTCTCATTGGAATAGCCATCCCCCTTTTTATTGCCCTCCTATTTCGCTCTATGGACGCATTGATCAACTATTCTTTTTATATGGGTCTGGCCTTTTGGTTGATCTCCGGGCTTATTAACGGCGGTGCGGCAGGTAGTGGAGATAGAATACGAGCCCATTATCACGCCACTCCGAATGCCGACCGGGCGGAACGTTCCAAATGGGCCGGTAAATTTTTTTATTTGGGTCTTCCCGGTATGGTGATTGGCATTATTTATTTGTTCAAAGGATGATGGATTAAATCAAAATATTATCCAAAGGATTTAATCTTCCCAATCGGCACCACGTAGAATCCAGGGCAGCCCAGCGCAAGGCAAAAGCCTGATCTCCTTGCTATTTATTTTTTAAATTTAATGTTACTTTAATGTTCATCCGTTAAATTAATAATTGATCGACTTCTCATCACCTCCGTTTTAGGAGGCGCCGTCCTGCGGCGCCTCTTTTTTATGGAATTTTTGTATGTCGTCGTAGGTAGTTCGTGCGCAATAAACTCAAAATATAGTAAATAAAAATTTACTATATTGCGTTTTTAAAATTGATTTTTCACATTAATAGTAATATAATTATTACTATCAAGAAAGGAGCTTGTAAATGAACGAAAAAATTGCCAAAGAATATATTGCTTTGCTGCCGAATTTATTTAATAGTTTTAGCGAATTGAACAGGGATTCAATAGAGTTATCCCATATGCAAAATCATGTAATTGAGTTTATGTATATGCAACAAAGAGCTTTGAATCTTAAAGAAATCAGCTCCGGTTTAGATATAGCAAAACAGCAGCTAACCAATATCATTGGTGATTTAGAAGTGGGGGGCTATGTGGTGAAAGTGCCTGATACTAAGGATCGACGCGCAGTCTTGGTGTCATTGGCGCTTGCAGGTAAAGAAATTGTAGATAAAAAATGGACGGGAATTTATCAAAAGTTTAGTAAAAATTTAACTAAATTAAGTGATGAAGAGAAATTGGATTTAAATTTTGCCCTTCATAAAGTGAATGTATTGTTGAAAAAGATGGAGGATTAAAAGCATGAGTCAAAGAGAGCGAGTTTCAATCATGAGTATAGGCGTGGTTATTGGTCTAGTGTTAGGTGTAATCTTTAAAAATATGTACCAATGTCTAGTTACCGGCATCCTAGTATCCTCGGCCATTACAGTAATGTTAAGCCGACAAGCTAAAAAAGCAAATGGCAAGTGAATTAAAGGCTAATCCTAAACAGCTTGGCTTAATTAAAAATTATTATTGCTATATTTATAAATCTAACGGCTATTTTAATACTCCTTTAATGTTTGGCATATAAACTAGTAAATGTGTCCAGCCTTTTTATACCATACCTCCATTTTGGGAGGCGCTGCCCCGTGCAGCGTCTCCTTTTTATGTGCTAAATACCTACTTTGGGGCTTGTTACTGATGTATCTGATGAAGGCTATACTATTGAGGTTGCGATTTAACGAAAGGATTTATTTTTTCGCAGATAAAAACTCCTACAAGTACAGATAAGATATCTACCATCGTTCTTATAATCAGATCCGTAATATTTGATTCGAATACTAAAGTTACAAAAAAATTAAAGAAAAAAAGATTTATACCAAAAACCACCATACTGAAAAACAATGCTTTCATCATCGAAGATTCTATCTCAATACCTGACCTGAGCAGCAAATACATTATTCCCAGCCAAATGCCTGTTACAACCGTCCATATCATTGTTCCGAACGGATTAGTCGTAAAAGAAGAATCAATATGAACCGCCTTATAGCTAAAAATCCGCAGTACCAGGAAGCATCCAGGGATCGTTACTAACGCTACTACAGGGTTAAACCTTCTATATTCCTCCCCCAATCCGTCGGAGTCTCTAGCAACGAACTTCCCTAATAGCAGTCCTAAAAATATAAGTGATATTCCATCTACTGCTGGATAGGCTAATCGTTCCTCAATGAGGCGTTTGAAACATGAGGTAAAGGCTCAAACAAATACGCAACCCACATCAGGCAAAATAAAATTCCAAACAGCAACCCCTTTTTAATCCTTGTTCCAGGCAGACCATGCTGTATCCTAACGAATACTGCCGCTAGTAAAGTATAGGTAATCAGTGCAAAAATTATAAATGAGGGAATTAACAGACCCTTTTTAACGATTATGCTTGGGGGAAACGAGATACTATCGCTTGAAGGGATAAAAGGCTGTAGGATTACTCTAAATATGGTTGCCGATAAAGCGATTAAAAATAGTGTTAACCATTGGTTTTTGTTAATTTTAAATAACATGAATTTCAAAACCGCCTTCAGTCTATCTTAGAAAATCTCAAAGATATTTTTGTCTTCAGTCTTCCATAATATTAATCGTAATGCACATTTTTGCAAAGCAGTTACTTAGGACATTACATAATCATTTTATCATTTAAAATTTATCACACCCTTGCTACCAAATAAGGTACTTTTGTTTTCAACTTTTAATCATTAATTATTTGTTGTGTATATTAGAAATTATTTAAAAAACAAAAACCAAGGCTTCAGAAGAAATCTCTGAAGCCTTGGTTTTTCTGGTGGAGATAAGCGGGATCGAACCGCTGACCTCTTGAATGCCATCAGAGTAAAACACTTATTTTCCAAGGGTTTTTATGCTTTTTTTCTGAACCGATTCTGAACCGTCACCTTTTTGCCACCCTAAACTGCAATGTATTCGCTACTTGAAAAAGGGCCGAATCCAAATTTGGATTCGGGGACGATCGCAAAAGCAGAAACAGCCCCGGCACTTATCAGAGTTGCCGGAGAATACTTTAAATAGGGTTGGATCTGAAGCAAGTTGTAACATTTAAAACTAAATAACCATATTATACCATTGTAAGGTCGCTGCCGCTGTGTAGTAACCATCCCCCAAAGCAAACTCCTAGCACTTCGGCCGGGGTTTGCTTTTTCTCTTGTAACACTTCTTATAATTTTCCATATTATGGAGTATCCTATATGAAAGGAGAATGTGTAATGGGATATGGATTTGGCGGCGCTTGCGGTGATAGCTGTGCTTTCATCGTATTCTTAATTCTTATCCTGCTGCTTCTCGGAGGCCACGGCTTTGGTGGATATAGTGCAGAGAAGTAAAGATCGAAACCCCTGGATATCTCCAGGGGTTTTTGGTTTGAAGTCTTTCTCCAGTAGCCGCTATGGGCATACTACCCCATGGGGTGATCTCATGGATTGCGAAAGGTGCCGACACCTATATCAGGTACAATGGGGCCGCAGATACCGCATGGCCTGTCTGGAGGGGATACATATTCCACGGGAGTGGGAAAGGCCCATTGACGGTGAACGGCTGGCGCTCCTGCTTGGGTTCGGCATGGGGAGGGTGTTTGATAAGCCGGCGGAGAGGTGTCGGAAATATGTCCGGAAAGAATAATAGCCCGGACCTACAAGAGATCCGGGCTTGGTAATATTATTGATATTCTATCAAGTTTATTCAGTTACCTCTTCAGTTAATTCGGCAATTTCATCTTGAGTTAGTTCAGATATCTCAGCTCCCTCTTTTGAAGTATATACTCTTGAAACATTAAGACTGAAATTATATGGTTCTGTAGGAGTGCCACTAATTAATTCAACCTGAAAATAGTAAGGTACGTTGTATGCTAGAGTAAAATCAGAAAGAGATTCTTGTGAAGCATTTGTAGATGTAACATGACCCCATTCAACCATATTATTATCATATATAGTATATTTATATGTGCATCCAGGCACCCCAGTAAAGTTAGAATAAGCAATTACTGCAGGATAGGTAGCATCGGTAAGCCTAATTTTATACCAATCTTGTAAATCGTTCGAATTACAAGTTCCATATACATTCAGATTATCGTAATATGGATATTTAAAACTCTTACTACTAGCGCTTGTCTGCGTATTATTAGGCTCACCTTCCTTTACTGGTTGCATATATGCGAAAGCAGACGTAGCAAATAGACCCATAAGCAATATAGTTGATAATAAGGTAGCTATTGTTTTTTTGAATTTCATTTAGATACACCCCTTTAAATAAAAATTCTAATTACATCTATCCTCCTTTAGTTTTAATTTTATATATAAATAATTATAATATCTCAATAATATAATTCAATAAATCATTGTGTCGAATTGTGTAATTATCTAAATAAAAAATTTTATACTAAATTAAAATAAGCCCCCACCTCACGACAGGGGCCATTCACCTATACTATTCTCACTGTCTTTGTCTTTTCATTCCACTCCACCGTCCTGCCCAAGGCTTCCGCCAATGCCCGCGCCGGGGCGTAGGACCGATCATCCACCAGAATACCTGTTAACACCTATTTGCGGTTTTGATCCCCCGATCCGACCGGAGCAAGGCAGATATCACACACTCATGTACTGCCTTAGCCAGCCCATTGCCCTGTATACTCCCTGGATAGTGATAGGTTTCCGTGCCTTTGGCGGTCTTATCGGTGGCACTGTTGCAGTGGATGGATACAAAGACATCTGCCCCAGCCAGGTTGGCCAACTTGGCCATGGCGGAGAGGTCGGCACTAGTGGTGCTGCCAAGGGCTATATCGCTGTCTCGGGTCAACCTCGCGTCGATGCCCGCCCCCTGAAGCACTTCAGCCACCAATTTGGCTACCGCCAGGGTGACCGCTTTCTCTTGTAGTCCGGTAGGGCCACAGGCTCCCCTCCGTGCCCGGGGTCAATCATGACGATTTTAGGCATTGGGACTTCCTCCTTTACTCCTTAGTACTTCAACCGCCTGCCGAAGAACAGGAGGAACATATACTAGTCCGGTCCTGCCAGCATTCTCAATGATGCTCAATGCCTCATTTGCAATAAAGCACCAGGTAACCCCATCCCTCACCATATCACCCTTCCCAATGGCCATATCAACCAAATGGGCCGTGGCTACAAGCAGAAGATTAATACCTTCTTGGCCAACCCTTAAGCCCACTGAACTGGAAAGTTTCCCCTCAATGCCGGCTGCCAGAACTCCGTTAATGTAATCCAGAACAACAATGCCAACCAATACAATAATCAATGCTGACCACCCCCAAAGAAATAAGAGGCGGCAGCTCCGCTGACACCCGCAATACCGGTGTAAATTTTACTCCAATCCATATTCTTCTACCCCCTTTTAATAGGCATAAAAATAACGCCCATAGGGCGCTATTAAAATTACATATATTTTTATAAGTTTATCTTACGGCAATAGTCTCAATATTAAGTACTCTCCAGTAGTTACGGCAGAGTCTCTACCATCAATTTTTACACGAAAATCCCCCGCCTCCGCTTTCGGAAGAATATTTATGACCGGATGAATTGCAATGGTATCTACAGAGGGAGTTGTATTGGTCATCGTTATCTCAATCCTAGAGTTAGTAACGTATCGGTATTCCGCATCTTCAATTATTGTCTTATCTTGATCGAAGCTTAGACTATTAGGTAGACTAATAATAAAAATATTGCCATCCACGAAATCATTTGAAAAAGCACTGTCCTCTTGAATCGTGATTGTCCCTAGCTCAACATTTTCACTGGAAAGTGGCACAGACACAACTTCACTAATTAAATTGTTAGAATATCCAAAAGCAGTAGCACACATTGTTAAAATACTTATGATTGTAACAGCAATAATCAAACAACTTTTTTTCAATTGATTCTCCTCCTTATTTTTTAATAAATAACTTAAGTTCACCTCCTTATATTTTTTATTCTTAAGCTTCAATATAAAACAAAAATTTCCTTTAGCGGTTATTAATAGATTATATCGAAGATGCCCTTGAATATGAAAAAACTAAATCCCCTCTCTTTTCAACGCCTTTCGGGCGACATTTACACTCTGTTTATCCAGCGCGTTCAGGGCTGCCCGTTTTCTCTCGGGCGTCATGGTGCGGTTATTCTGAATCTCCCGTTCCTTCTTCCGTAAATCCGATTCCCCCAGCCGGGTTCCCAACTCCCCGTATTCTGTCAGGGTGCGGAGAAGATTGATATAGTTTTTGGGATTAAAGGACAGGGCTGCAATGTTCTTGGCGCTCTTTCGCATGAGCTGCCGGAGGTTCCTTTGCAAATACTCCCGGTCCAGGCTGACCAGGGTGGACATAGCCCCTCCGGAATTCATCCATTGCCAGTACACTTCATCCTTCTTCACCGCATGAAAAAGTCCCCGTAAGGTATCCACCACGGGGACAAAGCCGTATTTGGAATTCACAAAGGCGGAAAACTGATCTCGAACCATGTTTCGGACGGGGAAGTCCGGCGACAGTACTGCCCCGGCCCGAAGGGTACTGGCCGGAAAAGACAAGCAGCTTTACCACCGTACTCATGCTTTCCGTATCCAGCGCCAACATGGCCCGGTAGAGGTCCGGCTGCAGTTGATACTGTTCCGGAGGCCGTTGCGGTAGATGGTCAACACGTTTTCCTTGGCGGACCGGTTGCCGCCCACCTTCTCAATGAGCCAGCCCATTCCTTCGTGCTTCTCGGCCAGTTCGGCCAACTGCCGGCCTACTTTGTTTTTCTCTGCCAGTTGCGTAAACAGATAGGTGTTTTTGACGATGGACTCCAGGGGATCAATGATATCTCTTTGACTGCCTTTCATCCTTTTAATTGTATTCTTTAGGTTGGTATACCCCTTCCCAGTCAGAAAGCCCGGGGCCGCTTCCGGGTTCTCCGGAAACTCCCGGTAAAAGGGTACGAGTTAGGACATTTCTCCCGCATGGCCTTCACGGACTGAGGCGTCATTACTCTGGCCTCGACCAATTGGTTTAGAACTGCATCCTGGTATTTAACTAAATCCTCCAACGTCTGCCGGTACTGAAATGGGGCACCAGCCGCCACCGCATCGGCATCCTCTTTTCGAATGCCGGTGGACATTTTCTGGGTGTTGATCTCCTGGGCATGCTTGGCTACAATGTACCGACGGAACCCGGCTAAATCCTTCTCCACCGGTCTTAGGATTTCTTTGAGCCCCTTGCCTACTTTATTCCCCGCTCCATCCAACACGCCATAATTGAGGAAGGTTTCCGCTTTTTCCACCCAGCCCCGGGCCGTTCTGGCTAGCTCAAAGGGGCTTTCCGCTGCCGGAGGGTTTTCTCACTGAAAGAGATCACGCCATCCACTCTTGCTTCGGGTGATTGGTTATACCAAGCTTCAATGCCCTGCCGTGCCTGCTGCAGTACTCTATGAATATCTTTATTTTGCGCCATTACCCCTTCAAAGGCCCGGTAATAGCCGGGGCCAATCTCGCCGCCTGGACGGTGTTGGTCAGGTACAGCCGCATAAACTCCGCCACCCCTCGGCCCGGACCTGCTCGGGTGTGTACGAGGACCGGGAAGAAGCCCGTCCCAGCTTCATGAGTTCCACACATCATGGACCGGGTTCTGCAGCCCCAGCCGTTTATCCAGAACATGCCCCACCTCGTGGGCAATGGTGGGCAGGTCGTTGGCCGTCCGGCTGCGGATCACCTCGGGACGGGTCTTGAATACGCCCAGGACCTGGCCGCCGGCAGTGGGATAACGCCCAGTACCAATGGGCACCTCCAGCTTTTCCTTGAGAAGCTTCCAATATCACTGCGCTTGACTGCTCCTTGGGCAGATGAACCGTAACCAGGGCCGCCCCGGGAAATTGGATAGTATAAATTAGACCGGGGGCTATTTTATGAATTTACTGCATCGGATAAAGGCATTATGTGATGGGAAAAATGTATCAATAGCTAGGCCCGAGCAAGAAACAGGTCTAGCTAACGGCAGTATTAGAAGATGGGAAAAAGCCGTTCCCTCAGCAGATAGACTGCAGAGAGTGGCAGAGTATTTTAACGTATCTATGGATTATTTACTCTACGGTTTCGACAAAGCAGAATTGACAACAATAGTTAACTTAATGCGATACCGGAGATCTATAAAAGAATTCGCAAAAGATACTGGCATAGATGAATTTTATCTAAATAGACTCTGCTCGGGCGTTGAATACAAACAGCCTCCTGTTGATGTGATTTTGAAGATTGCAACTAGTAATAATAACAATTGGTGGCCAGTGCTGAAGCATTGTTTAAAGCAGCAGGATACGATCTAAAAGAGACAAGTGCAGATTTACTAGAGGATATCCCCCTAGAATTATTACATCACTATCAAGAGCAAGGTATGACCGAAACTGAAATGGCTATAGCCTACGTGAAATTTAGAACTGCTGAATTCAAAGATGCTATGGGCGAACCAATACCCTCCCCTGCTATAACCACGAAGGATGAAAAAGACATAGCTATTAGGCTTGAGCAGTTAGAGGTTGATCTTGCCAACCAGCAACTCTTATGCTGTCTGGCGAAGTCCTGGACGACGAAACGAGAGAACTACTAAAGAGTGCCCTGGAGCACGCAGTAAAGGTAAGTAAACTTAAAGCAAAGAAAAAGTTTGACCCTACAAAAAATAAATAATGCGAGGTGGGTTGAGTTGGAGATTAAGGAGATCGTAAAGTCTTTAGTCAGAAAATATAAAACCAACAACCCATTTGAGATTTGCAGGTAAAAGGATATAGACATTCATTATGTCCCATTGGGTTCACTTGATGGTTTTTATACGGAGAGTTTTAGGATTAAAACAATTTACATCAACGAAGGCATTAACGATAAGCAAAAAGAAATAGTTTGTTCACACGAGTTAGGGCATATAACCCTTAAGCACAAACAAACTATTTTTGTCTAATAATACTTTTTTCGTGATAAACAAATATGAAATACAAGCAGACAAGTTTGCTGCAGAGCTATTAATTTCAGATGAGATATTAGAGGATTTAAAGCATTGCGATATCTATCAAATTTCTTCCGCTCTGGAATTACCTTTATCGTTAATTAGGCTAAAGCTGATATGGCAAAAAAATTTTTTATCTTGCAAACCAAACATACATTCCGTAACTGAGGATTGTATGTCTTTCATCTACTGCTCTCGTGAGTTGCCACCAGGTGCAGCTTTCTGCGCATACTGCGGTAAGAGGCAAATCAAAAAGGCAAAGTCTACCAAACTAGCAAACGGCGAAGGTAGCGTTAGAAAGTTACAGAATGGGTCGTGGCTTGCTGAGGTAGTGTTGTGGTATTACTAGGACGAAGAAAAAGACTGCATGAAACCAAAAACAGTTTCTAAGTCCGGGTTTACGAAAAAGCATCTCGCCTCCGATTATATCCCTACACTCCGGGATGAGGGTTACAAGAAATGGGGTAAAGCACCGCCCGGTAAGGGAAAAACTAAGCCAGTAAAAAGGCCGGAAACCTTTGCGGAAGTGTATGAGGGCATGGCTGCCGACACATAGAGCAGGCAAATCCACAATAGGCAACTACAAGGCTGCCTACAAATATTTTGCACCTGTTCACGATCAAAAAATGGACGATATATATGTAGATGATCTGCAGGAATGCATAGACGATTGCCCGAAAGGCAAGCGGACGAAGGAGAACATGAAGGCTCTTTGCGGCCTGGTTTATAAATATGCTGTACCGCGCCAGTACGTAGCTAAAGATCTGATCCTATCCCAATACTTGGTTATAAACGAAAAAGCCGCAGAGAGCCGTAGAACAGGACTTACTATGGAAGAGTTGGAACGGCTGCGGCAGATCATCGGCACCGTGCCATATGCGGATTACGCCTACTGTATGTGCTACCTCGGATTCCGTCCCAGCGAATTCCTTGACCTTCAATTTGAGCATTACAATCGGGCCGAAAGATACTTTACCGGTGGGGCAAAGACTGAGGCTGGAAAAGATCGAATCGTCCCGGTCTCTCCAAAAATACAGAAGTATGTTGATGCACTCATAAAGGACAAAATTGGCGGCTATGTATTTTGTGATCAGAACGGCGGCCGATTTAATCTACGCCGGTTCCGCGAGGATTACTTTGCGCCGATTATAGAAGCTATCGGGATCAGTCGTGAAGAACGAGAAGCACGCCTGCTCACGCCACACTGTTGCCGCCACACATTTGCTAACCTAATGAAAAATGCGTCAGGCGCAGACAAGGATAAGCTTGCTCTAATTGGACACACCACTGACGAAATGTTACGGCACTATTAAGATGCCGACTTAGCAGGCCTAAGAAAAATAGTAGACGCGTTGTAGAATTCTGAACCGATTCTGAACCGTTAAGTTTTTTGGGCATTTTAGGGCATTTCCCAAGAAAACAAGAAACCCTTGGAATCTCAATGATTCCAAGGGTTTCATCAAATTTTCTGGTGGAGATAAGCGGGATCGAACCGCTGACCTCTTGAATGCCATTCACAAGGTATCCCCATTATCACAATCCCTTATTTTTCAAGGGCTTACGCCATTTCCAATCAAGTATTCTAAGCACAATTAAGATGTCATTTCCACTGTATTTTTATTATAATTTATACCTCTTGACAGTACAATAATCTATACCAAAATAAGAAAATAAAATAAGTATAAAACCCTGATTTATCTCTCATAAATCCTCAAATACTCTCCTATGTTTTGCTACCCACCTAAAATGTTTAAAATTAGCATAAAACTTTATCTGGAATGTTAACCTGATCTTGTTCTGGCTCTGACTATTGGTTGTGACACTGAGTGACACAAATAGGAAACTGATATAGTTTACTCATGGCTTCTCCACTTCCTTTAAAAATCCGCTGTAATATCTAATTTATCGCCATTTTTATAGTGGATCAATATTTGACCGCCTGTCTGCCCTGGCATATTGGTGTAATCAAGAAAGTCAATTTCTTCTATATTAGAAGATTTAAAGATTTTGGAGTAATGTGCTTCTTCATCTTGTTCACAAAAATGTATTTCTCCATTTTTGTAGAGTACCAATTCGATGTTATTAAATGTTGCTGGAGAAATTCCATTCTCAGTTTCATGGGTTACTGTAACACATCTTCCATTAATTCTTTCCTCAAATACCTCTTGCATTTCCTCTAAAGTAATTTTTTTCATAGTAGATTCTCCTTGTTTAAATTTTAATTAATACTATATCTATATTTTACTACACAAACCAGACCATATCAATAATAATTATAAATAAATTATTAATATAATTTGTATGTTAATATTTATATTATTAATATGTAAAATATAAAATTCAAAGTATAAAGTTAATCATTCAAATATTACCAATACACAATTAAAGTATAGTAGTCTATCAAATAATATTATCATAATACTATTATAATTTTATTTTAAATGATAATAAACAAATTATTAAAGCCATCCAATAATCGTCAAAAATATTGTGATGAGTGTGCAAGAAAAATACATAATGAAATTAAAAAGAAAACATGGCATAAAAATAAAGACAGATATAGGTTGCTAGACAAATAGAAACTTCTCTTAAACCCTTGATTTACAAGGGTTTTCTCTATTTTAAAAATAATAAAAATATAAAATAAAATGGCTATAAATATAGTAGATTCAAGTGTTTAATGACGATTTTGCTATTAAAAAAGATAATACTCTTTAAGGGAGAGATAAGTCCAAGTTTAGAAACTCCACTTTAATAATATAAATATAAAAGATTTTCCCCGGCGTTTTTGTTCATTTTAGACCAGATGTTAACATCAAAGTCACATTAAGTACATTCCATTGAGTGTATTTACTGTGACTTTTGCTTTTTGGGGAAGTTGCAATCTATACATAGAACTAGAGAGGTCTATCCCTCTCTTTTATATTTTTTTATTAAAATTTTTGAATGAAAAAGATTTATTTATCAAATCTAAAGCAAAGGAGTGATTTAAAATGGATTTTTCGCAAGAATTAATTAAAGTAGCAGTATCAAATGGTGTATTTTGCTTGCTGTTTGTTTGGCTAATGATAAATGAACGCCATGATAGCAAAACAAGAGAAGATAAATTAGTTCAACAATTAGAAAATAATACAGAAGCAATAAAATCCCTAAGGGACTTGATTCTGTTTAA
Source organism: Desulforamulus ruminis DSM 2154 (assembly GCF_000215085.1). Taxonomy (NCBI): domain Bacteria; kingdom Bacillati; phylum Bacillota; class Clostridia; order Eubacteriales; family Peptococcaceae; genus Desulforamulus; species Desulforamulus ruminis. The sequence goes on from NC_015589.1 coordinate 2,855,761, forward strand.
CATAAAATCAAATTCTAAGGAGGAAAATAATTAATGGAGTTTACAGAGGAACAACAAAATTACATAAACAAATTAATTACTGATGAAAAGGAAAAATGGGTTAACGATGAACTAGAGCCAATTAAAGCCCAGGTTAAGGAATTAGAACAATATAGACCCAAGATAAAATCAGATCAAGAAAAAGCATTAGAGCAGAAGGAAATTGAATTATGGCAAAAGGAGAAAAACTTAATACTCAAGGAGAATGGTCTGCATGAATTTGCGGACTTTTTTGTTGCCACAAACATTAAACAACTAAACAGAGATATTGAAAAACTCAATAAGATCCTCGAAGTCAAAAAATTTAATAATTCTTATGTTCCTGATGGTCACAAGGGAAAAACAGATTCTTACACCCAAGCCAAGAAAAACAATGACACCTTTGGCATGGTGAAAGCATTATTCAGCAAGTAAAAATAAAAATTAATGGAGGATGATATTAATGTTTACACAAGATAAGTTTGTTGCAGGTCAATCTATTGATATGAAAGACGTTTTGATTCAAACTACCCCTATTCTAACTCCCTTTACCACTATGTTGCTTCCAAAGACAGTAAAAGCCGAAAATGTAACGCTTAACTGGATTGAGGAAGCAATCAACGAAAATGCCGCAGTAACACTCGGAGAAGGTGCAGATGCTCCTAACCCTGTAGATGATACTCTCTCCCTTATTAGTAACCATTGTGAGTTGATTGGGGTTACTGCAACTGTTTCTAATACTGCCCAAGCCACAACTGCAAAGGGTATCTCTGATTTACTTGCTCATGAAACCATAAAAAAAACTAAGGCAATAAAAATGAAAATGGAAAATATCTTAATCAATGGAACCAAGGGATATACTTCTGCAACTAAAACCTATACCACTGATGGCATTTTGGCACAAATTAACCCTGCCAACCAAGTAAACAATACCTCCTTCACTAAAGCAAAATTTGAGGAAGTTGTTGGCAAAATGTATGATGCAGGCGTTAATGATGAAATGATATGTTTCCTTCCTGCACAAATGAAAATTTCATTAAACAGTTTTAGTAATGTTGAATTTTTGGCTAGAGATATGTTCCTTGGCTTTGACACTGAAAGATATGTTACTCCTTACGGTATCGTAACCTTCGTATTATCTGAGAAATTAAACAACAAATTATTTATCGTGAATCCTAATGACCTGCCCCCAGGTTTTGTACCACAGGGGATGTTAGTCACGAAATTTGTTCACAGGTTTTTTTAGCCAGATCTGTAGCATATTCTACTGGTGTTTTGTTGCTCAGTCCGCTATGTGGACGAACTGTATTGTATTCATGACGCCACTCTTCAATAATTCGACGAGCCTCACTTACGCCTCTGAACCAGTGTTCATTAAGGCATTCATCTCGGAGTTTTCCATTAAAGCTTTCTACATGGCTATTTTGCATTGGTTTACCGGGGTCTATAAACAGTTGGATAACCCTATGTTCATAAGCCCATTGATTCAAGGTCAGTCCTGCAAATTCAGGTCCGTTATCAGAGAGGATTTCTTTGGGATAACCTCTGTAAATAGCAATTCTATCTAGTACTCTTGTCACACGCCGTCCTGTTATTGAAGTATCCACTTCGCTGGCCAGACACTCTCGAGTTGCTTCATCAATCACTACAAAAACTCTAAATCGCTGCCCAGTTGCTGTTGAGTCACTAACAAAATCCATAGACCACCTTACATTCGGTTGAGGCGTAACTGTGGGGGGGCGGCCCCTTCCAGAGAGAACACGTTTTCTTTTGCGGCGACGGACAGCGAGTCCAGCAAGCCGGTATAGCCTATATACTTTCTTGTGGTTAACTTTCTGTCCTTCACGCTGAAGTAAGGCATGGATTCGTCTATATCCAAAGCGACGCCACTTAAAGGCAAGTTCAGATATTCTCGTTTTCAATGCCTCGTTCTCTTCTGAAGTAGAAGGAACATATCTATGACTGGAGCGTCCGATACCAACAAGCCTGCACGCTCTGCGTTCACTCATACCAAAAGTATCTTGGAGTTCTTTAACAAGCTTTCGCTTGCGAGCAGGCTTTACTTGTTTTTTTCAATAACCCACTTTAGAGCCTGGTTGTCGAGGGTTAGTTCACCTACGAGTAGCTTAAGTCTGCGGTTTTCCTCTTCCAACTGCTTAAGTTTCTTCGCATCACTTGCTTCCATTCCGCCGTATTTAGATTTCCAGCGATAAAAGGTTTGTTCGCTAATGCCATGTTGCCGAAGAATGTCAGCTACCGGCATCCCATTCTCATGGGAGTTAAGTATTCCAATGATCTGCTCTTCGGTGAAACGTTTTCTCATAACTGTCCCCTCCTGACTTAGTTATACTACATCAGGACTAACATTTCCTTTGGACCAGTTTTCGGGGAGCAGGTCACTGCTGGCAGTATTCTAAGAACTTGTCTAGCATTAACTTGTACCAATCAATGCTGTTAGAAGTTAGATTTTTGGATTCACAATACATGAGGAAATAATTTACCAATTCTTTGTTAGTCATTCTTTACCACTCCCTAGTTTTTATTTAGTGGTAAATGACATTTTAATTGTTTAGAAATGGTGAGAATTAAGAGATAATATTTTTACACCCAATTAAGAGGTAAATAGAAAAAGAGTTCAGAAGTAAAATACCTCTGAACCCTTGAGAAATAAGGTTTGGTGGAGATAAGCGGGATCGAACCGCTGACCTCTTGAATGCCATTCAAGCGCTCTCCCAGCTGAGCTATACCCCCGGATGATTTGGTTGACCGGATTTCTCCGACGAAAATTATTGTAGCACAAGATGATAAAGTACGCAAGTCCTTGATGCCATCAATTTTTTAAATAAGTTAGACATTGGTCAAACTACAGCCGTAAGCGAGATTCTGTTTCAGTAGTCATCTATCTAAGGAGATGCCCTCTCCTTCCTCGCCGGGGCGAGGTGCCCCTACCCGCGGGTGGCAAACGCCCCCGCCTATTTGGGTTGCACGCTGGTGGAGTTTACCCTTGCACTCACCGGTCGCCCGGTGACTTTGTTTCTGTGGCACTTTAAGGTTACCGGCAACTCAAGGAGTTGCTTTCACCGTCGTCAGGTCGCCCTGCCCCGGCTTACACCGGGCACCATTTTACATCCGGACTTTGCCTTTGGGCATTGTCGGATGTGCGTGTCTCGACTTTCCTCTGCTTCGTTTTTGCGAAACAGCGACTACTCGCTGTACTTTGACTTGTCTAATTGCCGCAGTTTCCTGCGGCGTTATACATTATACTATAATTTCGCAAAAAAGCAAGCAGCTTATGGCTGCTAAATCAGGATATAATCCCCAGACCTCAATCATATATTTTTACAAAACCATCCGCTGAATTATTTGGTCAGTTTTACTTTCATGCAGCCAATAATTAAATTCTCATCCACATAACGGTCACCGGCCTGAGTTAATTTAATCCAATCGGAAGCATGAACGAAAAATTTTTCGCCGCTTCGCTGAATCATTTCTATCTCTTCGAGGGTTTGGATTTCGGACTTTAGCACGTCTCTTCCGGTGTTCATCTTAGCGGCCAGGTTAGCGACACTAATGGCCATGCCCGGTTCATATTTTTCCTGTTCAAAAAGGCATTTTAGCAGATGGTCCTGAATGGTTTCCGGGCTGTGATAAAGAGAGACTTTTTTATAGGCCTTCCAGAGTTCCAGTTCTCCGTTGGTTACTTTGGGCCAGAAATCAATTTGCGGAATGGAATCTGTGAGAATATAAATGGTTTTGGTGAGGTCCCGGTCAGGAGCTTTAAACAATAGGTATTTTAACTTTCCCAGTACCACCCGATCGATTTCCCTCCGGCTGATGGTTAAAAACTGATCGCTAACGTAAGCGGTGGACAGTTCATTATTAACGTAAAAGCTCACTTGTACACCCGGTACCGGTTCATCAGCCACATTGCTATTAATCATTTTCACTTCGTAAGGATTAATCAGCGCTTTTTTCATTTATATAGTCATACCTTTCGCTTCGCTCAAGGCACAAAACGTAATGAAATACGTTGGTTTTGAACGATTTTTTTATTATTCTAAACTCCTAGGGATAACAGTTAACTACAAATCACGAGGAGGTGAGTGGGTTGCTCCATTCTGGAGTGACCGCATTTATATATGTGTGGATTGCCTTTCCAAGCACAAATAAGTGTGTCTTCGAGCACGCAGACTTATCTTTGTTTAAACATTACTCGTTTATTGCCAGGCAATCAGTCAATGCTGTTTATCCCTGCAATTCTTTGAAAGGAGTTTCCCCTATGGCTTTAAAGATCGTTTACCAAGTCTGTTGTGGTATTGATGTCCACAAAACCTTCGTAGTTGCTTGTATTGCTACTACCAACAAAGGGGTTACCACCTACAAAAGCCATCGCTTTTCTACTTACACAAAAGGTCTGCAAGAGCTGTCACAGTGGCTTTGTAAAAACGACTGCAAGGATGTTTGCATGGAATCCACAGGAAAGTACTGGATTCCCGTGTTTAATGTTCTTGAAGACTCCTGCAACATCGTCCTAGCTCATCCTAAATACGTCAAAGCTATCCGCGGTAAGAAGACTGACAAAAAAGACGCTAAATGGATTGCTGACCTATTCAAGCATGATCTTGTAGCCGGAAGCTTTATGCCTCCTCTTGCAATCAGGCAGCTTCGTGACCTTATGCGTTACCGCTTTAAACTGACTAACTTTATGTCAAGCGAGAAAAACCGTCTGCAAAATTCTTTAACCGTATCCAATATTCAGCTTGGAAATGTTGTTTCTGATACCTTTGGCAAAAGTTCTATGAACATCATTAACAAGCTTTTGGAGAATCCTTTGGACAATAATTTCGACATAGAACCACTCGTTCACGCTTCTATGAAGGAGAAACTTCCTGAATTAGAACTGGCCATTGACGGTTTTATCACGCCTGAACAAGCTGAAAAACTTAAGGTAATTAAGCGGCACTACAAAGATCTTGAGTCACGAAAAGCTGACCTGGAAAAAATTATCCTTTCTCTTTCGGAGCCCTACACCGGTCAAATTGACCTGATCTTAACTGTTCCGTCCTTTAAGAACATTTTTTCAGCCATCGCAGTGATCTCAGAAATAGGTGTTAATATGGACGTGTTCCCGACAGCTAAGCATCTTTGCTCTTGGGCAGGGCTTACACCTACGAATAACGAAAGTGCTGGAAAGAAAAAATCAGTAAGGATTTCAAGAGCTGGCTGTTATATTAAGCCGCTTCTGGTACAATGTGCAACCGCTGTAGTTAAAAGCGAGAAGCATCCTGAAATCCGCAACCGCTATTTGAGACTTAAGCAACGTCGTGGTCATAAAAAGGCGATTATTGCTATTGCGAGAATGCTTCTTACCGCTATTTACAACATCCTGAAAAAGAAAGAATCGTATAATGCTGAGTTATATAGAAAGGCAGATGTTCTTCCAGTAAGCCGCGAAATCACCGTAGAACAAGCGATTATTTTGGCTAGAACACAAGGTTACCGGATTCGCGCTGCTTCTTGATTTTTGCAAAATCCAGATCTTTTTTAGTCATCAACCGATGGCTTGCTTTGCTGTGTTCACTTTACTTTGCTGATACTTTTAACTGATTATTTCAGACTTATCACTCCCTCGCAAGTTTATTGTTGGTATATCAATAACATTAATAAATAATTTTTAGAAGAGGCTTTTTAGTATTTTTAGATTAAATAAAGTTAAAAGTTTTGTTCATGGTTCTCCCATACTTAAAATCAAAAATTACTTTTTTTACCAGAAAAATGTATATTTTATTAACTTTATACCAAAACTCATTTCAACATCCTAGAAAGGCAGGAATTCATCTGGTTATGGCGAAGAAATAATAAAGTAACCCAAAGGGGGATGATTACATGGAAAATCAAAAAACATGCTCTGGCTACAGGGTTAATCAGCGAAATGACGGCTCCCTTATTGGCATTGAGGTAATTTGTTGCGGGAAACACCTCGGCGAAGTAAGGTATAAAGACGGCGAAGTAATATCCTGCCCGGTATGCAGGGTTAAACATAAAGTTAAAATTCACCACAATCATTTTCATTTGGAGCGGGATGAAGCAAAAGAATAAAAATCATAATAATAAAAGGTCTGCACTTAGTGCGGACCTTTTCTGTCTTTGAGCCTAATAGAGGTCTCCGTAGGCAAAACCTTATTGGTTTATGCTTTCTTGTTTTCCGGACCTTTCTCAATCAGGTGCCGCCAGTAACGCACCGGCATGTACTGACGCTGCAGCCGGGGATTAATCCGGCCTGAAATGGCCACGCTGGAAAAATATTGACACCACAAGTCTTGAAAGAAGCCTTCATTTTCTTCAAGAAGTACTTCCTTGGGAGGATCCAGGGGCGTTACCAGCCATTCTTGCCGGTTATACAGGGCGGCCAGTTTTCTCTTCCAATCGTGAATGATCCAGTTTTGATCAGACAGGCGTTTAGTGAAATGAGGGGCCATCAGGGCGACAATGTTATAATCCGGTTCAAAGGAGGCATAATAAAGCCCCCCTTTTAATTCCTTAAATCGAAGCAGGCCTAACATGCGGTGCCTCTCGCCGGCAACCTTTTGAACCAGCCTCTGGATCTCCATAACCCGCTGGTCGGACAAGTGCCCGTCAATCTCTCCTCCTTTTTGCCAGCCCAGGCGGAGGTAATGATAAATAAGGGTCCCCACTCCCTGGGTTTCGGAAAGAAAAGCATAGAAAACATTGTTTAAAGCATTGGTTGAGATCTTTTCTGCAATGGCCTTATAGACTTTCTGAAACTTAACCGGATCGGTCTCGATAAAAAAAGGCTGACAAAACAAGCTGGGTTCAAATTCCTGCTGATGAAGGATCTGATCGGGTTTTTGCTTTTGATAATAGGCTTGGTAAATGGCGGTTAGAAGTCCTTCAAAGCTTCCGTCATAAAGATAAACAATCAATTTATAACTCTCCTGTTATATTTGAAGCATCGGCAACAGCTCCCGGCAATGGGTCCGAAAACAGGGAGAGCTGCTGACATTGGGCATCCGCTTTCGGTTTGGCAATCAGCCGGGTTTTAATGGTATCTTCCCTAAAGGGAACCTCTCCATAATATTTTCCCTTGCAGGTAATAAAATAGCGGGCTCTTTTCATGACCACCCCGATCTTCTTCAGGTCTTCAAAATCAAGGGAATGAAATCTCCGGGCGGAAATAATTTTCCAGGCGGACTTTACCCCTACGCCCGGAATGCGCAGAATCACCGCATGGTCGGCCCGGTTGATTTCCACGGGAAATAAATGCAGGTTGCGGAGAGCCCAGTCCGACTTCGGGTCCAATTGCAGCTCAAAATTGGGATGGCTTTCATTCAGCAGTTCATCGGCTCCGAAACCATAAAAACGCAAGAGCCAATCCGCCTGGTAAAGCCGGTGCTCCCGGTGCAGGGGCGGTCCGCTAAGGCTTGGCAGATGGGGATTGCTATTGACCGGAACATAGGCCGAATAGTACACCCGCTTTAAATGATAACTCCGGTATAAGCTTTCCGAAAGTTTAATAATGCGCAGGTCCGGATCCGGGGTGGCCCCTACGATGAGTTGGGTGCTCTGCCCGGCGGGAACAAAGGATGGAACCTTTTTGCTGCGCTTCCTTTCTTCCCGGGTCTCTAAAATTTGCGAGCCGATCAGGCCCATGGGTTTGATAATGGCTTCCTTTTTCTTCTGAGGCGCCAGCAGCTTTAACCCTTCACTGGATGGGAGTTCAATATTCACACTCATGCGATCTACCAGGGCGCCGGCCTGGGCAATTAAACGGTAATCGGCGCCGGGAATAGCCTTGAGGTGGATATATCCGTTGAATCTGTATTCCAGCCTTAATTTCTTCACGGTTTGCAGCAGAAGCTCCATGGTGTGGTTGGGGTTCCGGTGGATGGCTGAGCTTAAGAACAGGCCTTCAATGTAATTCCTGCGGTAGAAACCAACGGTCAGGTCCACCACTTCCTCCGGGGAAAAAGCCGCCCTGGGAACATCGTTGCTGACCCGGTTTACACAGTAAGCGCAGTCGTAAATGCAGTAATTACTCAAAAGAATTTTCAGCAAAGAAATACACCGTCCGTCATCGGACCAGCTATGACAGATACCGCTCTGGGCCACACTGCCCAGTTCCCCTCGGCTGCTCTTCCGGGTACTGCCGCTGGAGGAACAGGATACATCATATTTAGCTGCCGCCGATAGAATATTTAATTTTTCCCTTAATTCCACCGGTTACCCCTCCAGCAAACATATGTTCTAAAACTAGTTATTCAACTTATTTTTGGAATTTCCTTTTTATTTTATTATTTTTACGAAAAAATTTAAGCTAAAGTCTTCAGAACTTATAGCTGTTAATCCCCATAAAAATAAAAGAGAATAGAACACGGGTTTTACGAATTTCCACGGATTCGCACGGATTTTTTAAATCTTATAATTTAAAATCCGCGCAAATCCATATTATCCGTTCAACCTTGTTCTATTCCTATTACCGCCTGTTCGTTGTGTTATCTGCCTGTTCTGGCCCGCTTTTTAAAGCGCCACTCCCTTAAACTTACGCTTTTATTTTTTTGCTTTTAGTTCTGGGTTTACCGCACAGATCAAACCACCCTGGGCAATGCCCTTAAAACAGGTATTACAGTAAAGGCATTGATCCGGGGTACTGCCGTCCTTCACTTTATTGGGCCAGTTGGGGTCCACAATAAGGCTGCGTCCCAAGGCCACCAGATCGCAGTCCTTTTCCGCCAGTGCCTTTTCAGCCACCTCCGGGTTGTCTAATTTGCCTACGGCAATGACCGGAATATGAACGGCTTTCTTTACCTGACGAGCGTAACGCAGAAAGGGTCCGTGGGGGTCATTCCTGCCCGGAGCGGAGGTGGCCGGTATGGCTGCCACTCCCACCAGGGCAGGCACTTCTACCTCCAGTGCCGAAACATGCAGCAGGTCCGCCCCGGCAGCTTCAAAAATCCGGGCCAATTCTATTGCATCGCTGTCGGCCAAACCCTGCTCCCCATACTCTTTGCCATTTAAGCGCACGCCAATTAGAATTTTGTTTCCCACTTGCTCCCGGATGCCGGTGATGATATCCACCATAATCTTGGCCCGGTTCCGGTTGGAACCGCCGTATTCATCGGTACACCGGTTCATGATGGGTGACAGAAAAGAACTCAATAGGTAGCCGTGGGCTCCATGCAGTTCAATCCCGTCAAATCCGGCCTGCTGTGCCCGCAAAGCAGCGGCCACAAAATCCTTCACCACCCGGTCAATCCCTTCCCGGGTCAGTTCCTCCACCGGCTCATCCTGGAAGAATGGAATTCCCGAGGGGGATACCGGCCTTTCACCTAAAAAGGAAGCTCTTCCCCGGGGGCCTGAGTGGGCTAATTGAATAAAGGCAGCCGCCCCGTTAGTTTTAAAAATTCCGGTAATCTCCTTTAAGAAAGTAACAGACTCCTCCGTATAAATTTCCATGGATTGAGAGGTCAATTTGCCTCTGGGGTTTACCACCCCCGGTTCCATAATCACGGTACCTACGCCCCCTGCCGCCCGCTGCCGGTAATAATCTACCAATTTAGGGGTCACTTCGCCTTTTGGGGTGGCAAAGCTGGTGGTGGTTGGTGGAAAGACCATTCTGTTTTTTAGTTCTTTACCGCCTAACTGAAAAGGACTAAAAAGAAGGTTCAATTTTTTCACTCCCGTCTTTTTTCTTGAGGAACCATGCGTGATGCCCAGGCATTTCCCCGGTGCAAAACTTATTAATCTGTGCTATTATAATATTCAGTATATAGGAATCTGTAAAGTATGTACTTTTTTGTTTTATACATACCTTTTAGAAACTAAGTATGATTTTTTAAATTAATGGAGGTTGGCACAATGATTCAATTTCAAAACAAAGAGTATCGCTGTTCCATGGAAGTGACCCTTGAACTGATCGGGGGCAAATGGAAGGCGCTGATTCTGTGGCATTTAGATAATAACCGGATCATGCGGTATAGTGAACTAAAACGCCTACACCCCAAACTGACACAAAAGATGCTGACGCAGCAACTGCGGGAGTTGGAAAGGGACGGGCTCATTAACCGCAAGGTCTATGCCCAGGTTCCCCCCAAGGTGGAATATTCCCTTACCCCCTGGGGCGAAAAATTAAAGCCGGTGTTAAGCGCCATGTGTCAATGGGGAAATCAATATCTGAAAGGTCAGGGCTTGCATAAAGAACCGCCCCAGGAGTAATCCTCCCGGAGCGGTTTTTCTTTTCTAAGGATATACCCGGTACAACATCCGCGGATAAGGAATGGTTTCCCGGACATGGTCCAGTTTACAAATCCAGGCCACGGTCCGTTCCAAACCTAAGCCAAAACCCGAGTGAGGCACACTGCCGTAGCGCCGCAAATCAAGGTACCACTCAAAGGCTTCCTTGGGCAGCTTGTGCTCCTCTAAGCGCTGCTCCAGCAGTTTCAAATCATCCAGGCGCTGGCCGCCGCCAATCATTTCTCCATAACCCTCCGGCGCAATCAAATCTGCTCCCAGTACCACCCTGGGGTCCTCCGGGTCGGGTTTCATATAGAAAGCTTTAATCTCCGTGGGGAAACGGTGAATGAAAACCGGTGCGTCAAAGCTTTCCGAGATGATGGTTTCATGAGGGGCGCCAAAGTCATCGCCCCAGGTAAATTCTTCTCCTTTACCTTTAAGCAGTTCCACCGCTTCAGTATAACTTAAACGAGGGAAGGGCAGCTTGACCGCTTCCAGCTTGCTGATATCCCGGCCCAGAAACTCCAGATCCTTGCGCCGGCGTTCCAGCACCCGCCGGACAATGAAATAAACCATTTCTTCCTGAAGTTTCATATTGTCTTCGTGGTCAAAAAAAGCGGCTTCAGCCTCAATCATCCAAAATTCCATCAAGTGCCGGCGAGTTTTGGACTTCTCCGCCCGGAAAGTGGGGCCAAAGCAATACATGCGGCCCACCGCCAGGGCCGAAGCCTCGTTATAAAGCTGGCCGCTCTGGGACAGGTAGGCTTTCTCCCCGTGATAATCCAGTTCAAATAAAGTGGTGGTTCCTTCACAGGCTGCCGGTGTAATGATGGGGCTATCCACCAGAGTAAAATCATGCTCGTGGAAAAAATCCCGGGCAGCTTGTTCAATCTCGGCCCGGATGCGCAAAATGGCCGTTTGCCTGGGGGTCCGCATCCACAGGTGGCGCCGGTCCATCAGAAAATCCACGCCATGTTCTTTGTGCGTAATGGGGTATTCCTCCGCCAGGTGAATGATCTCCAGTCCGGTAATGGTTAACTCGTATCCTCCCACGGAGCGGGGCTCCTCCCGGACAATTCCCTTTACCGTTAATGAGGATTCTTGCGTTATTCCTTTGGCCTTTTCAAAAAGTTCAGGCCCTTCATTCTTGGCCAGAACCCCCTGAACCAGACCGGTTCCGTCCCTTAAAATCAGAAATTGAATTTTACCCGAAGATCGCTTGTTGTAAAGCCAGCCCTGAAGGGTTACTTCCTCTCCCACATGTTTTCCCAGGTGCCTAATCAAAGTACCTTGCAACAATTTCTTCACCTCAAGTCCAAGAATCACATCTCCATCTATATTATCATTCCTAAGTATCCAAATCTATACAAATATTGTAATTAAAAAGTCACCTTCAGAAGGTGACTTTTTAGAATCACTGCTTATGCCCAGCCAGTTCCCGAGCGTAAAGGGCGGCTCCCAGGGCCCCGGCCACCTGGCTGATCTCCGGCACCACCACGGTGCAGCCGGCTTCCAGGGACAGTTGATCTTTGATGTCCTTATTTTTAGCTACGCCGCCGGTAAAAATCACCTGCTCCGCCGGTCCAAAGCGGCTGGCCATCCCCCAAACCCGTCTGGCCACCGACCGGTGAATCCCGGCAATAATATCCCGCTTATCCGCCCCCTTGGCCAGGAGGCTGATCACTTCCGATTCGGCAAAAACCGTACACATGCTGTTAATATCCAGGGGCGTTCTTCCCGAGGCCAGTTCCCCCAGTTCACTGACGTCCACCCCCAGGGCGGCGGCCATAACCTGCAGGAACCGCCCGGTTCCCGCCGCACACTTGTCATTCATGGCAAAATCCAGCACCTTGCCCCGATGGTTCATCAAAATCGCCTTGCTGTCTTGACCGCCGATGTCGATGACCAACCCGCCCCGGCCCAGCAAATGGTGGGCGCCCCGGGCGTGGCAGTGAATCTCTGTAACCGCCTTGTCGATAAAGCCCAGGGCGATGCGGCCATAACCGGTTCCGACTTTGCAGTTCACTTCTTCCTCCGGGCAACCCTCTCTCTCCAGCAGTTCCTGATAGGTGCTAAGCCCGGCTTCCCTGGGGCTCCAGCCGGTGGGGCGCACCAAATACCTGATTTCATCCTCCATCAGCAGAACCACTTTGGTGGAAACCGAGCCCACATCAATACCAGCGGTAATCAATGCCATCACTCCTGAATTAATTCCAGGAAGGCCTGAACCCGGACCCTGATTTGCTCTACGTCGGACTCCGAGTAATCGGTCTCCAGATGCAGATAAGGCAGGTTCAGCTTACCCTGTACATAATCCCGGATAAAAAAGGCCTCCACATTATAGGTATGGCAGGCTTGCCAGGTTAAATCCACAACCCCGTCCACCTGATACTCACTGGCCAACCGACCGATTAAATCCAACCGGCCTTCATTGGGGGCCATACAGGAACAGGGAATATTGAGGTACTTTTCGGCCAGGGCCACCATCACATCCTTGCTTTCGTCCTCATCCACCAGCCGGTCCAGCGCTTTGTAGCCGGAACAATTTTCAAAGGCCACCACCGAAGCGCCGCATTCCTCCAGTAATTTAACCACCTTCTCAGAGCCAAAGCCAACGGGACAGCCGGTCAGCAAAATTCTAGGCGCATCCGCTGCAAAGGGGCTGCTGCCCCGGGAGGTTAATTCCTCAATTTCTGCAATGAGCTCCTCAACCAGTTTAATCCCGTCTTCCTTGTTAATATTAAAGCCTTTGGTCCAAACCGATACCAGCAGGTCCACGCCGGTAATGGGGGCGGGCTTGACCTGGGTCACCCGATGCAGACGGCGCAGGGCGTTCCGTTCACGGTTCATCAGTTTAATGGATTCACGAATTTTTTCTTCGGTGATCTCTACCCCGAATTTTTCCTCCAGCCAGTTCTTTAACCGATGCATTTCCCGGGTCCAGGCTTCCAGGGCGTCTTCAGCCTGTACACTCTGGGGCAGATTCATGGTATGCATGGGTTTAATCTTGCTCATCAATTCGTACATCTTTTTCTTGCCGTCACAGGTGGTCTCCGCCACCAGCAAATCTGCGGCTTCAAAATAGGGACATTTGCCGGTAACGGCAAAACCGTAGCTGGACTTGATCAACGGACATAGGTTTCTGGGCAGATCCCGTTCAGCCGCCGCCACCGGTTCCTGGCGGGTGCCGCACAAGGTCACGGAGTGAGCTCCCGCAGCTAAAATCAACTCCTGGGGAGAATAAGTACAGTAGCAGCCAACCACCTTCTCTCCTTTTTGCTTGGCATCCTGTACAGTAAGAACATTTAGGTTGCGCAGATCATCAAACACTTTCATGGTTTCCGGACGCATGCTTCATTCCTCCAGGTTAATAAATTTGTCTAAAATACTTTATTTTCACGCCAACTATTAAATACCTTTATATAAATCATTACAATATTTCATAACGCAAAAACAATCTATAACTTTTGGTTTGATGTATTTAAATTTCCTTATAAAATTAGAGCCCTACGGGAAATTTACGTTACTCCACGCACCCTTCCTCTATGGTATAATTTTCCCAAAGGAGGGTGGTAAAATGTTTGATATCATTTGCTACCGTTTAAAGGGTCATCTTAACTATCAGTGCCAGATTGTGCCCTCGGGCCAATCCATCCAGGATGTCGTGGAGGCCTGGCAAAACATTACCGATACGCACCGGGTAACCGGCTTCACCACCGAGGCCAAGGCCCGGGAATATGTTGTTGAAAAATATGAAGTGGAACCTAAATAATATAAAATAATAAGGGCAGCCCTCTCATTGAAGGCTGCCCTTTTGGATCAACGGTTAGATTTTTATCAGTTCGTATTTCCGGCTTCCCAGTCCGATGCTCTCAGCGTACTCCAAGCCCTTGCGCCAATCCACATGGGGCCAGAGGGCGCGGAATTTATCCGAGCCGTGGGGTTGTCCCTCCAGTCTGGATCCCGGCAAACCATGTTCCTGATTGATTAAATCAACACAGGCCTGATCCAGGGCCACCGGGTCCAGAGAGGCCATAATACCGATATCCCGGACCACCGGGGCGTCGTTCCAGCCGCAGCAGTCGCATTCCGGTGAAATATTGTTGACAAAAGTGATAAATCCGGCCTTGCCGGGAAAATGTTTCAGCACCCCCAGGGTATATTCGGCGATCTTTTCCTGAATAATATCAGGTTCCGTTTTAAAGTTTACCGCAATGGCGCCGAAGGGACAGCTAACCGTACATTCGCCACAGCCAATACAGTGTTCTTCCGAGATGAAGGATTTTTTATTTTCTCCGGCGGAAATGGCCCCGCCGGGACACCATTTATGGCATTTACTGCAGCCGGTACACTGTTCGGTATTAATGGTGGGGCGGACGTCCGAGTGCATCATTTGTTTGCCGCTGCGGGAACCCAAACCCATGCCGATGTTCTTCAGAGCGCCGCCATACCCGGTCAACTCATGACCCTTTAAATGGCTGATGGCAATAAAGGCATCCGCGTGCAGAACGCCGGAGCCAATCTTCACTTCTTTAAAATGCTTCAAGTTCACTTCCACATTGGTGTATTCCTTGCCTGTCAGTCCATCGGCAATGATCAGCGGGGCGTTGACTACCGAGTAACCCCAGCCATTTTCAATGGCTGTCTGCAGGTGATCCACCGCATTGGCCCGGCTGCCCACATACAGGGTGTTGGCGTCCGTTAAAAAAGGATTGCCGCCCTGGTTTTTTACCCGATCCACAATTCGCCGCACAAACTGCGGACGAATATAGGCGGTATTGCCTCTCTCCCCAAAGTGCACTTTAATGGCCACCAGATCCTTGGGCGCCACAACCTCTTTGATCCCCGACCTTTCAAACAAAACCTGCAGCTTGTTCAGCAGGTTTTGTTTTACACTGGCCCTGGTATCGGCAAAATAAACCTTAGACATTCCTTCCTACCTCCCTAATCTTCACCCTCGCCAAAAAACACAATGTTGTTTAATTTAAACCACCCCAGGGTGTCCAAGGTGTCCGACAACAGATTAAATAAGACCTGCTGCTGCTTTAAGGGCAATTGCTCAATTTCCTTTACCAGCTCTTCAATCCGGGTCATGGGCTTCCTCCTTATAAAATTTCCGTCGAATATTGAATCAATTCCGCTCCACCGTTGGATTCAATGGACCTTATGACGGTATCCATCATCTGGTGCACATGGTTTGTTTCATTGCTTACCACCGCCACCCCCAGGGTTGCCCGCTGCCAGAGGTCTTGATGGTCTACTTCCGCAATGGAGACGTTAAACCGGCTTCTTATTCGATCAATAATACTTTTGAGAACCCTTCTTTTGTCTTTGAGGGTATTGGCCTCCCCAATGAAAAGTTCTACCGTCATTAAGCCCACAATCACGTTGCCCATCTCCTCTTTGCATGAAATGAAAACATGGGCTCCCCTGGGGGTGCCCATGTTTTGATTAAAATCTCAACTGGCGCAACCGCTGAACCCGTTCTTGAATCGGCGGGTGAGTGCTGAACAATCTCCCGACGGATCGAGCCGACAACGGATTGGTGATAAACATGTGAGACGCCGCAGGGTTTACCTGCATGGGAATCTGTTGGGCGGCACGTTCTAGTTTCAGCAGAGCATTGGCCAAACCGTCCGGGCTTCCGGCAATTCTGGCGCCCAATTCATCGGCTCCATATTCCCTGGAACGGGAAATGGACAATTGTACGATGGTAGCGGCAATGGGGGCGATGATAGCCAGTACCAGAGCGCCAATCCCGCCGCCTTCTTCATTGTCTCCTCCTCTCATACCGCCAAAGATGGCTCCCCACTGAATCATGTTGGCAATCCAGGTAATGGCCCCGGCAAAAGCTGCGGCGATGGTACTGACCAGAATATCCCGGTTGGCAATGTGAGCCAGTTCGTGGGCCAGCACGCCTTCCAGTTCATCCCGGTTGCACAGGTGCAGCAGCCCTTCCGTAACAGCCACTGCGGAATGCTGGGGATTACGTCCGGTGGCAAAGGCATTGGGCTGCTGGGATGGGGTAATATACACCTTAGGCATCGGCAGTCTGGCCCGTTTGGCCAGATTGCGGATAATGGCATAGAGCTCAGGGGCCTCCTGCTCGGAAACCGGCTGGGAACGAGTCATAGCGATGGCCATTTTATCACTATAAAAATAGCTGAATAGATTCATGGCCAAAGAAATGAACAGAAAAATGGTTGCTCCCCGGGGACCGCCGTAGGCGCCGCCCAGAACAATCAGAATCACACTTAAAATACCCATTAAAGTAATGGCCTTAAGATTGTTCATGCCGATTCATTCCCTCCTTTTTAATGTGCTTTATTTAGAAATTTGTATTCTAAATACATTTTAATAATCCTGCCTTAATTTTTCATTAAAATATTCTTAATCTTTAGTATGACCTTTCACCTCCTAAATATCGTTTTAGTCGGCAAAAATTAAAGACCTTTAACACAAGACTCTAAGCCAGAGCATTGTGTTAAAGGTCTTACCGTTGGAATATCCCATAACGATGCCAGGTGTAGTGTACAACACCGTGCTGTTGACCTCGTTAAGCCGGCTACTCCCCTTTAACTAATTAAAATATATCGAAAGTTTATAATTTTGTCAATGGGCGCGGGTTGGAGAGGCGATAGACCTGGCCTTGGGCGGTTGCTACAAGCTCGTTCTGTTCGTTCCGGATCTCCATCCGATAGAGACCGGTTTTCCGGGTGGTATTTTCCTCCAGGGCTACTGCGGTTAAAACCTCCCCCTCCACAGAGGCCTTTAAAAAAGAAATATATACATTTAGTGAAAGGGCGGGCACCCCCGTTGAATTGCTGGCCGCGGCAAAAACCACATCGGCCAGACTGAAAAGGGAGCCTCCATGGGTTACGCCCAAACCGTTCAGCAGTTCTTTTTTTACCCGCATAACCCCCCGGGCATACCCCGGCCTTACTTCCACCAAGTTGATGCCCAGGTAATTGGCCAGTTCATCCTTTTCCTGAAAATGATTCATGAAATCTTTCATTTGATCCATTTTAAAGATTCCTCTCCGTCATTAAGCATCCTAAGAATAGCTTTCTCCATAAAAAGCTTAAAATCCTCTTATTTCTAAATGGCTTTTGCCTTGCGGGAACGCCAGCCTTTGGCCAGTACCATGGTCGCCAGCAGGGCCAGCAGCCCGCCGCAGGTAAAAGCGGCTGACGGACCAAACCACCGTGCCACCGCCCCGGCGAACATTCCTCCCAGGGAGGACAAGCCGATAAAGGACAGCGAATAAACGCCCATCACCCTTCCCCGCAGACAATCCGGAACCTGCATCTGAATCAGGCTGTTGACCGAGGCGGAGAGACTGACCATACTCCAGCCGGAACCTACCAGGAGCAGCGCCGACGGCCAATACAACTGCATCTGCCCCAGCAGCAGTTGAAAAACAATGATTCCGGCAGCCCCTCCCCAGAGAAATTTAACCTGGTGCTTTCTGCGGCCAAAAACAATTAAACATAAAGCTCCGGCCAGAGAACCCAATCCCAGGGAAGAAACCAGCAGGCCAAATCCATCCGGCCCCTGATGCAGCACATTTTTAGCAAAAACCGGTATCAAGACGCCAAAATTTAAGGCGGAAATACTCAGGGAGGCCAGCAAAGCCATGGGGATCCGCACCTCCGGCGTACTCCAGATGTAAACCAGGCCGTCCTTGATTTGTCCGAGCATATCTTTCCTTTCCGCCGCCGGACTCCCGGGAACCCCTTTCATGGCCAGCAGGCCAAGAATAACAAACAGGAAGCTGACGGCATTCAACAGGAAACAGGTGGTGGCGCTGAGATAAGCCAGTACAATTCCCCCCAGGGCCGGTCCCACCACCCGGGCCGTATTAAACATCGTGGAATTAAGGGCAATGGCATTGGTCAAATCCTCCCGGCCCACCATTTGTACCAAAAAGGACTGCCGGGCAGGAATATCCAAAGCTTGAAATAATCCCATCAGAGCGCTCAGCAAAACAATATGCCAGTACTGGAGCAGCCCGGTAAAACTTAATGCGGTTAAAATAACGGCCAGCAGCATAAACATCATCTGTGTAATAATAATCAAGGGTCTTCTGGGCACCCGGTCGGCAATGACCCCTGCAAACAAAGAAAAGGCCAGATTCGGTACAAACTGAACAAAAGTGACCAGCCCTAGGAGAAAAGCGGAATTGGTTAATTCCAGAACCACCCAGGATAAAGCCATATTCTGCATCCAAAAGCCGATTAAGGAAATCATTTGACCGCAATAAAATAACCGAAAATTTCGGTGTCTTAAGGCCGCCCAGAAAGGCGCCCGGATCATTCCCTGGATAAAATCCGTCACCTGGAAAACCACCCTTTACGAAAGAATACCCGCTTCGCCATGATATAAAATCCTAGAGCGGAAAAACAAACAGCCTTGTTTAAAGGCTGTTTCCTGCATTTATATTGTATAGTAAACGATTCCGCAGGCTCCTATTCCCACATGGTTGCCGATGACCGGGCCAATGTCTCCCAGGTAAGTCTGCCGGCAGTGAAGCCGGTTGCTGATCTTCTGGTAAAGAGCCTCCCGTCCGGCAGGGTCCCCGCCGGACAAAACCGTGCATACAATTTCAGCGCCCCCGGTGTCCTGCTCCACAATCTGAACCAGGCGCTCAATTCCCTTTTGTTTACCCCTTACCTTCTCATAAGGGTGAACCGTTCCATCTTTGACACCCAATAGGGGCTTTATATTCAGCAGAGTGCCAAGAAAAGCCTGAGCCTTGCCAATTCTGCCCCCGCGCTCCAGATGGTCCAAGGAGTCAACCAAAAAGAAAAACCTCATTTTGGCAATTAAATGATGTAAAAGCCCCTTAATTTCACCCTTGGTTTTTCCTTCAGCCGCAGCCCTGGCGGCAGCCATGACCATCATGCCGATTCCCCAGGTAGCCGATCGGGTGTCGATTACTTCAACATCGCCCTCAACCATATTTTGGGCCAGACAGGCCGACTGATACGTCCCGCTCATCTGGCTGGATAAGGTTAAACAAAGCACCTGAGAACCGTTGGAGGTTAACTTCTGAAAAACCTCCGCAAACTCGCCGGGGGCAGGCTGAGACGTTGTAGACATCTCGCCCCGGGCGATTCTGGCGTAAAACTCTTCGATATTCATATCAATGCTATCCCGAAAAATTTCCTGGCCAAATACCACTTTTAAGGGAACCTTGGTAATTCCATATTGTTGGTATATTTCCTCCGGCAAATCGGCCGTACTGTCTGTTACAATCCGTATTGGCGGCATTTCCTCACCTGCTTTGCAAGTTACTCGACAGATAGAATAAAATGGTATAAGGGCTGTCCCCCATAATGGAGCTCAAATTCAATCTCGGGGAAGCTCTTTCTTAACCCCTCCACAATCTTTTCCGCCTGTTCTCCTATATCGGCACCATAATACAAGGTGACGAGGGAGTGTTCTTCCGTAAGCATTTTAGCCAGCATCTCCTGAATAACCTGCTCCGGTTCATTTCCCACCGCCACAATGGCCCCCTCGGCAATGCCGATCAGGTCGCCCTGCTGAATCTTTATGCCGCTGGATGTCGTTTCCCTAACCGCCCTGGTTACCTCTCCGGTCAGTACCGCCTGAGCGGCCTCGGTCATCTGCCGGTAATTATGCTCAAGATCTCTTTCCGCGTTAAAGGATAATAGGGCGCTTAGCCCCTGAGGAATGGTGCGGGTGGCTATCACTTTAACCTCCCGGTCCTTCACTAAAGCGGCCGCCTGTTCCGCCGCCATTACAATATTTTTATTATTCGGCAGGATCAGGATGCTGCGGGCCGCTACTCCTTGCATGGCCCGGAGGATTTCCTCGGTACTGGGATTCATGGTCTGACCCCCAACCACCACCGCATCCGCTCCTAAACTATACATTATATCTACAATCCCCTCACCGCTGCCCACACTGATGATGCCCATTTCCTTCTCGGGGGCGGGATCATTATTAAACTGTTGGTTTTGTTCTTTCATGTTATGGATGGCTATTTGATCCAGGGAACCGTAATTTAAACAGCTTTCCAGCACCAATCCGGGATGATTGGAGTGGATATGGACCTTAGCCACCTCACCGGAACCCACAACCATCAGGCAGTCTCCATAAGGAACCAGCTCATGGCGCAGGGTCTCCAGGGGAATGGCGGATCCTTTCACTAAAAATTCGGTACAGTAGGTATAATGTATTTCCGCATCAATTTCTTTTGACATCCGGCTGCCCTGGGAAATTTTATTTTCCTGATAGGCCGCAAAGTTCTTTAACAAGCCGATATCTTCAGCCTGTTTTAAGGCGTGTAAAATGCCCTCCAAAATGACGACATATCCCCTGCCTCCGGCATCCACCACCCCGGCTTCCTTAAGCACAGGCAGCAGTTGCGGCGTTTCCCGCAGAGCCATCCTTGCTTCCCTAAGGGTTATAATCATCACTCTAAGCAGGTCATAGTTTTTCTGGATAGCGCTTCTGGCAGCCTTGGCACTTCTGCGCATAACCGTTAAAATCGTGCCTTCAACGGGGTTCATGACCGCCTGATAGGCCAGGTCGGCCCCCTCTTCCAAAGCCCTTACCACCTCAAGGGCATTGGCCCGTTCCTTTCCTGCCAGGGCCTTGGCAAAACCACGGACCAGTTGCGACAGGATGACACCGGAATTTCCTCTCGCTCCCATTAAGCAGGCCTGAGCCGCCGCTTCGGCAATTTCACCAATATGTACAGACTCCATATCCTGTATTTCTTTGGCTGCCGCAAGCAGTGTCAAATACATGTTATTCCCCGTATCCCCGTCAGGAACAGGAAACACATTCAGCGCATCGATCTCCGCCTTATGTTGGGCCAGCAGCAGAGTCCCACCCAGAATCATCCTTTTTAAGCCTTGTCCGTCAAAAGTATATAAACTCACGATGTCCTCCTAAAGATACGATAAAAAACACCAACTTATTATTTTCTATCTCTGTTTTAACTTTCCTTCTAAAAAATTGCCCTAAAAGTAAGGAAATCGTAAAATAAATCAAGCTGGCTCATTTTTTCTTTTATTATGGATTTTTCGTTCTATCCACCGGTTTCTAATTTTTAACAATTTATTAATAAAGGAAAGCTTTTATTCATGTCGAAAATCTATTACCAAATATTAGTTGTTCATGGATAGGAGGTCTTGGTTTGAGACAAAAAATTGCCCTTTTAATATTTGCCGTCTTATTCTCCATTGGTTTGTCCGGTTGCGATAATGCTCCTTCCCAACCGGAATCGTCACAAAACACCCCTGGCATCACGGAGCCCGGCAAGGCCGCAACACCGGGGGCACCGGAAACCCCCACCGCAAATCCCGGAGAAGTGAAAACCCCCGCCACCACACCGGATCCGGTGTCCGCAGACTCCACCGCCGTTGAAGCGCCTGCGTCCCCCAACAGCGGCAGCGGTTCCGCTCCCCAGGAACCTAAAACGCCCGGTCAGCCGACACTTCCTAAAGGACCGATTTCTCTAAATGAGGGGGATACCCTGCCGGAATTTGTTCTGCCCACCCTGGCAGGGGGCAGCGTTACCGCTTCTTCCATGGTTACTCAACATAAACTAACCATGATTAACTTCTGGGCCACTACCTGCGGGTACTGCATCGGGGAACTGCCGGTGCTGGAGGAATTAAACAAAAAATATAAAAGTAAAAAGGTTGCCGTCATTGGCGTGCTGCTGGATCCATCCCGGGAGAAACAAGCCCGGGAAATCCTCAAGGAAGAAGGGTCCACCTTCCCTCAACTGAAGGATGACGGAAGCTTTGCTCGGCACATTTTTGGCGTACCCCAGGCCATCATAGTCGATAGCTCGGGCCGCATCCTGGAAGTGGTGGTGGGCGCCCGTTCCCTGGAACAATTTTCGGATATTATTGAAAAGCATCTCTAAGCCTAAAAAGTTAACCCAAAACAGTCACAGAAACCCAGCAAAAGCCCTCCTATGGTAGAGTAAAATAACCCGTAGGAGGGCTTTTGACGAGTAAAAGAGAAACAAGCAAAATCCATTTATCGGTATTAAAATTATAAAAATATTAATTTATTTAATTAAATAACATATAAAAATTAATTATTTTAATTTTTATATTGATATTTGTTTTTAACCATGTTATGTTATAAACGTAAATATTAGAGAGGTGATCGTTATTAGCCATAAAATGTTAACCCTCTGCCCCGTCTGCAGCCATCGCCTGACTATCACCAAGCTGGCTTGCGATCACTGCCAGACCAAAATTGAAGGGGAATTCTCTCCATGCAAATTTTGCCGCCTGCCAAATGATCAGCTTCAATTCCTTGAAGCCTTTCTTAAATGCCGTGGCAATATAAAAGATGTGGAAAAAGAATTGGGAATTTCCTATCCAACCGTGCGCAACCGCCTTGACGGGCTTCTCCAGGCACTGGGATACCAAGTGGATAAAGAAGAAAACCGGCAGGAAAACTTAAGTCGCCAGGAGATTGTAAGGGCCTTAGAAAAAGGGGAAATTACCCCCGAACAGGCAACCCAGCAACTGCGCAAGATGAAAAGATAAAGGATTGGGAGGCTGTTTCATGAGCGATGAAAAAATTAAAATTTTAGAAATGATTCAAGAAGGTAAGCTTACTGCTGCCGAAGGTCTGGAATTATTAAATGCACTGGGAGACTTAAAGGATCAATGCGTTGAAAATTCCACCAACACCAACCGCTTTTTACGCATTCGTGTCACCAATGGTCATCACAACAAAGTAAATGTCAATGTTCCATTGAAACTACTGAAGATTGCAACCAAATTTGCCGGGGTCGGCATGAAGTTCATTCCCGAAGAAGCGCATCAAGAAATGAAGAAAAAGGGGATTGATTTATCTGACTTTGACTTTGATGAACTGCTGCATCTGATTGACCAGGGCTTAGTGGATGGAAAACTGGTTGACGTGGACGCCGACGATCCCAAGGAAGGGCCCACCAAGGTGGAAATCTATGTGGACTAAAGGACGCACGCATTTCATGCTACTGGGAGTTCGCCACCGGTCTTTTCGCTTTATTCTGCCGGTCCCGCTTTTCGTCTTTTATGATTTACTCTGGTCCCTAAACGATTTGGTTGAACTAGGAACCCGGGCCTTTCCCCGCCAGAAACTACCCAGTATCATCATGAGGTCCCTGATGAATATACTGCAGGAATTACGCCAGATAGGCCCGTGGCAACTGATGGCAGTCTCCTTTGGTGACAGCCGAATCTCCATTGACTTTAAATAATGAGCCGAGGTCATCATGTTAAATTTTATGATAAAATGTTTTATCAATATGATTGGCATTTACATCGCCACGCTGCTCTTTCCTGCCATTTTTATTTCCGGGCTGGAGGGGGTTTTTTGGGCAGGCTTCCTCCTTGGGCTGTTAAACCTGTTTCTCCGTCCCCTGCTCCTGCTGATTTCATTGCCCATTAACCTTGTTACCCTAGGTTTATTTACCCTGATCATCAATGCTTTTCTTGTGGTATTGACCGATTTCTTTGTAAGAGGTCTTACCCTGCCGACTTTCTCCCTGGCCTTTGCCACCGCCTTTATCACTACTCTATTGCATATGCTTTCCAGCCCTATACTACGAAAATATTCATAACCCTACCGCTGGGTAAACCCTTTTAAGGGTACAAAATCATGACCACCCGCTCAGTGAACTGCACCCCAAATGTTAGACATTTAATTAAGCAGCTTGTGAGGACTGAATTCTGTATTGTACAGGGCTCAGTCCTTTTTATTTGGCGTTATCTTTTTCTCCCCCAAAATCCTCCCCATGCACTTCCCACGGTGAGGTATCGTCCTCATACCCTACGCTTTGCTCTTGCAATGACTAGGTCAACACCCAGACATACTGCAATATAAATCACCCAAAATACGGGGAACGCAATGATAGGGGAAACAATTAATGGATATGGTGCGATCATGCCTGTAAGCAAAACATTGTAGATAAATGAAAGCGGAATAAATGACAACAACCAAATATTGATTGACCCAAAGTAGTATTTTGCATTTTTCTTTGTACTTTCCGAAG
This sequence comes from Desulforamulus ruminis DSM 2154, assembly GCF_000215085.1. NCBI lineage: Bacteria > Bacillati > Bacillota > Clostridia > Eubacteriales > Peptococcaceae > Desulforamulus > Desulforamulus ruminis. The sequence goes on from NC_015589.1 coordinate 2,880,071, forward strand.
AATTGAGAATCCCGATGCCAAATACCATACAACCAAGTGCCATAAAAATCAGCCCAATCACAAGAGCCATCGGCACTTGTTCTTCATACCAAACTGCGGCAGATACGACCAAGCCGATAAAATTAAGCACGGTAGCCACTATGACAAATATACCAGCATTGGCTTTTTTCTCTGTCTGTTCGGACTGCTCAATGCCTTTGAGAATATAGTCAGTCGTAACCCCAAAGTAATCGCTCATGATAATGACTTTGTCTAAATCGGGAATGCTCTGTTCGCTCTCCCATTTTGAAACAGCCTGACGTGATACGCCTACCTTGCCTGCAAGTTCTTCCTGGGAAATGCCTTTCGCTTTTCTTAAGTTTTGAATTCTGTCTGAAATATTCATTGTGTAACACCCTTCCTTTGATAATTTCATAATAACAAAAAGTGTGGTTGCATTGCTACCAGCCACACTTAGAGATATGTCAACTGCCAGTTGCAGTTGTGTTATAATGCGGAGATTATTATAAATAATTAGTATTTAAACTATTGTTAAAAATAATTCCAATAATTTTGAAGTAGTACAAAAAGAATGGCTAAAACACTATATATTCATAAAAATGGTAAAATCAATGCCAAAAGCTATGGAGCTGCTAACAAAGATCTTTCTGTATCCATTTTGGATGCTACCTCCTTTGTTTTAGTGCGGCTGGCGAAACCTGCACTATTCTATCAATTGGAGGTAGTTTTTTCTACTCATCGCTAAAGCTTCTTGGAACCACCTGCGGCAGGCGGTTTTTCTTTCTATATACAATAAAGACCGGCCAAATTGCTTCCAGGCCGGTCTTTTCTATTCTACCGGGATGATTCTATCCTTCTTTATTGGTTTCTGAAGCCCGGGAAGCTTTCATTTCCTCCTTTGACAGCCGTCCGGCTCTGCGGACCGCATCCCGTAATAAAAATTCCATGTGAGCGTTAACACTTCTTAACTCATCTGCGGACCACTTTTCAAGTATTTCGTACAGCTTGGGGTCAATGCGCAGGGCAAAACTCTTTTTGGGCGCCACCAGCATCACCTTCTAATAAAGGCTTCCAGCATTAATCACTGGCTGTGCAGGTTTTTCGGAAACAATGGCTACCATTAAATTATTAATCATGGTCACTTTACGCTCATCATCCAGTTCCACAATGCCTTCCTTCTGCAATTTTTCAATGGCCATTTGAGCCATGCCAACGGCACCTTCCACAATCTTTTTCCTGGCCGCCAGGATGGCCGATGCCTGCTGGCGCTGAAGCATGGCGCTGGCAATCTCCGTGGCGTAAGCAAGATGAGTCAGCCGGGCCTCAATAACCTCAACCCCGGCCCCTTCCAGTCGCGTCTGCAGCTCACTGCCGAGTTCGGAGGCAATCTCCTCGGTATTTCCTCTCAAGGAATAACCCGTTTCTTCAAAGTTATCGTAGGGATATTTGGTTGCTACGTGACGTAGTGCGGTTTCGCTTTGAATCTCTACAAATTGTTCATAATTGTCCACATCAAACAAAGCCCTGGCGGAATCCACAACCTTAAATACAATCACCGCGGCAATTTCAATGGGATTGCCCTCTACATCATTGACCTTTAACCGGGCGCTGTTAAAATTGCGGACCCTTAAAGAAACTTTCTTATTGTTGGAAAAGGGAATGGTAAGCCAGATACCGCTTTCCCGAATACTGCCCATATAGCGGCCAAAAAAGGTGATTACTTTGGCTTGATTCGGCTGAACAATCAGCATTCCACTGGATAGGATGATCATTATAAAAATAGCGACGGAGCCATAAAAGAACATTCCTTGAACAAAAAAGAAAATGGATACCGCAATTAAAACCAAAAGGAGCAATAGAGCCAGAAAACCATTCATTTTCCACGCTTGATTTTCAGTCATGCCTTAACCTCCCACAATATATTTTTTATATTAATATGATATCATTATTATATCGTTTGTCAAGATCAATGCCATTGAATGTTTTTCCTCCCCCCGGCACATGATAGAAAAAAAGAGGAAGGACTGAAAGGATTGAAACAATTTATTTTAAAAATGAAAGGTCCGGACGGGGCCACCAGGGAAACCATTCCCCTTTCTTTGGAATATTTACAGGAAATCATCAGACCCTTTCCGGTGGAAAGTACCTTTTGGCTGGAAGATTCCCAGGAACATAAAAAGGAGCCAAAAGAATAATTCCTTCCCCAATGGATAGTTAAAGGGAATCAAAACTACTTTAAAAAGAACACCAAAGAACAGACCGATTACACGAACAAACACCCGGTTAAAAATAGAACACGGATTTAACGAATTTCCATGGATTCACACGGATTTAATAATTTATATAAAATCCGCGCAAAATCCTTATGATCCGTTAAATCCGTGTTCTATCCTTTTAGTAGTTACCTTTTTCTCCTTTTACAGTCTTATAGGTAAATAGTCTATAAGAAGGAGCGGACAAAAATGAAAAAATTACTACTCCCTTTCATCCTGGTTTTGTTGCTGTCGCTACCCAGCCTTTGTTTTGCCGATACACAACCTTTTAAGGATGTTGACGGCCACTGGTCAGATAAAGAAATCCAATTGGCCTATAAAAATGGAATCATGCAAGGAGTTGCCGCGGATTTATTTAATCCCGAAGGAAAGCTAACTAGGGCGGAACTGGCAGTATGCCTTGACCGGATTTTTGATTTTAACTTCGATAACCTTCGTTTTATTAAAGCCCCTTCCCCTGCTGATTATTTTGACGATGTGGAAGAAAACCAATATTATAGTCAAAGCGTTATGGAACTTGGATTTTTTAATGTTTTTGATATTCCAGACCGGAAGTTTAAACCTGATGAAGAAGTTGCCCGAATTGAAGTGGCTCAGACCATTGCCAAGTGTTTCGAAGTGAAAAACCTGAATGTAGTAACCATACAAATGTGGCCCCAATTTAATGATATTGAGACAACCCCCGATTTAGCCTTTATTCATAACACCGGAATCATGAAAGGCCGCGGAGAAGGCGGTTTTGCCCCCAAGGCCAAAATTACCCGGGCTGAATTTGCCGCAGTTCTGAATAGAACCATGAGCACCATAAAACTTGCTCTGCCAAATGAAAATGAAGTATCGGAACCAACGGTGCAAATAGACATTCGCGGAGAAGTCAAGAGTGTTGTTAAAGATGGAGATAAAATTTCCTCCATCTATGTGGAGGGCGTTCTAACGGAGGATACCCGTTATGATAAAGCGACCATTCGGATTACGGATGATACGGCCATTGCCACCTGTGTCAAGGGTGCCGATTTACCGGTCCAGGATATTCATCAAGGTTCTATAGTCGAAGTGACATTCACCGGTCCGGTAGCGGAGTCCTATCCTGTTCAGGCCACGGCTAAGTTACTAAGAATTATTGAATAGAATAATAAATATGTTAAAAAGTCAACTAAACACGAACCGGGATTAGCCAATACCATCCTCGGTTTCGTGTTTATTCATTTCCAGTATTTTTTTCTCCTCTGCTTACTCTGGGCCCTTAAAGTCCTTACCGATAATATAATTCCAGTGATTGTAAGTATAATCATCCCGATGGCCACTACGTCAAGTAGTATCGAAACATCTGTATTGCCTATTCTACCTGCATGGAGATTTTTAACTACATGCATTAAGTTATTGTTTCCCTGACCTCCCTGTGAGAAATGTTGCCCTTCCCCGGGTTCCCCTATTTTTGAACTATCCTCCGGATTTAATTGCCCCGCCTGGTTCCGGTGTTCTATTGACGGTTTGTTTACACCCATAAGCCACGGTTCTGTCATTAGTAAACCTGTGACCGCTTCAATTAGTATTAAAACAGAGGTAATCAAACCAATCCACAAATGTAATTGACGATTAATTCTCACCTTTTTCCTCCTGAAAATCTATGAAATTTTAACCTTAAAGGCCTTAATTCATAATAGATACTATCAAAAAATTGCAAATATAGTACGCCGTGGCCAAATCATTAGAGGGAGATCTCTGTTATGTGATTTTTGTTAATTTCCTTTTATAAAAGATTATAACTTAAGAAGCTGAAGATATTCTGAATGCCCCTTTAATGAATCCTGAAAAGTTCTCTTATATTTATCCCCATTGATTAACTACTCGTCAAATACCAACTCTTTTCCTTAAAAACTTTAGCATAATAAGCTTTAATATAAGGAATATTTATAATTGCTGCAGATAGAAAAATCAAGCGGGAGTAAATTATATGAAGATAGCGATCATCGGAGCAGGGCTGAGCGGGTTGGCCTGCGCCCTGGAGTGCGAAAGATTGGGAGTCATTCCGGACGTATTTGAGCGGGATGAATCCGTTGGCTGGCCCTGGTATTGTATCGTTCATTGGCTGAATGTCCTACATAAAGATAAAGGCGATATCCGCAACTTTTTGAGGGAAAAATATAACATTGATATCAAACCCATTAACAGATGCGATGAGTTAATCATGAAGGCTCCTGAAACAGAAACAACCATCACCGGTAAATTAGGCTATATTATCCGACGCGGTAAGCACACGGATTCCATAGAAAATCAGTTATTTCGCTCCTTAAGACGAACCCCTGTGCATTTTAACCGGCCTGCCGATTATAAAGAACTCTCTAAAAAATATGATTATGTGGTCATCGCCAACGGAAAAGACACAGTGCCGAAGGAACTAGGTGTATGGACGGATTATGGAATGGTCCATCTCAGGGGGGGCCTAGCCTACGGAGCCTTTAAGCCCAGCGGCACCACCATTTATTTTAATAAAAAATATGCCGGAAGAGGGTTTGCGCGTCTGGGACCGATCAACACAACCCAAGCCATTGTGGGTATGTGCCAAATCGGAGATAGCGAGTATGAAATCGATACTTTGTATAAGGACTTTTTAGAATTTGAAGGACTGGAAGATCTTGAGTTCGGTTACAAATTCTCTATCCCCATGTGGTCCACAGGCAAGGCCAGTCAATTCAAAATTGATAACATCCTGCTGGCGGGGCGTTCAGCCGGATTAACGGAAAGATTATTAGGGACAGGCGCGGTGGAGGCCTTGATCAGCGGTGTTTTGGCAGCCCGTTCAATGATCAAGGGTAAAGATTATAACGCTCTGATCAAGCCCCTACAGGATCACGTGGAAAACATATCGGCTTTCCGCAAACCCTTCGAGACTTTAAGCAATGACGGCCTAAACCGGTTGGTGGCAGCCATCGATACCCCGGGCATAAAACAATTAATCTATAATACCAATATAAACTTCTCAGATCTTGCAGGTCCTATCCAACAACAAGTCAATAAGATTACCTCCCTGCTGAAAGAACAATAACAAACCCCACTGCCTAAGGTAATGGGGTTAATGACTTGTCTATAGAAAGTATATCAACTCTCCCCGGATGTTTTCTCCAACCGCAAGTAAGCCGTAAGAGTACATGGCCTGTCTTCTTTTATCAGTAGGAGAGCCAGGGTTAAACATTAATACATCCTGACGTCTTTGACAGTACGGTATATGGCTATGTCCAAACACAATGCAATCTACATCAGAAAACGCATTGAAGGCTCTTTCTACCGTTTTCCCTGTTTTCCCATGACCATGAAATACTCCAATTTTACGCCCCCCAACCTCCAAAACTTTTTTATAGCCTAATGCTTCTACTACAGCAGGCGGGTCGATATTTCCTGCAATTGCGCTAACTGTGGCTATTTCAGATAATTGATCCAATACCCATAGTTCCGTCAAATCCCCCGCATGAATGATCATGTCCACCTTTTCAAGGCCCTGCAGCAGCATTTTAGGAAGTTCTTTGCCCTTTCGCGGCATATGTGTATCCGCTACCACTCCAATAAGCATTTGCTCACTCCATACTTTAACTTATTTCGTAATATAAATTATGGTTATGTTTTTATTGAAGTTTGTCCAATGCCAATGGCGCCACTACTTCCTTTGGCTTTAGCTATAATGCGCTGCGCAGGAGATCTCTAATCAGATTAAAGTATATCCGCCCTTAAATTGTAATATCTACTACTCTACATAAGCTAGTAATAAAGCAACCAAAAGCCTTACAGTTATTACAACTGTAAGGCTTTTTAAAATTAATCTGGCGACGACCTACTCTCCCAGGGGCGTGAGCCCCAAGTACCATCGGCCCTGGAGGACTTAACTGCTGTGTTCGGGATGGGAACAGGTGTATCCCCTCCGGTATCGTCACCAGAAACCTATTGACTTATTCATTCCCTGAAAACTAAACAGCGCTTTTCGTAAAGGTCGTTTCTAGGTCAAGTCCTCGATCGATTAGTACCGGTCGGCTCAAAACATTACTGCCCTTACACCCCCGGCCTATCTACCATGTCGTCTTCATGGGATCTTACCTCTTTCAAGTGGGAAACCTCATCTTGAAGCGGGCTTCGCGCTTAGATGCTTTCAGCGCTTATCCCTTCCGAACTTAGTTACCCAGCATTACCGTTGGCACGATAGCTGGTACACCAGCGGTCCGTCCATCCCGGTCCTCTCGTACTAGGGACAGCTCTTCTCAAGTTTCCTGCGCCTGCGACGGATAGGGACCGAACTGTCTCACGACGTTCTGAACCCAGCTCACGTACCGCTTTAATGGGCGAACAGCCCAACCCTTGGGACCTACTTCAGCCCCAGGATGCGATGAGCCGACATCGAGGTGCCAAACCTCCCCGTCGATGTGGACTCTTGGGGGAGATAAGCCTGTTATCCCCGGGGTAGCTTTTATCCGTTGAGCGACGGCCCTTCCACTCGGCACCGCCGGATCACTAAGCCCTACTTTCGTACCAGCTCGACTTGTAGGTCTCGCTGTCAAGCTCCCTTTTGCCTTTACACTCTAACGCGCGATTTCCTTCCGCGCTGAGGGAACCTTTGGGCGCCTCCGTTACTCTTTGGGAGGCGACCGCCCCAGTCAAACTGCCCACCTGACACGGTCCTTTTACCAGCTTCATGGTATCAAGTTAGAATTTCAATATCTAAAGGGTGGTATCCCAACGGCGACTCCATACATACTAGCGTACATACTTCTCAGTCTCCCACCTATCCTGTACATCAAATACCAAAACCCAATGTCAAGCTACAGTAAAGCTCCACGGGGTCTTTCTGTCCTGTCGCAGGTAGACGGCATCTTCACCGTCATTACAATTTCACCGAGCCCCTCGTTGAGACAGTGCCCAAATCGTTACGCCTTTCGTGCGGGTCAGAACTTACCTGACAAGGAATTTCGCTACCTTAGGACCGTTATAGTTACGGCCGCCGTTTACTGGGGCTTCAGTTCTCAGCTTCGACTTGCGTCTAACTCTTCCCCTTAACCTTCCAGCACCGGGCAGGCGTCAGCCCCTATACGTCAGCTTTCGCTTTAGCAGGGACCTGTGTTTTTGGTAAACAGTCGCTTGGGCCTTTTCTCTGCGGCCTCTTCTCGCTCCAAATGTGCATTTTTCACGATATCGAGGCACCCCTTTTCCCGAAGTTACGGGGTCATTTTGCCGAGTTCCTTAACGAGGGTTCTCTCGCGCGCCTTAGGATTTTCACCCCACCTACCTGTGTCGGTTTACGGTACGGGCACCTACAAACCTCGTTAGAAGCTTTTCTTGGCAGTTTGGGATCCGCTGCTTCGCTACTTGTTTTCGCTCCCCTTCACTCCTCGGGCTTTCCGTAAGACGGATTTGCCTATCTTACACCCTACAAGCTTGGACCGGCTTTTCCAGCCGCCGGCTCAACGTACCCTCCTGCGTCACTCCATCCTCAAACGGTCTTAGGTGGTATCGGATTCTCAACCGATTGTCCATCGCCTACGCCTTGCGGCCTCGGCTTAGGTCCCGACTTACTCTGGGCGGACGAACCTTCCCCAGAAATCCTTAGGTTTTCGGCGGGCAGGATTCTCACCTGCCTTTTCGCTTACTCATACCGGCATTCTCACTTCTTATCAATCCACAGCTCCTTACGGTACTGCTTCCACTCGATAAGAACGCTCCCCTACCACTGTCTTTCGACAATCCAAAGCTTCGGTGCCAGGCTTAGCCCCGTTTCATTTTCGGCGCAGGGCCACTTGACCAGTGAGCTATTACGCACTCTTTCAATGGTGGCTGCTTCTAAGCCAACATCCTGGTTGTCTGTGCAACCCCACATCCTTTTCCACTTAGCCTGTCTTGGGGACCTTAGCTGTTGGTCTGGGCTGTTTCCCTTTTGACTACGAATCTTAGCACCCGCAGTCTGACTCCCGGAGTCTTAGTTATTGCGGCATTCGGAGTTTGATTGGGTTCGGTAACCCGTGAAGGCCCCTAGCCCATTCAGTGCTCTACCTCCGCAATCCATCCTCCGAGGCTAGCCCTAAAGCTATTTCGGGGAGAACCAGCTATCTCCTGGTTCGATTGGCATTTCACCCCTACCCACATCTCATCCGCCTCCTTTTCAACGAAGGTCGGTTCGAGCCTCCACTTTATTTTACTAAAGCTTCACTCTGGACATGGGTAGATCACCAGGTTTCGGGTCTACTCCAACGTACTTTCGCCCTTTTAAGACTCGCTTTCGCTTCGGCTCCGGCTTTCCTGCCTTAACCTGCACGTTGGATGTAACTCGCCGGTCCGTTCTACAAAAAGTACGCCGTCACACTTTTAACGTGCTCCGACAGTTTGTAGGCATACGGTTTCAGGTTCTTTTTCACTCCCCTCCCGGGGTGCTTTTCACCTTTCCCTCACGGTACTGGTTCACTATCGGTCGCTTAGGGTATTTAGCCTTGGGGGGTGGTCCCCCCGGATTCCCACAGGGTTTCTCGTGTCCTGCGGTACTTGGGATGTCCTCTGCAATTTTCGTCCTTTCGTCTACAGGGGTTTTACCTTCTGTGCCCTGCCTTTCCAGGCAGCTTCAACTAGGACTAGCAATCACTTGATGAGGATCCCTCAACCCCAGTGAACCGAAGTTCACTGGTTTAGGCTCGCCCCTGTTCGCTCGCCGCTACTTGGGGGTTCGATGTTTCTTTCTTTTCCTCCGGGTACTTAGATGTTTCAGTTCCCCGGGTGCCCTCCTCTGTGCCTATGGATTCAGCACAGGGTGACGGAGGTTTGCTCCGCCGGGTTGCCCCATTCGGGTATCCACGGATCAACGCCTGCTTGCGGCTTCCCGTGGCTTTTCGCAGCTTACCGCGCCCTTCTTCGGCCCTTAGCGCCTAGGCATCCACCGTATGCCCTTTCTTTCTTGACCTACTTCCTTCGCTCGGTTACTTTCATAACCTGCAAAATTGTTTCTACGACGCTTTACTTCTTTCGCTGTTTAGTTTTCAAGGAACGGTCGGCCTTTGATCTGCTTTCGCTTCTGAAAGGCCTGGATTTATGATTTTACCTGCTGAGTGACTTAAAATCAACCGGTATTTCCTGGTTGATTTCAGGTCTCTCAAAACTAAACAGCTCGATGATGAACGATCGACCAGAGTACGCGCGTCTCGCGATAAGCTTCGCCCTGCTTCGTCAGCTGCTTCGCTCGTGTGCTCACGTATTCCTATACGCTCCGCGCACTCCCTCGCAGCTTCCTTGCTTGGCTCGCTTCTCCCAAGCCGCTTTCGTTCTCCTTAGAAAGGAGGTGATCCAGCCGCACCTTCCGATACGGCTACCTTGTTACGACTTCACCCCAATCACCAACCCCACCTTCGACGGCTCTCTCCTTGCGGTTAAGTCACCGGCTTCGGGTGTTGTCAGCTTTCGTGGTGTGACGGGCGGTGTGTACAAGGCCCGGGAACGTATTCACCGCAGTATGCTGACCTGCGATTACTAGCGATTCCGACTTCATGTAGTCGAGTTGCAGACTACAATCCGAACTGGGACCGGCTTTCTCAGATTTGCTTCACTTCACAGCTTCGCTTCCGTCTGTACCGGCCATTGTAGTACGTGTGTAGCCCAGGACATAAGGGGCATGATGATTTGACGTCATCCCCACCTTCCTCCGTTTTGTCAACGGCAGTCACATTCGAGTTCCCGACTCTACTCGCTGGCAACGAATGTTAGGGGTTGCGCTCGTTGCGGGACTTAACCCAACATCTCACGACACGAGCTGACGACAACCATGCACCACCTGTCTCTCTGTTACCCCGAAGGGCAAGGAGTATATCTCTATACTTTTCAGAGGATGTCAAGCCCTGGTAAGGTTCTTCGCGTTGCGTCGAATTAAACCACATACTCCACCGCTTGTGCGGGCCCCCGTCAATTCCTTTGAGTTTCAGTCTTGCGACCGTACTCCCCAGGCGGAGTGCTTATTGTGTTAACTACGGCACTGGGGGGGTCGATACCCCCAACACCTAGCACTCATCGTTTACGGCGTGGACTACCAGGGTATCTAATCCTGTTCGCTCCCCACGCTTTCGCGCCTCAGTGTCAGTTACAGTCCAGAGAGCCGCCTTCGCCACTGGTATTCCTCCCAATATCTACGCATTTCACCGCTACACTGGGAATTCTGCTCCCCTCTCCTGCACTCAAGTCCACCAGTATCAGAGGCCTCACGGGGTTAAGCCCCGCACTTTCACCTCTAACTTAATGCACCACCTACGCGCCCTTTACGCCCAGTAATTCCGGACAACGCTCGCCCCCTACGTTTTACCGCGGCTGCTGGCACGTAGTTAGCCGGGGCTTCCTCTCAAGGTACCGTCATTTTGTTCTTCCCTTAAGACAGAGGTTTACAACCCGAAAGCCTTCTTCCCTCACGCGGCGTTGCTCCGTCAGGCTTTCGCCCATTGCGGAAGATTCCCCACTGCTGCCTCCCGTAGGAGTCTGGGCCGTGTCTCAGTCCCAGTGTGGCCGTTCGCCCTCTCAGGCCGGCTACCCATCGTCGCCTTGGGGGTCCGTTACACCTCCAACTAGCTAATGGGACGCGGATCCATCGGTTAGCGATAAATCTTTCCTCCTTAGAACATGCGTTCCTAGGAGCGTATCCGGTATTAGCAGTCGTTTCCAACTGTTATCCCGGTCTATCCGGCAGGTTATCCACGCGTTACTCACCCGTCCGCCACTAAGTTTAAAAATCACTAGGTTTCATTTTAAACTCCGTTCGACTTGCATGTGTTAAGCACGCCGCCAGCGTTCGTCCTGAGCCAGGATCAAACTCTCCATAAAATATCCTAAAATATTTTCAAGAGTTGATTTGCTCTTGTGTTCTGAATTACTCGCTAGCGTTTTCACGCTTTGACGAGGATTGTTTTTTGGTCCGCCTAGTCTCGGGTTCTCACCCGACTTTGGCTTCCCATCTTTTCATCCATCATCGTTCTGTTTAGTTTTCAAAGACCAGCTTCGACCTTTGATCTGCTTCGCTTGACTTGTCACGCTCGCATCTGAAAGGTCTCTTATTAGCTTTTTTGGCTTGTCCTTTTGTTCACCGCTCAGCGGCGACATTTGTTATCTTACCACAGCCAAAATCACTTTGCAATAGTTATTTTTTTGTTTTATTACCAACTTCTTAACAACTACCGCGAACGTTTTTAATATTACCATAACATTCGACAAGGGTCAAGCTGCTTCGGGCATAAAAGTTAATAAATATAATACTGAATACAAAAAACTTTATAATTGACTCATCACCCGGTCCGCCCAAACGGTACTAATCTCCACTTTGATGTGAATGCCTGTTTCGCCATACTCTTCCGTCAAGACCTTTCCTTTTTCATGCAGCAATGAAATCAGGCTTGTTTTGGCATAGGGAAGCGTCAATTCAATAATGGAGTATCTTTCCTTTAATACCTCGGTGATCTTTGCTAAAAGCTGTTGAATATCCTGCCCGGAAAGAGCGGATATAGCCACAGCCGGATGGCCGGTGATAGGCAGGGACCGGGAATCCTTTACCAGATCCATCTTATTATAAACCATGATCACCGGTTTATGGCTTGCCTTCAGGGATTCCAAAACCCCATCCACCGCACGAATCTGTTCTTCACAATAGGGGTGAGAAACATCCACCACATGCAGCAGCAGATCCGCTTCCTGAACTTCCTCCAGAGTGGCCCGGAAGGCAGCCACCAGATGATGAGGCAGGTTTTGAATAAAGCCCACGGTATCCGTTAACAAGATGATATCGTTATTCGGAAGCACCACCCGTCTGGTTGTCGGATCCAGGGTGGCAAAAAGTTTGTCTTCCACCAGAACCTCCGCCCCGGTCAGGGTGCGCAGCAGGGTGCTTTTGCCGGCATTGGTGTACCCCACCAAACTAACCAGAGGCAAGGGTTCCACTTTCCGATCCTGTCTTAACAAGGCCCTGTGCCGCTGCACCTCTTTTAACTCCTGTTCCAGGTCGGAAATGCGTTTGCGGATTCTCCGCCGGTCTGTTTCCAGCTTGGTTTCACCGGGGCCTCGGGTTCCGATTCCTCCGCCCAGTCTGGATAACTGGTTTCCCTGTCCTGTAAGGCGTGGCAGCAGATACTTAAGCTGAGCCAGTTCAACCTGCAGCTTCCCTTCCTTGGTTTGGGCCCGCCGGGCAAAAATATCCAGAATTAGCTGAGTGCGGTCAATCACCTTATGTCCAATTCTTTCTTCCAGATTTCTGGCCTGAGCCGGGGAAAGTTCACGGTCGAAGATAATCAGATTCGCCCCTACTTCCTGGCAGTAGTCTGCCAGTTCCTCTACTTTGCCCCTTCCGATAAAGGTGGCTGTATCCGGCCGCTGGCGATTTTGAACAAACCGGCCCGACACCGTCGCCCCGGCCGTGTCCACCAGACTCACCAGTTCCTCCAGAGATTCGGTTAACTGTCCGTCTTCCTCCCCGGCCAGTTTAACTCCCACAATCACCGCCTGCTCATCCAAAACCACTGCAATCTCGTGCAAATAAAACGCCCCTTAAATTCATTTCTGCCAGGATTATATTCGACAATTCCTTTTTTGGCAACTGGAAGAACACTCTTGCATATTTCCGTCATAGGTCCACTTCCCGGCTAATAGTCATTAATAAAAGTCTATTATTAGGGAGGGATCTTTTACGCTCTTTAAAAAGAATATTTTCCCACTGTGGACCATAGCCCTTTGTTTCGCTATGTCCTTCTTGTTTTATCCCGGGAATGCCTTTGCTGAAGAAAGAAAAATTATCATTAACAAAAAAAACAATCAATTGGGTTTTTACCAAAACGATATGCTGACAAAAGTATTCCCAATAGCCACCGGACGTCAGAGAAGCTTCACTCCGGAAGGAAACTTTCAAGTGGTCAACAAACAAGTGAATCCGCCCTATTATAAAAAGAACATTCCCGGCGGCAGTCCTTGGAACCCCCTCGGTCCCCGCTGGCTTGGTCTCAGCGCTCCGGGCGGGGCTTATGGAATTCATGGTAACAGTAATCCCGCATCCATCGGAACCTATGCCTCCGATGGCTGTATTCGGTTAAGAAACGAAGACATCCTGTGGCTCTTTGATCAGGTTACAGTGGGAACCCCGGTTTCAATTGTCTGGCAGGATGTAGGTTTTGAACAGTATCTCGTTGACAATACACCGGTAAAGGTATATTTTAATAACCAAGAACTGCCCCCGGAATTTAGGACCTTTTCTCACCAAGACAAACCTTTTATTCCTCTAAAACAATTATGCAGTTTGATGAGTTATCAAATTAATTGGAACAGCCAGGCCAACAGCATCGACATCAGCACACCGGCTGCCCAAATATGCTTCAATCCTGACAGCAAGACTCTGCTCATCAACGATCAGCCCATTGAACTGGCAGATCCACCCTTGATTATGGATGGTATTAGTTATGTTACCCAATCCACCATGGAAACCTTCTTTCCGGTGGAGGTAAATTGGCAAGCTGCAACCCGCCAGTTATACCTTACCACCAAACCCGAAATGATAGAGGAAATTCAGAAACCCCAATTGGTAAGCAGCATCAACCCGCAATTCTGGCAGGACGCAGACTGGCTCCCCTGATTCTGGAAAATCAGGCCAACAAATTGTTCTTTAGCAGGATTCCTACCCCTAAGAACCGAAAATTTATAAATTATTTTACTTAGGAGTGGTTTTATTATGGATTTAAAAGTGATTCGAGCACAGGCCAAGGAACAACTCAAGGGTTACTGTCGGGTGTGCCCTGTTTGTGACGGTCGTGCCTGTTCCGGCGAGGTTCCCGGCATGGGTGGAACCGGCAGCGGAATTGGTTTCCGTAACAATTTAAAGGCTTTGGAAGCTTATCAATTAAATATGCGTACCCTTCACGGGGCTAAAAATCCCAGCATTGAGACCGAACTATTTGGCGTTCCGTTAGCCAGCCCCATTATGGCCGCTCCCATGACCGGTACTCCTTATAACATGGGCGGTGCCATCAGCGAGCGGGATTTCATTGGTATGATCGTTTCCGGCAGCAAGCAGGCCGGCACACTGGGTTGGACCGGCGACGGCGCCGACCCGGCCATGTATGCTTCCGGCCTGGAAGCCATTGCCGCGGAACAGGGGCACGGCATTCCCATTATTAAACCCCGGGACCAGGAAGTGATTAAAGAGCTCATCCACCGGGCGGAAGCCACCGGAGTAAAGGCAGTGGGTGTGGATATTGACGGGGCCGGCCTGGTCACCATGGCCCTTAAAGGTCAGCCCGTAGGCCCCAAAACCCTGGATGAGTTGAAAGAAATCATTCATTCAACAAAACTCCCCTTTATCCTCAAAGGCATCATGACGGTGGACGAAGCGGAAGCAGCGGTGGCTGCCGGAGCCAGTGCCATTGTGGTCTCCAATCACGGAGGCCGGATATTGGATAGCACTCCCGGCGCCGCAGAGGTACTGCCTGCCATCGCCGCCGCGGTAAAAGGTAAAATTGCCGTTCTGGCCGACGGTGGAGTGCGAAGCGGCACCGACGTGCTGAAGCTTCTGGCTCTGGGTGCCGATGGGGTTCTGGTGGGCAGACCCCTGGTGGTAGGCGCCTTTGGCGGAGGTGCTGAGGGAGTTAAAGGTTTACTGGAAAAAATGGCTGCGGAATTAAAGCAGGCCATGATTCTCACCGGCTGTAATTCCATTAAAGAGATTCATGCCGGGGTTATTTATAAACCGGAATAAAAATGAAACCCCGCCCCGGGACACAGACCCGTTGGGCGGGGTTTGGTTTTAGAGTTAGCTTACGGAAAGAACCGGAATTCCTCTTGCTTCCAATTCTTTTACCAATTGATCAGGCTCCACGGTATTGACCCTCACAACAATATGAAGGGTATCATGATCCTTTCTGTGAACCACAAAGCCGCGGATATTGATGTTCATATCCCGGATAATATCCGTTAGCTCCGCCAGAGCCCCTACCCGGTCGTGAGTCTGCAGCACCAGCCGGGTGCCTGCTTTTCTTAGGCCAAAGAATTCAATAAAGGCGTCAAAAATATCTGTTTGAGTGATAATGCCGGCCAGTTCCTCTGCTTCCATAACCAGCAGGCAGTTTGCTTTATTCTCCCTCATAATGAGTGCCGCTTCTTCAATGGTGGTTTCAGGTGAGACGGTAATGGGGTCCTTCACCATCACTTCACTTACAACCATTTTAGATAGAAGATAATTCATTTCAAAAACGCTAAGGGTGGTGGCCGGGGAAGGGGTAACGGTCAGCAGTTCTCGTTCCGTAACCAAGCCTACCAGATGACCCTTATCCGTTACAGGAAGTTGACGAATTTTAAGTCTTTTCATTTTTTCCAATGCTTCCAAAATTGGCGTGCTCTTGGGAATGGTAACGGGGGAAGTAATCATAACATCTTTAACGAACATTTTGTCAAACCTCCTTTTTCAAGGACAAATGCACGTTCTTGCCCTTATTACCATCAATTGTAATCGAAACCCCGAACAGGAGCAAGAGAATTTTTTCTCAATTTATAATGAAAATTACGTCGGTGACGAATAATTGGACAGGTGTTTTAGATATTCCCAATAGGTTAGAGGAGAACCCTCAAATTTTATATCTGCATCCACTATTTCCGCGATAAACAGGGTATGACTATCCAGATCTGTCGTAAGGGTATGATTTACCCGGCAATCAAAATAACCCAGGCAGCCTTCAATGATGGGGCTCCCGGTTTTTCCGGACCTTTGGGAATAGGCTTCAAACTTATTGATCTGCCGGCCGGAATTTCTCCCAAAGTGATGGGCCATGGCTCCTTGGTTTTTGTTTAATAATGAAATGGATAAAACCCCGCTGACCTTGATATAATCGTGAGTAAAATTATTTTTATTTACTGCCACCGCAACCCGGGCAGGCCCATAAGTCACCTGGGTTACACTGCTGCAGCACATGGCATTGGCTCTGCCGTCCTGAACGGATCCCACTAAATATAAAAGATTATTTAACCCGGGCAGGCCAATGGAATTTTGCCCGTCGGGAGTAGCCGCCGGGGAATTCTCCGGCGGTACCAGAATGTGCCGGTTGGTCTCGCTAGAACAATTTGGGCAATGGAAAGGCGGGTTTTTGCCGTGAAATTTTTGTCCGCAGACCGTACATTGCCAGACATAAACAGGATAATATTTATAAGTCAATGCCATCCTCTCCTCTATATTTAAGGATGCAAAAAAAATCCCCGGGCTATTCCCGAGGAAGCCGATTTATTTTTATGGAGAACTTTCTTTTTTTCTGGCCAATATCAATTGGGAAACCCCAATGGGCAGGTTCACATAATCCATTAATACCGCTTCCAGCTTCATCACAGCATAAAAAAAGAGATTTAACCTTCCGCAACCAAACTGAAAATCTGTTTTTCCCCCGAATGCCGGGAGCATTCTACCCAGTTTTCGGACCAACCATACCGGCGGCAAAAGAAAAAAATTAAAATAAGTGCTTCTTTCCACCTGAAAGCCGGCGGACTGCAAAATCTGCTGTAGTTCACCGGAATCGTATCTTCTATAATGTTGGTTTAATTCGTCATGTCTGCCCCAAAGCCAGGAAAATGAGGGCACCGTGATCAGCAGCAGCCCCCCGGGCCGAAGCACTCTTTTTAGTTCTTCCAGAGCCTTTTGGTCATTCTCCAGATGTTCCAAAACATCCAAACACAACACTAAATCAAAGCTTTGATCCTCAAAGGAAAGCCTGGTGACCGACTCCCGGCGAGCCATCAACCCAATTTTCTTACAATGTTCTACCATTTCTGGCGATATGTCGATACCCATCACAGAACCATATTTCTCCAAAAAAACCATGTTTCCACCAGCTCCACAGCCGGCGTCCAATATTTTCATGTCAGGAGAAAGGTATAAATTTAATAATTTGGAAATTATTTCACGTCTGCCCTTATACCACCAGTGATTACATTCCATTTTAACCATATTTAGGTAAACAATTTCTTCCATAAAATCAGTTTGCCAAAATAAAAACCATTTTATTCTTTCTTTGCCTTTTTTCTCCGGGAGTTAACTGTCGAATGGTTTTCTCATATCGACATTACAACAGCAATTCTCCAAAGGGATCCCCCGGCTGTACGGGGAATGTTTTATCATCACTAGAAATTGGAGGCGTGTACATTGAATAAAAATATTGAAAAGCATATGGAAAAAATCTCCCAAGAGCAGGTGCTTCATCTCTCTAACTTCCAGGAAATTAACATTGTCAGCAATAAGCAAACCATTACCCAAATAAAGAAGTTATCCCAGCAAAGCGGTCTGCCGGTATCCAGAGTTATCGAAGCCATTATCCGGGCGGGCCTGGAAGACCTTCCGGTGGCGGTCAGCTAAGAGCAGTCCACAGCTTTGCTTTTCATATTGCACCTAACAATTTATGTCTGCCCAAAGAATAAAGAAGGGAGTGACGACAAAACTATTTTTTATAAGCAGGCCAAAGAACAGACAGATACCTAACGAACAACCGCCAATAAGAATAGAACACGGAGTGAACGAATGATACAGATACTCGCGGATTTTAAATTAAGATTAAAAAATCCGTGAGAATCAGTGGAAATCCGCAAAATCCGTGTTCTATTATTTTTCAAAAAGAAGGGCCCGCGCAAAAAGAACCTTTCCAGGTTCTTTTTGCATCAGCCCCTTCAGTCTTTATGACCGGAATTAATTTTCTGATCCAAAGCTTTGCCGGTTGGCGTTGTAGCCAGTCCAGCCAAAGAAGTTTCCCGTAAACAGGAAGGCAACAGGGTGCCAATTTTATACATGGCCTCAATGACCTCATCACAGGGTATCACACTGGTAATACCCGCCAGAGCCATATCCGCAGCTACCACCGCCACCGCGGCGCCCATGGAGTTTCTTTTTACACAGGGCACCTCCACCAATCCGGCCACCGGATCACAAACCAAACCCAGCAGGTTTTTAAGGGCCATGGCCGCTCCGTGGGCACACTGGGCCGGAGTCCCTCCGGCCAGTTCCACCATGGCTGAAGCAGCCATGGCCGAAGCAGCGCCAACTTCCGCCTGGCAGCCTCCGGCGGCTCCCGATATGGTGGCATTATTGGCAATCACAAAGCCGATGCCGCCGGCGTTAAACAAAGCGTACACCAATTTTTCCCTGGAACTGCCCAGCTTTTTACCGGTGGCCAGCAGGCATCCGGGCAATACGCCGCTGGAACCTGCCGTGGGCGTGGCTACCACCAGCCCCATGGAGGCATTTACTTCAGAGGTGGCCAAAGCAAAATTTACCGCATCCAAAATGGCCCCCTGGGACAAACTTTTACCTCTGTCGGCATATTGTTTCAACCGTTGGGCATCTCCGCCGGTTAAGCCGCTTCTGGAATAGACCGCTTCCTTCATACCCCTTTCCACAGCCTGTTCCATCACGCTAAGACTCTTTTCCATGATGGCGTAAACGTCTTCCCTGGAACGCCCGGAGGAAAGGACCTCTTGTTCCAGGGCCACCTCTCCCAGGGTGATTCCCTGTTCTTCTGCCAACTGCACAAACTCGGCTACCGAATGATACTTCAATGTCTGTCCCTCCAAATATTAAGGTCTGAGAATGGCCACTTTGTATACGTGAGATATTTTTTCAACGTCCTCAATATGCTCCGCCGTTAATTCCTGATCGGTTTCAATGACCATTAAGGCCTCATCCCCTTTAGAGCGTCTTGCTACCTCCATATGGCCGATATTGATTTCGTTGCGGGCCAATACCTGGGCTACCTGGGCAATGACCCCGTAACGGTCCTGATGAAAAACCAGCAGGGTGGGACTCTCACCGCTTAAAGAAATTTTAAATCCATTCATCTCGGTAATGGATATTTTACCACCCCCCAGAGAAACACCCATGATCTCAAGGGTTCCCCGCTCGTCGCTAAGTTTAATCCTGGCTGTATTGGGGTGGTCCAGTGCCTCCTCAACAATCTTCAGTTCTACCTTTACCCCTTTTTCCCGAACCATATTCAAGGAATGAACAATACCCTGATCGTCAGGAGACAAGTTCAGTATACCACCCACGATGGCAATATCCGTCCCGTGCCCGCGATAGGTTTGAGCAAAGGAACCATATAGCGTGATTTCCGCCCGGGTGGGTTGCCGGCCAAAGATCCCCCTGGCAGTTTTTCCTATGCGGGCCGCACCCGCCGTATGAGAACTGGATGGGCCCACCATAATCGGACCAATAATATCAAAGATGGTGTTATAGCGCATGGTAATCTCCCTTTTGCATTGTTTTTCGCGTTCATCTTACCATTATGAAAATTAGAAAACAACCCCGGTTAAACAGACAAAAATTTCTGAATAGTATCTATCTTGAAACTATTATTATTTACTCTCCGATAAAATAATGATATTCTTAATACACTAATGATTTATAATTCTTGGTAAGCGAGGTGCTTTTTATGGAAGAACCGCTCGTCCAACAAGCCGAACAACTGAAGGATTTGATCCGTACGCTGAATCGAAAATTTCGTCAATATATGCTGTCTCAAACCAATGGCTGTGGTTTTACGGTTCCCCAACTTCATTTAATGCAGGAATTATTTCAAAACCCGGGCATAACCCTTGGGGATTTAAGCATACGATTGGGTCTGGCCAAAAGCACGGTCTCAGGCATCGTGGACCGGTTGGAGAAGCAGGGCAAAGTGGTGCGCAGGCGTAACGAAAATGATCGCAGGGTGGTTCACATCGACCTCTTACCTCAGGTGATGGAATTCGGCCATACCCTTTCCCTAATGCGCACCAACTATCTGGCCGGTCTTCTGGCAAATATGCAGGAAAGAGACATTCAAGGACTTTTAACCGGCTTGGAAAAACTGAATCAGTTAATGATCCAGGAAACCGATGGCCCCGGCGCGGCGGTTCATGATTTGGATTAAACCTGACGTTCCGCTTCCAGACTAACAGGAAAGGTGTTGACATGGCGCCAACACCTTTTCTTGTTATTTTTGAAATTTTATTGAGACCTTCGGTCCCGCTGAATCTCCCTTTTCCCGTTCTACGTTCTTTACTGAAGGATATAAAAACAACTTGTTTTGACCGCCAAGAATCGGCTCATCCGGATGTCCCTTTTCCTCGTCCTCGATACTCTCCTCGTTTTCAACGGGATCGTTGCTAACTTTACTTTCATCAATGGGCAAAATCGTATAGCCGCCCTGGAAGGGGAACCCTTCAGCAGGAGATTTTTCTACAGGAGGCTCCCAACTACCGAATCCTCCCATCCATTCATTCCCTGTTTCCTGAACCAACTCTTCATCGGAATCCATTTCTACCTGTGGCTGAACAACATCCCCCTGGTCCCCTATATCATAAGGTGAGTCAAACTCCATTTCCTGCCCTTCCATTTCGCCTGCATAGCCCTGCTCCATCTGATCAGTGTTGTTCCACGGGTATTCCGCCACTTCACCATCCGCTAAACCAACAGCATATTTTTTCTCGGCTGCTGGCTTCACATCCTTCGACGATCCATTGTTTTCCGAATACTGGTGCCCTTGTAAACTCCCCTTCTGACCTAGGTATAGGAGAATGAAAATCAAAAACAAAGTCATTCCACCAGAACCGGAACCGAACATACGATCACCTGCCACCAGCACAACCCCTTTCCATCCTTATGGGAAAATCAACCTATTATATAGTACGGTGAATAGCTTTAAATGTTACAAAAGATAACCGGGAATGGTAAAGTATCCCCCGATTTATCCTGTCCGTAATTTGCTTCCCGTAACATGCATAAGATGATGGGCCCGGGGGAATAGTAGGGAGGTTTAGAAGGGAGAAAAATGATGAGTCTATGGCTTTTCACCTTACTTTCCTCGATCCTGGGGCTGGCTACCTCCCTTTGGTTTCTGTTGGTATCCCGTCTGGATAGGAGGCAGTAATGACTTATTGGGTAATGTTTGTCCTGGCAAGCTGGCTTGCGGTTTTGCTCCTGCTCCGCTTCCAGGGGATCAAAGAATACTGGCCCGCTGCTCTGATCTCGGCCCTGGTGGTCTATATGGTGGACATGACAGGAACGGAACTGGGCGCCTACCGCTTTACGCAGGCTTTTCTGCTAAACGGGGTTCCTGTGATTTATTTAGGGACAGTGGCAGCCTTGGGCCTAATTTATATGCGTTTCTATCCCCGTAGGCATTGGGAGCAACTGGTTTATGTTTTTGTTATCGCCGGCCTGTTTCTTTTTATGGAATATCTTATGATGAAAGTGGGAAACTTTCATCATAAAAATTGGAATTTCTCGAATAGTTATGTCCTGGACCTTTTTGGTTTAATGATCATTTCCTGGCTGTCAACCCGTGTGAAAGTTCAGGAACCCCTGGAACGGCGGCTAAGAAAAAGAGCTAAAATCTAGCTCTTTAATTTGGCTAATATTCTGGTTACCGTAAAGGGTTTATTTTTAATGGCCTCCATTTCTTTCTGCAAAATTTCAATATGCCTCATTTCCTCGTCTCTCAGTTTAAGCATTAATTGCAGGGCTGAAGGATTACGAATTTCAATGGCAGCGTCGTTGTAAAACTTCTGGCTGCTAATTTTATCCCGCAGGGCATCCTGAAGGAATTCCAGGCTATCCATAACCGCCTCCTATTTAATATCTAAATTGTACATTTCCTGCTGCAGTTCGGCTATATGGCTCTGGGCTGTATGCTCAAATACTTTAAATATTTTGATCAGTCTTTTATCCTTTACGGTACCGGCCAAAAAAGCATATTTCGCCTTCTGCTGAACCTCCTGATCAAAGGCCCTTTTAAGAATATTGTTTAGAATATCCTTTTGCGTTAATTTAGGCAACCGATCACCTCCTGATTCCTTTTTAAAATATCAGATCCTAAGATCATTATTTCATAGGCATATTATTTTTATCCCGAAGGAAAATATCAATGATGGATTCCATACCAGGGAAAGGAGGTAAAAGATGGACGGTGTCGCCATTATCGGAGCAGGAATTGCCGGTCTTTCCTGTGCCGTTGAACTGGAACGAAAGGGAATCAGGCCGGTTATTTTCGAACAAAAACACCAGGTGGGAAGCCCCTTTACCTTTGCACCCTTGTTATTAAATTTTATGGTTCCTCCCATGGGGGACCCGGCGGAAAAATTAAAACAGGAATACCAATTGGCACTGAAAACTCTGGCTCCCTTGAAAAGCCTTATGATAAAAGGACCCAACGCTAAGTATGCCATTAAGGGCCGGCTAGGTCATATTTTATTGCGGGGTCAAGGGCAGCAGACCATTGAGTCTCAACTGTCCGGGATGCTAAAGACTCCTGTCCGGTTTCAAAATTATGTCAAGCCGGAAGAACTCCTAAAGGATTTTAATTATCTGGTGGTGGCGGACGGGACCAACCGTTGGGCCAAAAAGCTTCATATTTGGCAAAGTGCTTTTCAGGGCTGGGTCCGGGGAGCTACCATTCTGGGTAAATTTAATCCCTTCCGGGCCGGTGTGTGGGTTAACACGGATTACTGCAAAGGAGGCCTGGCTTATCTGGCTCCCATGAGTTCCCAAAAGGCTTCTCTTGTTTTAATCGTTCCCAATATCCAGCCGGCGCAGTTGAACTCTCTTTGGCAAAAATTTTTAAAAGAAGAAAATATCCGGGGAGAACTGGTGGAATTATGGGATGTGGATTATGAAACCGGTTTGCTTCACACCCACCGGGTGGGCAATACATTTTTCACCGGGAACAGCGGAGGCTTTGTCAGCAGTTGGTTCGGTTCGGGAGTTTTCACCTCCATCATCAGCGGAATCCAGGCCGCCCGAAGTATTGCCGGTAATGCCGACTATGAAAAAAACATGGGCCCATATTCTCATTTACTGCTGAGGCATACCCGGTTCCAAAAATTTTGGCATCGTCTGGATAACCGGGGCATTGACCGGATGCTTCGCTTGATCTTTACTCCACCCCTCAAACAAATTTTCTTTCACAGCAACCTGAATTTATTGAGGGTCACCGACCCTCTGTTTCAGCATCTGCTAAAGGGAACCAAGGACCCAATCCAGCCCTAAACCGGTTGCTAGCCTTTGGGGTAATTCTCTCGGGTCCTGTTGCTGGACTTATTCTGTTTTTCTCCCAGGTCCTGTATATCTCTACAAGACCCGCAAGCAGTGCTCATAAGGCTAGCAGCAGGACTATAAGCATATCCCTTAAGGCTAAAACCAGACCCCAAAGGAATCCCCTTAAGCTAAAATGCCAGAAACCCTCCGTTAGGAGGGTTTCCTTTAACGAACTGCCGTAAAAATTTTCTCTTCACGAACAGCCCGGTGATAATAATATGATCATTTATCCAGGATAATATTTATGCCCGGTGCTAGAAATAGATGGAACTGACCATTCAGCATAAACAAACATAAACCTTTTTTTAGTGGGTCATACTTAAGATCATCATACATTTTCCTGGAGGTGCCCTTTGTCCCTTTATATTTCCGGCCAAAAATTATTTGAATATATGGTAGCTTATGTTTTAAGAAACAACGGTTATATTGCGGGAGTACCGCGCCGAAAGCTGGGCGGGCGGGGAACGCAGCATCAAGTAGGTGTCATCGGGGTGGATTTAAATAACAGCCCCTTTTGTTTAAATACGGTTTTAATTGTAGCTGCCAGGGGTCCCGGCGAAACCGATGCCGCCGCCGATATGCAGTTGGTGCGCAACCTCAAAGCCACGCTGTTGGACCTGGAGCAAACCCTGCCTGCCCGGCGGGAACTCATCCGGGACCTGCTGGACAATAACCGGGGAGATTTATTTCACCGCATTTACGGGGGTAAAAGGGAAAAAGAAACGTTGACCGTCAATTATGTGGGTGGTGTTTTCATTGCCGGGGATTTTTCCCGCCCGGCCTGGGAATATGCCAATGCCCACGGCATTTATGTGGTGCATTTGCCGGAAGTCTTCGCCGAAGAGCCTTTGCTGGATTGGCAGCAGAGAATACGCCTGTCCCTGGACCGGGTCATGGCGGCGGATAACCGGATCACCCTGCCGGGCCTGGCCAAAAAAACAAAAAAGATCAGCGACTTCAAGGAAATTCTCACCCTCCTCCGGCAGCCCCGGCAGGAAGATTTAATTCCCGAGCAAAGTCATGATCTTTTCACCATCTTCAACGAGCTGCTCCGTACCGAGGAAATGAGCGCCCTGGCCCGGAGCCTGCGTCAAACCGCCCTCACCACCATCAACGGGTATCCGGTGGTGCTGGAATACAATGTAAGTTACAAAGCCCTGGTGGATGCGGCCCTGGCCATTTATGAGCGAAAAATCCGCCGGATTAAATCCGTGGCCCCGGCCACCACCTATAAGCCGCTGGACGTGGTCCACCTCAAAATTGATTCCGTAACGCCCACCATGGACCGGCAGGTGCTTAAATTTTCCTACCGGGCGGACAAAGAAGAAGTCCCCTCCTCCATTGAACATTTGTCCGGTTCGGTATACGTACCCAACTCACTGCTGGATAAACGCTCCATGGAAAGATTCCGGTTGAAGATGCCCCTAAAAGCCGGCCTCAGCCTGGTGTGCGAATTCCAAAGGAAACCTTCCAGACTGGCTCAAAGCATTTAAAGGCTTATACCATATCCTTTTCCCTTAAATCAAATACACGCTTGCTCTTCTTTTCCGACCGGGGCAGCATTCCGCAGGCCACCACTTCCACCTCGGCCTGAATGCCGATGCGGGTTTTAATATTGCGGCGGCACTCGTCGGCCAAAGTCTTGTAATCGGCGCCCTCCCGGGCTTCCACTTTGATGGCGATGCGATCCTTTCCTTCCTGGCGGGTCAGCAGAATTTGGTATTCACTGCTGGCCCCCGGGGACAGGCGTAAAACGTGATCAATCTGACCCGGATAAATATTCACGCCTTTTACCTTGACCATGTCGTCCGTCCGGCCCAGAACCCGGTCCATCATGGGGAAGGGAGAGCCGCAGGAGCAGGCTTCCAAACGGAGGCGGGTAATGTCGTGGGTGCGATAGCGCAGCAGGGGCATCCCTTCTTTGGTCAAAGTGGTGATCACCAGCTCGCCCTGTTGGCCCGGCGGCAAGGGTCTCCCGGTCACAGGATCAATAATCTCAAACAAAAGATGATCGGACCAGAAGTGCAGCCCCTGGTGGCAGGAACAGTCAATGCCGATGCCCGGCCCGTAAATCTCCGTCAGGCCGTAAATATCAAAGGTTTCAATGCCCAGCATTTCGGTAATGCGCGCGCGCATTTTATCTCCCCAGCGCTCGCTGCCAAATACGCCCCGCCGCAGGGCAACTTTATCCTTCAGACCCCGCTTCTGAATCTCTTCCGCCAGCAGCAGCCCGTAGGAAGAAGTTCCGATCAACACGGTGGTCTGCAGATCTTCCATTAACTCCAATTGCTTGTCGGTGTTGCCCGGCCCCGTAGGAATGGTCATGGCGCCCAAGCGCTCCACCCCGGCCTGAAATCCGATGCCGGCGGTCCACAGGCCGTAACCCGGCGTAACCTGAACCCGGTCCCGGGGGGTAACTCCGGCCATTTTGAGGCACCGGGCCATCATCTCCGCCCAGGTTTCCACATCGGTGGAAGTATAAGGTACAATCACGGGTTTCCCGGTGGTTCCCGATGAGGAGTGAATGCGCACCACTTCTTCCTCCGGAACAGCCTGCAGTCCCAAAGGATAGCCCGTACGCAGCTCTCCCTTGGTGGTAAACGGCACGCCGGCCAAATCCTCCACCCTTTGAATATCTCCCGGCTGAATACCGGCCTCATCCAGTTTCCGCCGGTAAAAAGGCGACCGGGCATAGATCCGTTGGATCATTCTTTGCAGTTTCCCGGACTGGACCTCAAAAAGGAGATCATAGTCAAAGTTTTTGGCTGATGGTTTTAAAAGCACCGACATGCTTAAGCACCTCCCACTGCTTGTTGTCCTAATTCAAAAGCCTTCAGATTTATCTCCCGCAGCCGGGTGGGAATCAGTTCCATGGCCACCTGCTTCAGATGGGCGGCTGCAAAGGGCAGTACATTCAGCCCGGCCAAGGCTCCCAGCATCACCATATTGGTGGCCTTGGGGGTTCCTGCCTGCCGGGCCAGCGCCGTAGCATGGACCGGCTTTAACCCGTCGGCCTGTTCCTGCAAATAGGATATCAGTTGGTCCGGGTCATATTGAGACAATCCGAGGCTTACCGATACGGGAAAAATGGTTTCGGTGTTGACCACCACCACGCCCCCTTGCTTTAACTTGGGCAACCCCCGCACAGTCTCCGCCAGTTCAAAACCCAGCAGTATGTCCGCCTGGCCGTTGGGAATCAAGGCTCCGAAGGAGCCGCTGCCCATGCGCACCTGGCTCATCACTACGCCCTCCCGCTGGGCCATGCCGATGGCTTCGGAAGTTCGCACCGACAGACCGTAATCCATGGCCGCCCGGGCCAGTATACGGGAGGCCAGAACATTTCCTTGGCCGCCCACCCCGGTAATGACAATGTCCAACCTCATTGAACTTCCCCTCCCTCAACAATGGCTTCCGCCGGGCAGATTTGTTTACATAAATCACAGCCGGTACAGGCGGTGCCGATCACCGGCCCCTCCTCTCCCTTGAACAGGGCGGGACAGCCCAGCTCCTCTAAACAAACCCCGCAGTCCAAGCACTTTTCCCGGTCAATCCTTCTGGATGGGTTTTGCCCTTTTACCAGAGCAATGCATTCCCTTCTCATCACCAGTACCGACACACCCTGGAATTCCAGGGCCTCCCGGGCAGCCTGCACAGCCTCGTCATAGGCCAGCGGGTCCACCACTTGAACCAGGCCGGCGCCACAGGCTTCAGCCAATCGGGCAATCTCCAGGGGCTCTACCCTTTGCCCGGTGGCATTGCGGGTTAATCCCGGATGGCTCTGGTGCCCGGTCATGGCTGTGGTGCGGTTATCCAAAACCACCACCGTCAGCCTGGCCCCGTTATGCACGGCATTGATTAAGCCGGGAATACCGGTGTGGAAAAAGGTAGAATCTCCCAAAAAGGCCACCACCCTGCGTTCGGGCTCCACCAGTTGCAGCCCGGTGCCAAGGGTGATGCTGGCGCCCATGCATAAACAGGTATCCACCGCATTCAGAGGAGCCATGTTGCCCAGAGTATAACAGCCGATATCCCCGGTAAAAACAGCATCCGTTCCCCTGGCCGCCTGCTTGAAAGCGTAAAAGGAAGCCCGGTGAGGACACCCTGCGCATAATACCGGCGGACGTACCGGCAGCGGCGGCAATTTTTTCTCCTCTTTACAAGGCAGGTCTATTTCAAAAAAGGCGGCCACCGCTCTTTTTACCTTATCAACATCCAGTTCACCCTCCCGGGGCACCAGACGGTTGTATTTCCCCCGGAGCACCAGAGGACGGCGGTGCTGCCAGATCATTTTGATCAGTTGATCTTCCAACACCGGTTCCTGTTCTTCAATTACCAGCACCCGGTCAATGCCATCCAAAAACTGCAGGGTCGAGTGAACCGGCAGCGGGTACGAGGTCCCGATCTTTAAAACAGGAATATCCAACTGCATTTGCTCAATGACTTCCAAAACATAATTATAAGCCACCCCGGTGGTCACAATACCGCTTCTTCTGGAACCGGGGTGAATTTTATTAAAGGGACTGTTTTCAAAGATTTTCTGCATTTCATCCTGCTGCTGATTCAGCCAGCGATGTCTCTTGATGGCCAGGCTGGGAAAAATAACCCAGCCCGGGTCCTTTTGAAAACCACCGGGTTTCGGCCGCTCCATTTGCTTTTCATCCACTTCCACGTCCTGACATACATGACAGGTCCGGGTGGTAGGACGAATAATCACCGGCAGTCCCAGAGACTCGGAAATATCAAAAGCAGCCCGGGTCATGTCCTTAGCCTCCTGGGGCGTGGAGGGATCCAGCACCGGCAGTTTGGCAAACTGGGCAAACTTCCGGGTATCCTGTTCATTTTGAGAACTATGGGGCCCCGGGTCATCCGCCACAACCAG
This sequence comes from Desulforamulus ruminis DSM 2154, assembly GCF_000215085.1. NCBI lineage: Bacteria > Bacillati > Bacillota > Clostridia > Eubacteriales > Peptococcaceae > Desulforamulus > Desulforamulus ruminis. The sequence goes on from NC_015589.1 coordinate 2,908,296, forward strand.
CACCAGTCCCCCTTTGACCCCGATATAAGCCAGGGTCATCAGGGGATCCGCCGCCACATTAAGACCCACCTGCTTCATGGTCACCATGGCCCGGGCGCCGGCATAAGCGGCTCCCGCCGCCACTTCCAGGGCCACTTTCTCGTTCACCGACCACTCCGCATGAAAACCACGCTCCCCGGCCATGCCTGCCAGGGTGGTAAAGATCTCCGAGGAAGGGGTTCCGGGATACCCGGTGACCACCTGAACGCCTGCTTCCAGCGCACCGTAGGCAATGGCTTCGTTGCCCATTAATAACTTTTTCATTGAAATACCCTCCGTTAATAACCGGCCGCCCCAAAGCCTTGCAGCCTGAATAAGATTGCCACAACAATCATAACGGCAATGAGAAACATCACCAGCCAATCTATTCTCTCAATACTGGGTTCCTTTAAGTACGTGCGGACCCCGCTGCCGTAACCTCTTGTTTCCATGGCAATGGCCAGCCGTTCAGCCTTTTTAAGGGAAATTAACACCAGGGGCAGAGCCACAGCCACATAAGCTTTAAGTTTGCGCAGGGGGTTGCCGGTGTCAATGGGCAATCCCCGGACCTGTTGAGCATAACTGACCTGAACCGCTTCCATCATAAAGGTGGGAACAAAGCGTAAAGCGGTCATAAACATAAAGACATAATCATAAGGCAGCTTTAATTTTTCCGTAAGGACCAGAATAATGTCCTTAAACTGGGTGGTGGCCAGAAAGACCAGAAAACTTAAAACCACCGTCATCATTCTCAGAGCCATAGCCACTCCCAGCAGCACCGCTTCCCGGCTCACCGGCAGATGCTGGCCGGGTAGCAGATAAAACAGTACGTCCTGTCCGTGAAAAAAGAGGACCTGCAGCAATACTAAAACACCGCCAAAAAGGGTCAAGCCTTTAAGGACAAAAGCCAGATCTTTTAAAACTTTGCCTGCGGCAGCCACCATGACCACCGAAGATAAAAGAGCCAGCAAATAATACACATGGTTAAAAGTCAGAGCCAAAACCATTACCCCCAGTGCCCAGGCCAGCTTGCTCAGAGGGTGCAATTGGTGCACCACGGACTCCCGGTATACATATTCAACCACTCGGGCCATTTAATTTCCCTCCAGTACACGCATGAGATAGTTGTACATCTCGTCTACCGTTAAGATGACTTCGGAACTTGGGGTAATGTTTAAGCTGTTCAAAGCAGCCAACCGGCTGGCCAGCATCATAATCTGGGGAGGCTCCAGCAAGGTTTGGGCAAGCTGCTCCTGCCGGCTTAAAACCTCCCGGGTGGGACCCTCCAGCAAAATCCTGCCCTGGCAAAGGACAACCACCCTTTGGGCAAATCCCGCCACCAGGGACATGTCGTGGGTAATAAACAAAATGGTGTGACCGGCCCGGTTCAAGTTCCGGATCAGCTCCATGATTTGCAGCCGCTCCTGATAATCCTGACCGGTGGTGGGTTCATCCAATACGATGATCGGGGTTTGCAGCGCCAGTACCGAGGCCAGGGCCACCCTCTGACGCTGCCCCCGGCTGAGACTTTGAGGGTACGCTTCGGCCTGCTGCTCCAGTCCCACTTCCCGGAGAGCCGCCAACACCCGCCGGTTTATCTCACTTTCCGGCAGGCCCTGGTTGACCAACCCAAAGGCCACTTCTTTTTTTACCGTATCATTAAAGATCTGATGATCGGGGTTTTGAAAAACAAAACCAACCTCCCGGGATAATTCGGAAATCCGGGCGGTAGATACATCCCTGCCTGCAACGGTTACCTGCCCTGTCTGAGGACGCAGCAGGCCGATTAAATGTTTTACCAGGGTGGTTTTGCCGGCGCCGTTTTGACCCACCAGCGCCACCATTTCTCCCTGACGGATGTTCAGGTTAATCCCCTTTAAAGCCGGCTGTCCGCTTTCATAACTGTGAGCAAGCTCCTTGATATCGATCACCGTTGTCACAAGGCAACCCTCCGTTGTTGAGCCAGTAAATCGCAGCAATACTGAAGACCTTCCTCCAACTGAACGGGTAATTCCCGGGAATGGGCCTTTAATCTCAGGGCCAGCTCCGTAACCTCCGGCAAGCCTACCCCCAGATGCTTCATTTCCTGCCTGCCAAAAACCTCCCTGGGCTTTCCGCTTAGAACCATTTCCCCTTCTTTTAACAACACCAGCTCTTCACAATAAGCAGCCAGCAGCTCAATTTTCTGTTCCGCCACCACCACCGTAATGCCATGCTGCAGGTTTAAATGCTTCAATACCTGAAATACTTCCTTGCTGCCCATGGGGTCCAGTTCCGAAGTAGGTTCATCCAGCACCAGCACTTCGGGCCGCAGGGCCAGGGCCGCGGCAATGGCCAGACGCTGTTTCTGTCCGCCGGATAAGGAGCGGGTGGAACGGGTGCGTAAATGAGCAATTCCCGTCTGATTCAAGGCGGTGTGAATGCGCTGTTCCATTTCCTCCGGAGCCACGCCCAAATTTTCCAATCCGAAGGCCAGCTCCTGCTCCACATCCAGGCACACAATCTGGGCTTCCGGATCGTCAAAGACCGTCCCCACCAGCCGGGAAATTTGAGCGGTGTTCAGGGTCCGGGTATCCAGCCCCTGCAACTGCACGTCGCCGGTTATGGTCCCTCCCTCGAAATGGGGGATGATGCCGTTGACGGATTTAATAAAAGTGGTTTTTCCTGCCCCGGTGGGACCGGTTAAACCCACAAAGGTTCCCTTTTTAATTTTTAGATTAATATTTTTCAAGGCCTTTCCCCCGGACCCGGGGTAGCCGTAACTATAACTGCGAAACTCCAAAGCGTATTCTGTCATGGTTTTTATCCTGTCTCCTTCAGCCCTTAGCGGTAAAGAAATTTTTTCACCGGAGCGTAGAGGGCCTGAGCAATAATCATGTTAATCAGGGACACCGGAATCACTACACCCACAAAGGCTGCCTGCATGGCCGCCGCCGGCAGGTGCAGGGCATACTGAAAATTTAAGACCACAAACACGCCGCCGCTTACCAGGGTTCCCAGTAGGGTCGCCAGGGCCGGCTTAAAGGAATAATTTTTTATGGAAAGCTCCGGCAGATAGCAGGCCAGGAAAGCACAGACCAGAGCGCCGGAGGGCTCACTGAAAAGGTTCAGATAAGGAATAGGGGATTTAGAAAAGATCATACTGACCGCCCCGGCTACAATACCAATTCCCAGAGCGCCGCCGATTTTCGGCTTAATTAATAAAATGGCTAAGCAATACATGGCAATAATAAAGTTTGGGGTAATTCCCAGGATATTGGGAGCAAACATCCGCAGCACCGCCCCAATGGCAATTAAAAAGGCGACTACGGCAATTTCCTTGGTACGGTTCATTTTGGTCTCTACAACTCTTTGACCAACCACTTCATGACTCATGCTCATCTCTCCTCATCTTAAATTAAAAAACCAGGCTAAGTAAGCCTGGTTAAAGTTAACGATATGAACAACGCTCCATCGCTCTCAACTAAACTCAGCTCATCTCCGCTCAACCTCCTCTATGAAATTGTCTTTTCTTGACTCATCTCAGCTACTTACAGGAACCCTATGGTTGCCATGGTTAGAGTTTATCATACTCCGCCGGACCTGTCACCCATTTTTTCAGCAAAACTAACTGAGGGTAACCACTTTGCCGTCGCCGGTCAGATGATCCAGAATCTCCAGCATATTGGTGACCCGCCCCACAGCCAGTTGATCCTTCAATTGGTAGTAGTCCAGGCAGGTGCCGCAGGCCACCACTTCCGTGCCCCGCTCCCGGAGTTTGCTGATTTGTTCCAGTACCCTGGACTGTTGAATCACCAAACGCACGCCGGAATTCACCAGCATCAGCATCCGGGGAGCCGATTTTTCCAGCAGACTGTTAAAAAAGCTGACCATTAGCGTCTCACCTAAATCTTCGGCTCCGCTGCCAAAGGTATTACTGGCAATGAGATACACCATGGGTCCGGTTTCATTCCGGGCTGCCGGGGCTGTCTGAGGCAGTGTGCCTTCTCCCTTGGTTACGGTAATATAAAATTCCCCGTTCTTTTCTTCCACCTGCACTCTACAGCCGGCATTTTCCGCAAAACGGGTTACATTCTCCCGGGCCACCGGATTATCTACCAGCACCACCAGGCTTCCCTGCTCCAGCTCCTCCAGCGCCCGCTTGGTGTTGATCACCGGCTGGGGGCAGGCCAAGCCGCGGCAATTTATTTCTTTCAACATACTTATTGGCTCCTTTCCACACGAATCAAATATTCGCCCGGTTCTTCCAATTGTCCCACCACCCGGGCTTCGGTTACGCCGGCCCCGTGCAGCCGTTCAATCAAAAGAGCCGCCTTTTCCGGAGCAACGGCCATCAACAGCCCGCCGGAGGTCTGGGGATCAAAAAGAATATCCATTTCTTCCCGGCAGACCCCTTCTCCCGTTTCCACCCCGTCTCCTAAGTGGCTGCGGTTGTTATAGGCTCCGGCGGGAATGATACCCATGCGGGCCAGTTCCCCGGCTCCGGACAATACCGGCACCTCGGCGGCATAAACCCTCAGGCTTAGGCCGCTGGCCTTCAGCATTTCCGCCGCATGTCCCAGAAAACCAAAACCGGTAATGTCGGTGCAGGCTGAAACGCCCGTTTCAACCATCACCTCGGCGGCCGCTTTATTTAAAGTTGCCATGGTCTGCAGGGCCCTTGCCATATCCCCTTTTTCCACCAACCCCGCCTTTATTCCGGTATTGAGGATTCCGGTGCCCAGGGGTTTGGTGAGAATAACCCGGTCCCCGGCTCTGGCCGTGGCGTTGCTGTAAATCCTGCCGGGATGCACCACACCGGTCACCGCCAGCCCATACTTGGGTTCATCGTCCTGCACACTGTGGCCGCCGGCGATCACCGCCCCGGCTTCCAAAACTTTATCGGCTCCGCCCTTGAGGATTTCCGCTAAAATACTGGACGGCAGGCAAGAGGGAAAACAAACAATATTTAATGCCAGCAGCGGGGTGCCGCCCATGGCATAGACATCACTGAGGGCATTGGCTGCTGCGATCTGTCCGAAAAGATAAGGGTCGTCCACCATAGGCGTGAAAAAATCCACGGTTTGGATGGTGGCCAACTGGCTGTTTAAGCGGTACACTGCAGCATCGTCAGAGGTTTCCAGTCCAACCAACAGGTTGGGGTCGGTCCCTCTGGGTACTTGCTGAAGAACTTCTGAAAGGACTCCCGGTCCTACTTTAGCGGCTCACCCTGCCGCCTTGGTCATGGTTGTCAACCGGTATTCCGTCAAGTCCCTCACCTCCGTTCTTATCCCTGATGATCCTTCGCCAAAATCACTGTACATTCCTTTATTATAACTATAACATCTGGTTATGATTTGTCAGCTATAAAAAATAGTATCAATTTAATTTTGAAAATCCTGGAAAATAACTGACTTGCGTTCTCACATCCGGGAACGGTATAATGGATTACGGTAATTGATCAAGCAACTTCGAGGTGATCATCTTGTCTCAAAGGGCACCCATCGGTGTTTTTGATTCCGGAGTTGGCGGCTTATCCGTTACCCGGGAAATACGCCGTCTCCTTCCCGGGGAAGACATCCTTTATTACGCTGATTCCGCTTACTGCCCCTATGGCGATAAAGAACCCGCAATCATACGCCGGCGGGAGCGGGCCATACTGGATTTTTTACTCTCCCTGGGAGCAAAACTGATTGTCGTTGCCTGCAACACCGCTTCCTCCACCGGTCTGGAGGAACTGCGCCAAGCCTCTCCGGTTCCCATTGTGGGCATGGAGCCGGCGGTAAAACCGGCGGTAAACGCCACCCGAAACGGTAAAATCGGGGTTTTGGCTACCGGCGTTACCATTGCCGGTGATCGCTTTGCTTCTCTGGTCAACCGGTACGCCGAAAATACCTGCGTCATCACCCAGCCCTGCCCCGGTCTGGTGGAGCGGGTGGAAGAGGGAAAAATTAATGATTTGGAAACCCGGAACTTTTTAATGGGTTTCCTGCAACCGATTCTAGACCAGGGGGCAGATACCATTGTCTTAGGCTGCACCCATTATCCCTTCCTAAGACCGCTAATTGAAGAATTGGCCGGTCCGGAGATCGCGGTTATTGATACCGGCCTGGCCGTAGCCCGGCAGGTAAGCCGGGTTTTAACTGAAAACAACCTAGCCAGCCAAGAGAACCGGCCAGGTAAAGAACAATTTTACACCAGCGGGGATCAAACCCGGGTGTCCCACGTGATCCGTTCCCTGTGGCTCACCGACAATGTTTCCGTGGAAAAAATTCCTCTCTCCCCCTAACACCCCCAGCGCGCCAGGGCCTTTCCTGACGCGTTTTTTATAGCAATGCATTCCCCTCAACCCGTTCACCCTTCTCTACTTCTGCTCAGTGGTAAAGTCTTTTGATAAAGTCCTAAACTTTTTACCCAACGCAATGTTTTCAAACCGCTTTCGTCAAATGGCTTGCATCTCGGTTCCTCTGTTTCAGCTTTACCTTTTTCCTGGCTGTCGCCAATCTTTGCTTTTTTCTTCCTGCGTTATCCGGCTGCTCATAATCATCCAACGATATCGGTCCAATGGATGATCTCTTGCTCTATCATGCTTTTTTATTTTAATTTTTTTATTAAAGGTTCGCTAAAGGTAGAGTGTTTATGATGATAAATGTAAAGCATCTGCTTTACTAAAAATTTCTTGGAGGGATTATAACCATGAAAAGCAAAATTTTATCAGTAAAAAAACAAGTGGGTACTTTTGTTCTTTGCGGAGCCCTTGTTACCGCCATCGGTGTGGGAACGGCCCTGGCAGCAACCCCTGCAACTTGTCTGCAGGTTAAAATGAAAGACGGCGTCAAAACTTACTCTACCGACGGCGGTAAGACCTGGACCGAAAAGGTTCCCGACGGCATGACGATCAGCGAAAAAGACGGCCAATTCACCCTCTTGAATGGTACTCCACTAAAAGATGCTGATGGATGGGGCATACTGATCAAAGTGAAAGACGGTGTTAGAACTTTCTCCACCGACGGCGGTGAAACCTGGACCGAAAAAGCTCCCGACGGCGTAACCATCAACGAAAAAGACGGTAAATTCACCATTTTGAATGGTACTCCACTAAAAGATGCTGATGGACGGGACATACTGGTTAAAATGAAAGACGGTGTCAGAACTTTCTCCACCGACGGTGGTGAGACCTGGACCGAAAAAGCTCCCGACGGCGTAACCATCAACGAAAAAGACGGTAAATTCACCATTTTGAATGGTACTCCACTGAAAGATGCTGATGGACAGAGCATACTGGTTAAAATGAAAGACGGCGTCAGAACTTTCTCCACCGACGGCGGTGAGACCTGGACCGAAAAGGTTCCCGACGGCATGACGATCAGCGAAAAAGACGGCCAATTCACCCTCTTGAATGGTACTCCACTGAAAGATGCTGATGGACAGGGCATACTGGTTAAAATGAAAGACGGCGTCAGAACTTTCTCCACCGACGGTGGTGAGACCTGGACCGAAAAGGCTCCCGATGGCGCAGAGGACACTGTTACAATAGAGGACTAATCCCCGTGAGCTGCAAAGCTGCTCAGACAAAGTAAGAAGGACAGAAAAAACCATAGCATAGAAGCGGGTATCCGCTCCTATGCTATGGCTATACCTTTTTAATCAGCTTGAATTTGCAGGCAGGGAGGTTGAAAATGCGGGTTTTGATGGTGGAAGATGAAAAGTATATGGCTGAAGCCATTGCTCAAGTTCTTAAAAAAAATCATTATAGCGTTGATTTGGAATTCGATGGCGAAGCTGGACTGGACTGTGGACTTTCCGGCATTTACGATATCATTATTCTTGATATCATGCTTCCCAAAATGGATGGCCTAAGTATACTTAAAGAATTACGTCGCAACGGCATTGAAACACCGGTTATTTTGTTAACGGCAAGAGGTGAAACAGAAGACAAGGTGCGCGGTCTTGACAGCGGAGCTGATGATTATTTAGCCAAGCCTTTCCACACGGACGAGCTTTTAGCCCGTCTACGTGCCTTGGGGCGTAGAAAAACCGAACTGATCAATGACGGCATCCTTAAATATGGAAATATCCAGTTAAATCCGCATACCCTTCTACTTGGTTGTAAAAACAAAAAGATTACGCTAACCTTAAAAGAATCTCAACTATTGGAATTACTAATCAAAAGAAATAGCATGATTATTTCCAAAGAAATCATCATTGAAAAACTATGGGGTTATAATACCGATGCCGAAGATAACCGTGTAGAAATCCATGTATCCCTTTTACGAAAAAAGTTAACTCAACTGGAATCTGACGTTTGCATTCGTACCATACGGGGAGCAGGGTACGTGTTAAAAACTGCAAAAGATGAGGAGTAAAATGTTTACAAGGCTGCGTAACAAATTTCTTATTTTGAATATGTCCATTACTTCGCTGGTGATGGTTGCTGCCTTTGCCATTATTTATTTTATTACTTATAGCAACATCCATTCGGAAATTGAAAGCAAATTGAATTCACGATCCGAAACGCAAATCACAATACAAGGAAAGACCTTGCCCGGTGCGGAAATAGGAACCAGATCCATTATCCAAAATCTTTCTTTGGACGGTCCTTTTTCATTTAATATTGAGGTAGATTCCCAGGGCCAGATTTTAAAAATCAACTCTTTTGTTGATATGCCGGCCGAGGCTTATTATAAAGCGGCTGAAACTGCCTGGAACAATCAAAAAAACAATAGCGCCATCACCTTAGAAGGCAGACAGTGGCGATATGCTTTAAGCCAAATGGGCAAACATGTTATTAGTGGAAACGGACAATCCTTTATCGTAGCGGAAGACAAATATAAGATTGTTTTTTTAGACGTGACGGAATACAATAAAACTCTGTTTGAACTGCTTACAACCTTAATTTTTGTAGGATTCATCATGCTTTTGGTTATTTTTATCATTAGCCGTTTCTTTGCCAACCGGGCCATTAAACCAATCGCCGAAGCATGGGAAAAACAAAAACAATTTGTGGCCGATGCTTCTCACGAATTAAAAACACCCCTTTCCATTATCAATGCCAATTACGACGCACTTTTGGCCAATCAGGAAGAAACCATTGAAAGTCAAATAAAATGGCTTTCCTATATAAAAGTCGGAACGGACAGAATGACAGAACTCCTCAACAACCTTTTATCTTTGGCCAAGATAGAGGATGTCAATTTAGAAATACGGAAAATGCCATTTAATATGAGCAGCGCCATTTATGATGTGATGTCGTCCATGGAAGCCGTAGTGATTGAAAAAGGGATTAAACTCTCCCATTCCATAGAGCCTGATATCATTGTTAAAGGCGACTTGGAAAAAGTTAAACAGGTTGTGGCGATTTTATTCGATAACGCTGTAAAATATGCAAATGAAAATGGGCAGATTGATCTATCACTAACAAAATCAAAACGTCAGGTTATCTATTCTATAAAAAATAGTGGGAAAGGCATCGCGAAACAAGATTTGCCCAGAGTTTTTGACCGATTTTATAGAGCAGACCTCTCCAGAACCCATGAAAACGGCGGTTACGGTTTAGGGTTATCCATCGCCAAAACCATTATAGATCGGTTGGGCGGTGATATACAGGTTACCAGTGTGGAAAATGAATACACGACTTTTACTTTCACCCTGGGACTGTAATGGATAAACAATTAATTACCATTGATACACGTATTAACACGTGTTATAATAATCAAGAGGTGGGGTGGATGAAGCGACGAGACCTTGACAAAAAACTAAAAACCGCTGGGTGGGAAATAACAGTAGGCAAAAAACGACATGGCTAAGCACCCAAATAAACCCGGAATAAAAATCCCACTCCCAAGACACAAAGAAATCAATGAATACACCGCCAAAGGAATCCTAGAAGCAGCAGGACTTGAATAAGTCCCGCTCTTCGGGAATTATAATAAATAATAATATATTCTTGACATTGAAAGGGGGTAAATAATATAAAATATGTTTACCTTGCTATATTCACTCCTCTACCTTCCGGTGAATATGACGTCCGCATCCCAGATTTACCCGGATGTATTACTTGCGGTAAGAACCTAGTCGATGCTATAGAAATGGCCGAGGATGCTGCCGCAATGTGGCTATGTGATGCAGAAGATAGCCAGGAATCAATTCCCTCACCGTCTGAAAAATTAGATACCGCTAAATCCCAATTTGTTAATTTCATTGTTGCGGATACTGATAAATATAGGCTGGAAAACGATAATCGCGCAGTTAAGAAAACGCTAACCATTCCAAGTTGGCTAAATGCTAAAGCAGAAAAGGCCGGCGTTAATTTTTCTCAAACCCTCCAAACCGCATTAAAACAGCAACTGGGTGTTGATTAAAAATGCCTCAACCAAGATCTTGGTTGAGGCATTTTTTACATAGGCTTATTTACCCAGACAGGCTGCCAGGCGCTGGTTTACATCATCCCAGTTAATCAAATTCCACCAGGCTTCCACAAAGGCCGGCCGCTTGTTCTGATATTTTAAGTAATAGGCATGCTCCCAGAGATCCAGGGCCAACAGAGGCGTAACACCCCATTGGGTCAGATTCTGGTGCTTTTCCGCCGTAAGAATTTCCAGCTTTTTAAAGACCGGATTGTAGCAGAGCAGGGTCCAGCCGGAACCTTCAACTGCCACCGCAGCCGCAGAGAATTGCTTTTTAAAGGTTTCAAAGCTGCCAAAATATTGGTCAATTTTTTCCGCCACCAATCCTGTGGCGGGACCACCGCCCGCGGGCTTCATATTGTCCCAGAACAGGGTATGCAGGATATGTCCGGAACCGTGGAAAGCCAGTTCCCTCTCCCAGTGTTTAACCAGGGCAAAATCTCCCTTCTCCCTGGCTTCGGCCAGTTTGGCCTCGGCATTATTTAAGCCATCCACATATGCCTTGTGGTGAGCGTCATGATGCAGTCTTACGGTTTGCTCATCGTAATGGGGTTCCAGAGCATTGTAATCATAGGGTAAAGCCGGCAGTTCATGTTTCATGTTTCTTCTTCCTCCATTTCAAAAAAAAATCGAATCTATAATCTGTATTATAATACACTGTGGCAATTTATTTATTACGCTTTCATTGCATTCTTCTTAACTTTTTTAGCAGTCTTCCCGGAAAGTTTTACAAAAGGCCTCGGCCAAAACCATTACATGATCCATAAATTCCGGGGTAAACATCACGTCTTCCCGAATAAAAAATCTAGGATCTTCCATATAAACTGAAACAGGGTGGCGGCCAAATACATGGATAAATTGCTCTGATGACAATATCGTCACGTATAACACCTCCTGTAATAGAGCATACCAACCTAAAGTAAAAATGCAATGAAAATCTAATGATTTAAAGATTAAATTTGCATTACTTGATTTTCCACCACACCCCGGTACTATTTACAGTAGGGGCTTTGTCTGGTTTAATTATAAACAGATGTTTTTGATTAGGGAGGTAATGGCATGAGTGGAGAAAAATCATCCTGTGGCTGCGGCAGCAGACCGCGTAAAATTTCCAAGGGACTGCTTACCAGAGTGGCTAATTACATTCGAGATAAATCTATGGACGGCTATTGTGAGAAAAGCGTTGAGCAAATTGCCGATGAAATGGGTCTCCTGCTCCCCTCCATCCTGGTGGATGCGCTGGAACAATTGGAACAGAAAGGAACCATTCAAGTAAAGGTCCGGGGCCGGGAACTGACAGACCCCAGCACCTTTGTTTATATCGGGGACGATGAAGTGACCCGCCTGCTTTCAACCACCGTTCTGCTGGGAAAGGATCTGGAAAGCTCCCTGAAAGACAACCCGCAATTTATGGAGTATAAGCAAAAAGTGAATGAAATGATCAACATCATGGAGCAGCAAACCCAGGACGTCCAGGAACATCAAGCCTTTAAAAACGGCGTCGTTAAACAGTACGAGGCCCAGGACGGTGTTTACCACATCATTTCCAAGACCAAGCTGAATATCAGTCTAAAATAAGAAAAAACCCCTTGCCGTTCAAAGAACCTGGCAGGGGGTTCCTGCTTACCAATAGGACTTAAAAGTAATCCGAGAAATAAGGCGTTTGCTGTTCAATGGCATCTTCCAGCATGTCAACTGTTTCCGCGCTGCAGGAAAGGCGACCGATTTTAAGCAGATAATCCGGCCTTTTATAACCCAGCAGCATGGTTGTCATGGTTTGGATATCTATCTGCGATTTGCTGCTTCCCTCCACACGCGCTATCTTGCCTTTGCCATCGGGATGTATGCATATGGCAAAGGTACCCTGATTCCACGGCAGCAGCGGATCGTCAAGCGTAAAAGTCCATCTGCGCTCCCTGTTGTCAGGCTTAAAGGGGTATTGGCTAATAAATTGCTCCACATCCACAATACGGGCCATGTAATAAGGAGAAATGGTTTCTTTAATATCCGCGTCTTCCAACAGAAAAGCCAGCGGCTCATCCGTATGAATATTGCCTACCACCTTTGTAATCATGGAAAAATGGGCGCTGATAAAATTCCACAGCCCGCTGCGGGCTTCCTCGTTGATAAATATCATATCTTTAATATGAAACACTTCGTTTGAAATCCAGTAAAGCACATACCCGTCGGGCTGTCCGCCTTCGTTGTAGTAAATAGCAGCGGTCAGATCGTCAAGATCCCACCGCCAATATTCATCCCATGCTAAATCGTTACGCAGCATGGCGCCATGGGTCTGATGGGCAAAACGTTCATAAGCCAGCTTTAAATTATGATTTTCAATATCAACACGCTCAACCTCTCCGGGCACCGTTTTGATTTTGGGCAGTTGAAAGTCGTTCACTTCAAAAGTGATCTTATCTGAAATGATTTCCCATCCTTTGCGACGGTAGTACGGGATCGAATAAGGATAAAGATAAGAAATTGACTGTTTTTTCTCCCGCATGTTCGTCAGTGCCTGTTGCAGCAGCTTGTGCATCAAGCCCTGATTGGAGTATTCCGGAAAAGTTCCTACGCCGGTGAGCCCGCCCATATCATAGGTCTTATTGAATATTCTCACCTGAAAAGGATAAACCGCCACCTGGGACACCAGTTTTTCTCCGTCAAACCACCCCAAAACATCCGCCTGTTCCAGCACCGGAGATTTGGCAAGAATGATGTCTCTTTCTTCCCAGCCAATCTTATGTAAATCGTTATCGGTCACCTGAAAAACATACCGCAGCAATTGATTATATTGCTCTAAATGTTCTATGCCGACCTTTTTCATTTTCAATCTTTTTTTCCGACTCATAAAAACCCACTTCCACTAAACTGTGTCCCGTTCTTTTTACAAGCATTGGTGAAACCAATATATAAAATAAAACATTTGTTAAATTAACAATATTTTCAAGTTAAGTATAACATAGAATACTATGGTATACCAATATAGTTTTATCTAAAACAGTATTAATACAGATCTTTCAATAAGATTATTGTATATATTTTATCAACATTGTACAATTAATTCGCAAATTAATTTAAATAACAGCTAGGTCCATTATATTCCCCATATCCTCACAAACTTTTTGAGTTCCTTGATTACAGTTTTTCTGGGTTGCTATAATATCTTTACCCAAATGGTAAAACTTCCAAAACCGTATTCTTCTATGCCAATTTTAAAGACATTCCCTCTTATCCGATATCTTTTAGTGAATTAACATATTCCTTTTTACCCTTCAGATTTTGGACCAGCCTTTCATCTGTCGTCCACAGTTCACAAGTCTCCCCTGTTCGCCACTTTATCTCCTCCGAAACTGCCAAAAATGCTGCATCATATAACGTTGGCAAGTTAAAGTAACGACTAATTTTCCAGGCTCTATCTGCAACCGCTTCTTCCTCAAGATAGATTATGCCAGGAAATTGGCGAAAGGCAGACCAAATTTCATCCGCTTCCCGAGGACCTAGTTCGCCCCGCCTAATCTTTTTCCTGATAATGCTACCTATTTCAGCCCAGGCAAAGGCCGGTAAAACAATCATTTGATTATCTTCAATAATCTTTTGAAATAACACTTTTGCCTTATTACTATCATCTTCTTCAATAAAAAGCTTCACGAATACCGAACTATCCAGGCAAATGTATTTACTCATAGCGACCAATACCTTCACGGATTTCCCTTATTATAGTTGTCGAATTCTCCTGTTTGCCTGTTCTCGAAGCTGTCCTCTCCTTTAACTGAAGTAACTTTTCTAAGCTTTTCATTCTGGCTTCTTTAAATTGATCAGCTTCATTAATATATTGCATTTTTTCATAACTTTCCGCATCGACTAGATAGGCTACCGGTTTTGATCTTTGCAATATTACCACTGGTTTTTTGGTACTGACTACTTCCTCAAGCACATTTTTTGCATTTTTTCTCATGTCGGTAATACTTATCATTTTCACAAAATCACATCCAAACGTACTTTTAAAAATATTATGTCGTAAATTTTTAAATAAATCAACTATTAATCTATTAAATATGTCCCTTTCATTCCGTTGAGCAAAATCAGGGCAGAAAATGGCTTACCGCATTTTCTGCCCTGATGGATTGCAAGTCCCTAACGGGTTATGCCGTTGTTCTTTCCCGGGGCCATTCCGCCGCTGGGTCTCTATCAAATTCAAGGCCGATCAAAGCAATGGAATCATCATAAATATCCGGGCTGCATTGTTCCTTGAACCGTAAAATCACCCCGAACATCGGTGATTTTTTATTCATTTCCTGCAATTGCTCCAAAATCTGCCCGGCCCGATTCCTTAAAAAACGGATGGCAAAGCTAACGCCGTCACAGAAAGTCAGATGGAGCAAATAAGCGTCTTCCTTTTGATGGTACTCCCAGCGGTAGTCAAACTTCCCTGTGTGGGCGGGAGCAATGCGGTTGTTGGGCTGGATGCATTGATAGGCCTTGGCAAAGTCCGGATGTTCTAAAATGATCCCAACGGTCTCCTTGGCCTTTCTGGGTTTAATCATGCCGATATTGCCCCCGATGGGTTCAATAATTTTGATCTTTTCTTCGGTGGTCATCCGAGGTTCCTCCTTACAGGCGTTTCTAACAGTATTTTGTCCACTGCCATTTATAATACCTATTTAAGCCTAAAAAAACAACCTTTGCCTCCTCCCCTTGTTGGAACGGTATTGTTTATTCCCGGAAATAATATTTCTTTTAATTATTGTTTTATTACCGAGAATACGGTAAAATTAACCATATATTAATTGCCGAGAATACGTATAATGTTATAAACTGTCGGCAATGTGGAATGAGCCATACCTTAATAGAAGGTGCTAATTATGATTGATAATAAAAAGTTATCCCCGGATAGTGCTGCAAGTCCACGTCCGGGCAATAAACCGTTTTATATAAAGCCAAATTGCCGGAAATGTGGTGCCGAACTGGTATTGCTAGATACTTTTTGGAACCCGGATAAACCACAAGAAGAAATTTGGCATGATGAATTTATTTGCCCAGTATGCGAAGATGGTATCTATATGGATTGGCCGGAGGAATCTGAAATGGAATTTAAAAATATAGAACTATTTGAAAGAATTGATAAAAAGAAAAAATTATTAGATGATAGCAGACCGCTCCCTCCCGAAGTAGTTGAAAATCTAAGAGAATATTTGCTGATAGACTGGACTTATAACAGCAACGCCATTGAGGGCAATACCTTAACCTTGTTGGAAACCAAGGTTGTACTAGAAGGAATTACAATTGGGGGTAAATCCTTACGTGAACACTTTGAGGTAATTAACCATAAGGAAGCAGTTCTCTATGTTGAGGAACTGATAGCAAATAAAGAGTCCTTAACAGAGCATGTTATTAAGCAACTCCATTACCTGATATTAAAGAATATTCGTGACCGAGATGCCGGAAAATACCGTGAAGTTAATGTATTTATTACCGGCAGTAAACACGTACCCCCGATGAACAGCTTGGTACCGCCGCGTATGAGAGAACTTATCGACTGGTTATATTCGGGAGAGGTCAAAGATCTTCATTCTATCGAAAAGGTTGCTAGATTTCATCATGATTTTGTATACATTCATCCTTTTATTGACGGTAATGGACGTACAGGAAGATTACTTATGAACTTGCTTTTGATGCAAGACGGCTATCCAGTTGCAGTAATAAAAACTGCAAAAAGGCACGAGTATTATAAAGCTTTAGAAAAAGCAAGTATTGATAATGATTACACAGACATTATCACTTTGATTGCCGAGGAAGTTGAAAATTCCTTAGACCTTTTTATTAAAGCATTAGGTATCGGCGAGGATAAGTTATGAGAAACGCTTATGTAATATGGCTTAAAAATGAGGGCAAAAGTGATAAGACTATAAATGAATACCCTGCAATGCTTCAAAAACTGATAAATTGGTTTGAAAATACCGAGGGTGACAGATTTGAGCCAAACAAGATAACAACTTTATCTATTCATGAGTTTATTTCTTTTTTGGACAAGGTTGAGAAATATGAGCCTGCATATATAAATAAAATACTGGCATCGCTTAAGACTTTTTATAAATATGCCGCTGAGACCGGCCTGGTTATTTATAACCCCACTATAAAAGTGAAAATGAAAAGAACGATGAAACAGTATGCCGCTCCTAAATGGCTAACTAAAAAGGAAGCCTCCAAATTTTTTCAGGCTATAGAGCAAGAAAAAAACATAAAAAGAAAAAGCCGAAACTTGGCAATATGCAGGCTTATGGCCGGAGCCGGTTTAAGAGTTCAGGAAGTATCCGATCTTAACACTATTGATGTCTGCATTGAAAAACGCAGGGAGAATGTTACTGTTCGTGGCGGCAAGGGCAGTAAATTTAGAATAATACCTTTGAATAGCGACACGGTTGAAAGCCTTAAAAATTGGTTTAAATACAGAGAAGATTCTAGTAACAATGAAGCCCTATTTATAAGTGAACGAAATACAAGGATGTCGGATAGGACGATAAGGCATATGGTTACTAAATATGCTAAGGATGCAGGACTTAAGGATGTTTCACCCCATACTCTAAGGCACACATTTTGTAAGAGCCTTGCAGATCAAGGATTCAGGCTGGAACGTATTGCCTATCTGGCAGGCCACGAAAGTCTTGAAACTACAAGAAGGTATACACGGCCCGGGGCAAGGTAAAAAACGGGTACTATTGGCCTTAGCGCATCGTTAAAATGTTGACCTTACCCTATAACTAAAAAGAAACCTCTGCGGAAACAAAGGTTTCTCTTCCCCCTCTATACTATTGTATGATGACCGCCTGGCTTTCCGGCTCCCATCCCGCATAGCGGCCAAAGGCCTCCGCCACATAACGGGCGGGCAGATAGACCCTGCCATCCCGGATCTGCGGGCCGACATCCATGGTAACCGGTGTGCCGCGAGTCTCCAACTGGTTGCTGCCCACTGTCAGCACTGCGGTTTGCTCCCCTTTGTTCAGCGTCACCCGCTGGGTCTCTTCATCCCACTGGATGTCGCTGATGCCCAGAGATTCGGCCAGGTATCTTACGGGTATAAAGGTTCTGCCCTGTTCACTGTAAGGGGCTGCGTCCATTTCAATGACCCTCTCCCCTACGGCATAGCTCCTTTGTCCCAGTTTAAAAGTGACCGGGCCGCCCTGGGGAACCGGCGCCTTGGGCGTCAAGCCGCTGATATCCACAATCTCCGGATAATAATCCAGGGAGGTTTTTACCACGATGGAGGAATTCCCGGGATCATTTTCATCCATATTATTGGATTTGTGAACCTGCTCCGGGGCCGGTACCCACCGGACAAAGGATTCGCCGGGTTTTTGCAGGGACACTGCCTCCCAGCGGTTGTTTTTGGTAAACCCTCCGGCTTCATAGGTCATCAAGCTGGTCACCCGGCGAAAAACCTGCTGCCTGCCTTCTACATTGGCACCCGGCATCTTCATGCGGATGATTTCAAAGCCGGGAATTTCAAATACGACCTCGTCGTCCTTTTCCACCCGCAGGGTCATGGTCACGGTACTGCCGTCGGGGAAAAGCATGTCGGGGCCCCTTTGATACCAGGGCATGATTCTGAAGTTATGCCATTTTTCATTGGAGCCATATTCCTCAAAGGCCCCGTGATAATTGGTCCCGGCAAATACAGACCAGCGGTTTGCGGGCAGATCGTAAAGGTCTTTATGCACCCCGATCTCCAAACTATTGCCGTTGGCTGTTTCAATTCCCAGATAGTTGTAGGCCGCCCCGGCCTCCTGAATCCCGCTGACATCCTGCCCCTGAGGCAGGACCAGGGTGGCGGTGACGGCGTTATAGCCAATTTGATTCTCATCCAGCTCGGTCTTTACCCGGTACCCGGGACTAAAAATGGTCTCTCCGGCAAAGCCATAAGGGCAAGAAAGCAAACCTAATCCCAGGATCAGTCCCGCAATCCCAAGAATTCTTAGCAACCGCTTCATCACCAACAACCTTTCCATAATTAACAAATCTTTCTATGGTAAGAAAATTCTATGGAGCAGGGCAAAACTCCTTTTTAACCCACTGCAAAAACGCTTAATCTTCCTTATCTTGACAGTCAGTCAAATTTTCTATATACTTGTCGTGACATATAAACCAACTCAGGGAGTGTATGGATGGATATTAGTAATTCCTTAGGCTTTATCCTCAACAAGACCAACAGCAAGTTAAAAAATGAACTGCTGCAGCATTTTAAGCAATATGACGTTACTCCCGAGCAGTGGGGCATTTTAAACCGGCTCTGGGATCAGGAAGGTCTCTCACCCAAGGAATTATCCGAGTTGAATTATAAGGATTTCCCCAACACCATCCGTATTCTGGAGAAACTTGAAAAAAAGGAACTGATTATTAAGAAAGAAAATCCTTTGGATAAAAGATCCTCCTTGATTTTTTTAACGGATAAAGGACGCAGCCTGGAACACATATTGCCCCCCCTGGCCACTCAGATTTTAAAAAGAGCTTTAAAAGGAATTGATAAGGAAAAAGAACAGGAACTGAAGTTTTTATTAAATAAGATCTACAGTAATTTAGAATAACAAATTTTTTTGCTTAATTAGCTGTCATGACAAGTTCTATTCAATAAAGGGAGGCTACAGACCATGAAAAAGTTAAGTTTAAAAGGGAAAAACACCCTCAAGGGCCTGCACCTCTTCTTCACCTGTATCTGGGTCGGCGGAGCCACTTCCCTGGTGCTGCTGAATTTCCTTTCCCACCCGGCTACCGGAGATGAAATTTACGCTACCAACGCAGCCATTAAACTCATTGATGACTTTGTTATCATTCCCGGCGCCCTAGGAAGCCTGTTTACGGGATTGCTGCTCTGTTGGCTGACCCACTGGGGATTTTTTAAGTTTAACTGGATCAATGTAAAGTGGGTGGTGACCATTCTTCAGATCCTGTTCGGCACCTTCGTGCTGGGTCCCTGGGTTAACGGCATGGAAGCCCTGTCCGAGGTAAAACGTTTTTTCGTGCTGCAGGACGCCACTTACCTCCACTACAAACAAATGAATCTTTACTTTGGCTTGCTTCAGACACTGGTCCTCATCCTGGTGGTATTTATATCCGTATTTAAACCCTGGGGCAAACGGGGAAAAGAAAGCGGCAAAAAAGCAGCCGTTGCAAATGAACAGCCCCTTATTTACAAGAAATAAAAAAGAATAGAACACGGATTATACGGATTTACGCGGATTTTAAAATATAAATCATTAATCCGTGCAATCCGAAAAATCCGTGTTCTATTCTAATTGACCGGTTGTTGTGTTATCTTCCTATTCTATAACCGCTATTAAAAATTAGTTTTGCCATACTTCCTTTTTATTTAAGCTCGTCCTCGTTTTAAAACAATAATCTTCCCGGGTCCCTGGTGCGCCTCCAGGGAATGTTCCAATATATGTCCCACCACAATATCGCCGGTTCCCTTTAACAGCAGTTCCGCCCGTTCTACGGTAACGCCGGCCACCAGGCTGCCGGACCCGGAAACCTCGGCCTGCATTTCCTTAAAGCTGCCGGTCGTCACCGCCACGTCGCCGGTTCCGGCAACATTCACCTTTAAAGTCTGCCGGACCTGTTCGACATAAACCCTGCCGCTGCCCTGCATGTGAATCTCCGCAGCCCCCGCCTCCTGACAGTCCAGCCGCATGCTCCCCCGGATAACGGCCTGCAGGCGATCCAGCGGCACGCCAATAATCCCCCGGCCCCGGCCTGTGCTATCCAGGGTAAGGGATACCGGCCGAGGAACCTTAATCAACAATCTTCCCTCAATGGGTTCATGGCCCGGGCTACCCCAATGCCCACTGCTGCTCTCACAGGTTAAAGGCAGATGGATGCTGAGGCAGCCTTGTCCTTCCACCGTCACCCGGATAGCCCCATGAAACCCTTCCGTACCCATAACCTCCAGCAGGGCATAGGGTTGGGAATGGAGTTGTATTTCAAAGAAAAGGTGATTGCCGGAAAAAATCATCTCCCGGCAGTCCTCGATCTTATATTCCCTGTTTTTCATTTCACCGCCTAATTCTTTATAAAAAACAGGCCGGAATTTGATTTCCCCCGGTCCGCAGTTTTTTACGCTTTTTAACTTTAAATCGGCAGTACTGCCGTCCTCAAACCAGGCCCTGCTGCCGGCCACAATGCTGACTTCCTTTTGACTTAAAACCATTAAGTCCTGGTATTGATGAACCTGCCTCAATGTTCTTCCCTCCATCATCCATCCGTAAGCCGGATGCCGCCGCGCTTTAAAAGAAGTGATTTGTCACTAAAAACTGTCTGTGCGTAATTGAATTTCTATGGGTTAATCGCGCTGAAGTAATTCAGCAAATACCTAAATTATATTATAAAACCTTAGATTTTTATGGGCATTTTAGGGTAAAAAAGAGGCATCTTAAGAAGGTAATAAAGGAAATATGTAGAAATAGTTGAAAAATTATTATTTAAAATTGGGGTGGTGAACGTGTTTATGGATAAAGTGCCGTTAATGGTCCTCATTTTTTATTCCATACCGGAAAGTTTGCTGATATTTACTTTCGGATACGTCATTTTGGGGTACCCAATAAAAACGCGTCCAATTATCTTAGCCACCCTGATTTCTGTGCCCGCTAGTTATTTTGCAAGGCTTTTGCCCTTCCCATTTGGTGTTCACTCTGTAATAGGTTTATTTGTAATTTTTATGTTATTTATACTTATTTGTAAATTTCCTGCTATACAAGGTCTAATCGCTTCTCTCCTTAGTTTAAGTACCTTGATAGCATTAGATAATTCAATCTATTCTATAGTACAGATATTGCTTGGCACAACAATAAGGGAACTTTGGGCAATGAAACCAATAGTAAGAACGCTCTCTGGATATTCACATTTACTGGCTTTCGCCTTGATTACAATCTTTATTTACAAGAAAAAACTATTTCTAGGAGGATTTCAGAATGGGGCTGAGAATAGAAACCAAGATTCTTGAAAGGATGACTATATTCGTATTTATGGTAACCCTTTTTATTTCAATTGGTTCTAAAACAATAATGTTTTATTATCCATATAACTTTGTTATTTATTTTATTTTGTTAATGGCTTTTTGTAATTTCATTTTTGCTGTTTTTGTTATTAAATGGTTATCTACCGTTAAATATTTAGGTATGAAACTTGACACGCAGAAACATAGTTTAAATTATATGGAAGAAGCCGTGAAAATTATGCGCTCCGAACGGCACGAATACCTCAACCACCTGCAGACCATTATGGGCTTAATTTTAAGCGGCGACCATAAGGAAGCCATGACTTACCTCAAGGATATGGGCGCCGAGTGCCGCTTCAACAGTCAGG
Source organism: Desulforamulus ruminis DSM 2154 (assembly GCF_000215085.1). Taxonomy (NCBI): domain Bacteria; kingdom Bacillati; phylum Bacillota; class Clostridia; order Eubacteriales; family Peptococcaceae; genus Desulforamulus; species Desulforamulus ruminis. The sequence goes on from NC_015589.1 coordinate 2,930,051, forward strand.
TACTGTCGGTCTCCAATCCATCTTTGAGGGTACTGCTGCAAAATAAGCGGCAGTCCGCCCTAATCAAGGGTATTGAATTAAAACTGACCATCCAAAGCGATTTAAAACAATTGAAGCTAACACCCACCGACACCACCACCATCTTTGGCAATCTGCTGGACAATGCCATGGACTGCATCGTAAACGCCAAGGACAACAGCAGTAGAAAATTAATTCACCTTAAAGTGACCGAGGTGGCGGATGATTACGTCTTTACCATTGAAGATTCCGGGCCGCCCATTGAACCCCACATTCTGGCGGAAATTTTCAAAATAGGATTTTCCACTAAAGGTACAGGACGGGGATTTGGCTTGGCCCTGGTAGAAAGTACCATTCAAAGATACCAGGGTACCATCCATTACGGTGTGAACGGTGCCAAAGGTTTTACCGTTACCTTTCCCCAGCAGGGGGTTGCGGCATGATTCACGGCTGGTCCGTCCATCTTGCTCAATACCTGGGAACTGAACTGAACCTGGACCACCGGAAGGTAGCGGTGGTTGCCTACGGTCTGGAAGTGATTATTGGCGCTCTTATAAAATTAGCAGTGTTTGTCCTTGTTCCTTCCATCCTTGGCGTTTTTAAATTGTTTGCCTTTGCACTAATCAGTTCCGCCATTCTGAGGCTGCCTTCCGGCGGGGTACATAACAACGCCTATTACAAATGTTTACTCAGCACATTAACGTTTTTTTTAATCATTGCTTTTACAGCCAAGGGGCTGGCCGTTTATCCTTTACCTTTAAATGTCTTCGCCTTCCTGATACTGCTCTTGGCTTTTCTGGTCTTTATAAAATTAGCGCCGGTGGATAACCAAGAAAAGCCTATTAAAAGTGAAGCCCGCAGAAAGCGTTTGAAGTTTATCTCCTGTTCCCTCCTGGTGGGCTACGGCGTCATTTTTTTTCTCTGGAGCCCGGAGCAGGATATTATGCTGGCCTTCCTGCTGGCTGTACTCTTCCACACCTTTACCCTGACGAAAATGGGCCATGCTCTATTTAAGGCCATTGACAATTTAATTTAATAAAAGAAAGGAGGGTATACCGTGAAACGATTTTTGTTAAACCTGTGTGTTTCCCTGGCGCTGGTAATTTCCTATATTGGCATTTATCCTACCAGTTGGTTTACTTCGTACCAACCAGAAGTACCCGAAGAACTGCTTAGATAACACTAGAACATTATGGACAAGGAACACCTCCTTGTCCATGATCCATCCAAGGGGGATTCAGGTGAGAGCATTCATTGTTGAGGATAACCCTGTGCAGAGGAAATATCTAAAAACACTCCTTTTTGAACAAAATGTGCGGGTGGTGGGAGAGGCCGCCACCGGCGAGGATGCGGTCAGGCAGATTGCCCGGCTGCAGCCGGAAGTAGTGTTTTTGGATATTGCCCTGCCGGAGAGCAGCGGCATGGAGGTAGGGTGGAAAATTGACAGCAACATCCACAAAGTTTTTGTAACGGGACACCACCACCACGCTCTCAAAGCCTTTGAGCTGGGCTCCCTGGATTATCTGCTGAAGCCGGTAAGCCCGGAGCGGCTGGAAATCACTCTGAAGCGCCTGCGCAAAATTATTAAACAAACGCACCAAAAACTGATTCTAAATTTGAAAAGCTCTACCATTGCCCTGGATATTCAGCAAATTCTGTTTATTGAAAAAATGCCTATTTTAAAAAAGGTGACCTTCCACACCCTGGACGGGGAATGCTCTATTTCCGGCACCCTGAATGAATATGAAGCACGGTTAAAAAATCTAGGTTTTGCCCGCACTCATAATAGCTTTATTGTCAATGTGAATAAAATAAAAAGGCTGCTTCCCAGCGGGGATAAATCCTACATCATTAAATTACATCATACGGCCAAAGAAGTGCCCCTCAGCCGCAAATACGCCCCCATGCTCAAGCCCCTGCTTTACTAACCGGGCCGGAAGGATCGCGTCGGGTGTTAAAAATTAAGGTTGATGGTGGTCAGTTCCGCCATAAGGTTCTCAAGGGACCCTACAATTTCTGTGGTGGTCCCTTCTTTACTTTTTTCAATTAAAAGAACCTTTCTCTTTTTAATTTCCGCATAATAGCACACAGAACCTGTCCCCCTGCCCTTCAGTTCAACGATCATCATGCCCTGGTTGCGGTAGCCCAGGTTATAAACCTTTTGCAAAAAGGCCCGGGGGCAGTAGGGCTTGGGATCCTGACTTTTTATTTGAAAAAGCCTTTCAACGATGGTCATAGAACCACATCCAAACCAAATTTATATATTTTAAAAATTATATTATAAATGCTTCTTAAATTAAAGGAAAAAACAAATTGTCATTAAAAGGAGAAGCGATTTATCATAAATCGTTGCAAAAACGCCAGAACATCATAATGCATTATTTAAAATCATCTTGAGCAACGAGATTTGCAGCATCTGCCGGCAATTTACGAAAAAATGGCCCGGATTGGTGAAAAGACCGATCCCCCATAAGATGCAATATAAGCCTCCGTTTTCTCAGAACGGGGGCCTTTTTATTTTGTATAATACAAGGCCTAAAATTCTTGCCCCAATGCTTTTGGCAGTCTTTTTAAATAAATTTTGACATATAAAATATATTGGAAATATTTTATAAATGAGGTATAAAATGGTCCTTTTATATGCAATATTCGGCATGTTTTGCTGGGGATTAGCCCCTTTATTTGGCAAGCTGGGAATGTACAACGTACATCCTCTCACGGCCCTTTCCTTAAGAACCATGATTGCCGCCACACTGGTGCTGGGTTGGTTGGTGGGCTCCCGGGGCTTTTCACAAATTTTTCAGATCCCCCCGCTGTTGTGGGTTTTTATAGGCATTGAGGCGATTCTGGCCACCTTGGTGGGGGATTTAGCTTATTTTTTTGCCTTGAAAAAGGGCAACATCAACGAAGTAACCTTAATTATGGCTTGCTCCCCGCTGGTGACCATGCTTTTCAGCTTCTTTTTTCTCAGTGAGATTGTAACGGGATATCAACTTCTAGGGGCATTGTTTATCACTATTGGTCTGGTATTTATAAGTATTTCCTAAGTTTTATGTCTCTTCACTTTTTAATTCCCCATTGCATATAACATATTAATGAAATCTGGGGGAATTTAAAATGAATACAACATTCACCACTCCCATCATCGACGCATTAAAGGGATATATCGAGGATCAAACGGTGCGATTTCACATGCCTGGTCATAAAGGATGCCAGGTTCTTAAAAATCCTGCTCTAGCGTTATTGGGAGAGAATGCCTATCGTACGGATGTCACCAATGTGCCCGGTATGGACGATTTACATCAGCCCCACGGTATTATCCGTGAGGCAGAGCGGTTGGCTGCCGAGTTATTTGGGGCTGAACAGACCTATTTTCTCATCAACGGAAGTTCCTGCGGACTCCAGGCCCTGATCATGGCGGCTTGCAATCCCGGTGATAAAATACTGGTTCCCCGCAATATACACCGCTCTATTTTAAGCGGTATTATTTTAAGCGGAGCAATACCGGTTTTTTTTCTGCCGGAATACAGCCGGGAATATGGGATTCCCCTGGGAACGTCTCCAGAGACTGTTGACCGCTGTTTAGCAGGCAATCCGGACGCCAAAGCCGTTTTACTGGTTTACCCCACTTACCAGGGAGTTATTTCCGATGTTAAAACCATTGCCCAAGTCGTACATAGGTATAACATTCCTCTATTAATTGATGAGGCACACGGCCCACACTTTTGTTTTCATGAGGATTTGCCCATAACGGCTTTGGAGGCCGGGGCGGATGCTTCGGTTCAGGGGACTCATAAAATGCTGGCCTCCTTTACTCAGGCTTCCATGCTGCATGTAAAAGGAAATCGCCTGGACAGGCAAAGGCTGGAAGCATCCCTTAAGCTCTTGCAAAGCACCAGCACTTCTTATTTACTGCTGGCTTCCCTGGATGGAACCCGGGCTCAAATGTCCGGCTACGGCAGGGAACTGATGGGCAGTGCCCTGCAGTTATCCGGGTTTTTACGCAAAGAAATAAAAAAAATCCCCGATTATAATGTACTGGGGGAGGAAATGATTGGCGGGCCGGGTGTTTTTGGGCTGGATCCTACCAAAATAAATATCTCCTTAAAAAATCTTAGAATCAGTGGTCTTTGGGCGGAACAATGGTTAAGGAAGCATCACCAAATTCAAGTGGAAATGTCTGATGTGTTTAATCTGCTTCTTTTAGTGACTTGCGGTAATTGGTTGAGTGATGCCAATAAAATGCTTTATGCTTTAAGGGATATGATTCAGCATATTCGGCTACATCCGGAGGTAACCGGTCCGTACACGGAAATACAAGATGTAAATCCCTTTCCTTTCATCCCGGAAATGATGGTCCCGCCCAGGGAGGCTTTTTTAGCCTCAACGACGCCCCTTTTATTGGAGGAAGCCATGGGGAGCATCAGTGCTGAAGTGATCACTTGTTATCCACCCGGAATTCCCGTTATTTGTCCCGGGGAAAAATTTAGCCAAGAGATTATTGCTTATCTGTCCGTCATGAGAACTCTTGGCATTCATTTCCAAGGATGCTCGGATGCCGGCTTAAAAACCGTGCTTACTTTAAAATAAAGATTATTTTTTCAGGGGTCCGTGCTCAATAATGCACGGACTTGCGCTATACCAGCTCATGCCGCGGTTTTTGGTTAACTTTGTTTTATCGGGGTATTCCACCGTTACCCAGGATCGTACAATCAATCCTTCTTGTCCCGGCAGTGCTATTTTTTCCTCTCCTGAGGGCAGATTAGGGTTTAGTTTTTCAGTGAACCAGTAGTTATGTCGTTTAAGAACCCGATGATGCCAGGTAACTTTCGGTGGTTTTTTCGTACCATACAAAGCCATATAAACGGTATTGCCAACCTTCTGGGACCAGATCATCACGGATCCACCGGTGTCATTTAAAAACCGCAAATCTTTAACCCCGCAAAAAACCGTGGCGTCTTGTCCCGGAGGAACGTAGGGTACGGTCATGGAGTGGGGGTAGCGCATGATGATTTGCAAATCGCTTAGGGTAGCTACATTGTACAATAAAGAAGCAATCTTACAGACACCGCCGCCTACGGTGGTTGTCACTTTACTGCCGGCGTAAGTGGGCCCCGCCTGGTAGCCTTTACTTTGGGTGTAGGGACCCAAAGTCTGGTTCTGAGAAAATACCGCACCCGCTTTTATTACTGTGCCTGCCAACTTACTGGCCGCAAGACCAATATTATATTCTTCTCCCGGCAAAGGATCATGCAGGGCAGCCTTATAAGCCGCCATCTTAATGGGCGTGTTGTTTTTTTGCATGCCCTCTAAAAATACTTGTTCATTCTCCCAGGGCAGCGGTCCTTCATAAGTCTGATCCATTCCTTTAAATTGATTATAAATATCCTCTGCAAATACGCCTCTTTCCTCTTTTTCAATGGGGGAGGTTGTTTCTGCAAAAAGAGTTGTGGGCTGAAACAGACTAAAAGTAAACAAGAAGATTACACAGGTCATTTTAATTGGTCTGCTATGTAAAAGCTTTTTCACCTGAATCCTCCATTGTATATCCAGCACGGATGTGTAAGAGAGGAATGATCCGCACCGGTTGTTATTGAAGTTTGATTTTACATGGATAAAATGCCCGGAACCAACTTACCCCATACATCATCAAATCAGGCAATAGGTTAAACCGCTTTTCTCTGGTTTCCATCGTTTTTCCGGGCTCATGTACTTAATTGATGGGTAGAATGGTTATAAAAAAGAGGCTTCTCAAGATAGGTTCTAAGCCTATTGGAGAGACAGCCTCTTTTTCGCTAGCGTCTAATTATGTAAACAAGTTTTTATGGAATCAGCGGGCATTTGCCATTACCATTCTACCCCTACCCTCCCGGGGTTATTTTCTCTCTTTTTATATATCTCTTCAATTAATTCTTCCGCGTTAACATCTGTCCACCCTCCGGCTGCTGATTTTGAAATTTCAAGATCATCCTCGGTGATTTCCTCCGAAAGCAAAAACTCAACCTTCTGGGCTTGATACATTTTATCTTTAAAAGTATAGGTAATCTGTACCTCCCCAAGGAATCCGCCGATGGACAGGGTGGCAGGAACAGCAGCCTTTAACTGCTGATTTTCGGTATCAAAAAAATACCGCACGCCTGTAAACCCAACCTCCGTATACCATTTCTCCCGCTCAATGGCAATGTTCTCTTGGGCAATCATCGTTTGTTTATCCCCGATGGAAATTTCCACTCCGGTGGGTAAAATTTGTGTTTTTACATTCTTTAAAACAATGGGCATGGCATCCTCCACATATACCTCGCTAAGATCCTCCGTTAATACATGAACCTCACTGTCGTATACCCCGGTTCCATGGCCGGTGGTCAGGATCACCGTTAACTCTTTGCGTCCATCCCCGTTGAGATCACTAAAATAGATTTGGGGGAGAAAGTTGCTCTCATTATGCCAATAGGGAAAAGAACGAACGCAGTCCTTCATTTGCACTTTGAACTGTTCATAGTCCCCTTTATATTTCTTGGCATACAAGGTGACGTCTGCTCCCGGCAGGCTGGCAACCACCTGCTCCCGGGACTCTCCCGGATTGGCAATGGACAGGGTATGGTTCTGTTGATCCCACTGTACCTCCAGGTTTAAGGCAACATTTATGGATTCGATGGGCACCATGATCATGCCGCTAATGATTTGGGGGTGAAGATCCTGCTGGACTTCTTCTCCATTTACAATCAGCTTGATGGGTGTTTCAGCGAAGGCCGTACTGCCAAAAGTAACCAGCAGGCCAACCAGGCAAATAAAGATCCATCCTTTTTTCATGTAAAACAATCTCTCCCTATCCATTAAAATATAACTTTACTCTTTTTTGACGGTTAAAAAGGTAATCTGTAACAGCGTGTGTTTAAAAATATCTCGACTTCCGGCAGGTTGCGCTTTCCCCTGCTCATCAGGCGCCCTTGCGGAAAGCTTTTCCTGTAAACTGGCTGTTGTAGAGATCCGCATAGAAGCCCCCTTCGGCCAGGAGATTCTCATGGCTGCCCTTCTCGATAATTTGGCCGTTATTCATGACCAGGATTATATCTGCGTCCCGGATGGTGGAAAGCCGGTGGGCAATGACAAAGCTGGTTCTTCCTTTCATCAATTCCTGCATGGCCCTTTGTACATAAACCTCGGTCCGGGTGTCCACGCTGCTGGTGGCCTCGTCCAGAATCAGGATGGCGGGATCCGCCAGGATGGCCCGGGCAATAGTCAAAAGCTGTTTTTGTCCCTGGGAGATATTGGATGCTTCTTCGTTTAAAATGGTGTCATAGCCCTGGGGCAGGGTGCGGATAAAGTGGTCCGCGTGGGCTGCCCGGGCTGCCTGTACAATTTCTTCTTCCGTGGCTCCCTCCCGTCCATAGGCGATATTGTCTCTGATGGTACCGTTAAAGAGCCAGGTGTCCTGGAGCACCATGCCAAACAGTCTGCGCAAATTGCCGCGCTTTAGTTTGGTTATATCAACCCCGTCAATGGTTATTTTGCCGCCGTCCAGTTCATAGAAACGCATCAGCAGATTCACCAACGTGGTTTTGCCTGCGCCGGTGGGACCGACAATGGCAATGGTCTGCCCCGGTTGAACATCCATATTTAAATTTTCCAGCAGCGGAGCCTCTTGCTTATAGCTGAATTTGACGTTCTGGAAATGAACCTCGCCCCTGGGGGAAGCGAGGATGGTTGCTTCCGGCGCTTCCGGCATTTCTTCCTGTTCGTCCAGAAGTTCAAAGACCCGTTCGGCGGAGGCAATGGTAGACTGAATAATATTGGCAATGTTGGCCAATTGGGTAATGGGCTGGGAGAACTGCTTGGAGTATTGAATAAAAGCCTGCACATCCCCGATTTCAATAGCCCTTCTGGTGACCAGCACACCGCCAATGACACTGATCAGGACATAGCCGATGTTGCTGATGAAGCTCATTAAGGGCATGATAATGCCGGAAATAAACTGGGCTTTCCGACCGGAGTGGTAGAGTTCTTCATTCATCTCGTTAAATCGGGCAATGGATTTTTCCTCGTGTCCGAAGGCTTTTATCACGGGATGACCGGTATACATTTCCTCCACATGTCCGCTCAGCTCCCCCAAGGCCTTTTGCTGGCCCACAAAGTGAACCTGGGAGCGGGAAGCGATGGCTTTAGTAACAATCAGGCTGAGGGGCAGGGTCAGGAGAACTACCAGGGTCATTAACGGGCTGATGGTCAGCATCATTACCACCACGCCCACCAGGGTGACCACCGATGTAATCAGTTGGGTCAGGCTTTGCTGCAGGGTGCTGCTGATATTATCCACATCGTTGACCACCCGGCTTAGGATTTCCCCATGGGGGTGGGCATCAAAAAATTTAAGAGGCAGGCGGGCCAGTTTCTCGTTTACCTCATTGCGCAGGTCATAAACGGTTTTCTGGGCCACCCCCGCCATAATATATTGCTGGATGTAACTGAACAAGGCGCTGAAAAGATAAAGCCCGGCCAAAATGAGAAGAATGTGCAGGATATAATTAAAGTCGATGGCCGCTCCCGGTACCCCTTGCATTTTCAACAGGCTGCCCTCAAATAGTTTGGTGGTTGCTTTGCCCATAAATTTGGGGCTGACAATGCTGAAAAGGGTGCTGAGAATAGCGGTGAAAAACACGGCCAGCAGTTGAAATTTACGGGGCTTTAAATAGGCCAGCAGCCTTTTCAGGGTGCCTTTAAAATCCTTTGCTTTTTGTACCGGCAGGCCCATTTGAGGTCCCATGCCGGGACCAAAATGCCGTTTTCTGCCAGGTCTCTGTTCTCTGCCTTCCTTACTCACGCAATTTCCTCCTCTGACAACTGTGAAGACACAATTTCCCGGTATACCCCACAGGTATCCATCAGTTCCCGGTGACTGCCGATGCCCATGATTTTCCCCTCATCCAACACGATGATGCGGTCCGCATCCATGACCGTGCTGACTCTCTGGGCCACCATGAGCACGGTGGAAGCCGTTATTTCCTGTTTTAGGGCTGCCCGCAGCTTGGCATCGGTTTTAAAGTCCAGGGCTGAAAAGCTATCGTCAAAAACATAAATCTCCGGTCTTCTTACCAGGGCCCGGGCAATGGAGAGGCGCTGCTTCTGCCCGCCGGAAACGTTGGTGCCTCCCTGGGCAATCAAGGATTGGAAACCTTCTTTCATGGAGGAAATAAATTCCGTGGCCTGAGCAACGGTCGCGGCTTGTTGTATCTCTTCATCCGAAGCCGTTTCTTTACCGTAGCGGATATTTTCTGCAATGGTGCCGGTAAACAGCACCGCTTTCTGGGGCACAAAACCAATTTTTGCCCGCAGGCTTTCCTGTGACATTTGACGCACATCCACGCCGTCTATCAGGATACTGCCGCTGTCAACATCATAGAACCTTGGAATCAGGCTGATCAGCGTGGATTTGCCCGATCCGGTGCCGCCGATAATGGCGGTAATTTCCCCGGGCTTGGCGCTGAAGGAAATGTTGGAGACAGCCGGTTTTTCCGCCCCGGGATAACTGAAGGTTACATTTTGAAATTCCACGTAGCCTTGTTTCCCTTGAGCCGGCTGCACCGCTGCCTCATCTCGGATAACGGGTTCCATGTCCAACACCTCGTTAATCCGGATAGCGGAAGCCGAGGCCCTGGGAATCATGACAAACATAATGGAAACCATGATGAGCGAAAACATGATTTGCATGGCATATTGAAAAAATGCCATTAAGGCTCCCACTTGCATGTCTCCGTTGTCAATACGGATGCTGCCGAACCAAAGGATGGCGATGGTTGAAAAGTTAAGAACCAGCATCATCACCGGCATGAGAGCCGCCATAATCTTATTGACTTTGATGGCGGTATCGGTTAAATCCAGGTTCGCTTGATTAAAACGCTTCTGCTCATGATCAATCCGGTGAAAGGACCGGATGACGCGAATCCCCACCAGGTTTTCCCGCAGAACCAGATTTAAGCGATCTAATTTAATTTGCAGAATTTTAAAAAGCGGTATACCTCTGCTGATCACGGCATAAATGAGACCGGCCAGGATTGGCAAGGCTCCTACAAAGATTAGTGACAGCTTGGCATCTTTGGAAACAGCCATAATAATGCCGCCCACACACATCAACGGCGCGCTGATCATCATCCGCAGCATAACCGTCAATACCTGCTGAACTTGTGTAATGTCGTTGGTGGTCCGGGTAATGAGAGACGCCGTGCCAAATTGATCAAACTCCTGCAGGGAAAAATTTTCCACATGGGAGAAGATTCTTGCCCGAAGATTCCTGCCGAAACCCGCTGCCACTTTGGAGGATAAAAAGCTTGCAGTAATGGAACAAGTGACCCCTCCGGCAGCCACCAGCAGCATAAAGCCACCAATTTTTAAAATATAGGCCGTATCCCCTTGAACAATCCCGATATCCACAATATCCGCCAGCAGAGTCGGCAGATACAGATCGGCAAGGGACTGTAAAAAGATTAGGGTTAAAACAAACACCACCGGAATTCGGAAGGGCTTTAAGAATTTCAGCAATTTAATCATCGTTTCATCTCCGTTTACTTGGGCTGCTTTAAGCTTACATCGTTCTTCAAGTAAATATACACCCGCTTCATCCACCTGACAATGGGTCCTTTTAGAGATTGACAGACAGATTATTCTAGTGTACTATTTATCTATAACACTAGTACATTATTACACACGAAGGAGGTCCCCTATGAATGCATGGTGGAATCTGGTGAAAAAGGAACACCGGATGATTCGCAACTCGGCCTTGATTCAGTTTGCTTTCCTTTTCCTAGCAGGTTTATGGCTTATCTACCGCGCCCCCAATCAGAGCCATATGGTGGTGCTGGTAATCCCGGTATTTTTTTTCTTCTCCCTTTTTTACCTTTCTCTTTACATGTTTAAAAACCTGAATTACGAATTTAAGTACGCACCGCATCTCTGGCTGCACTGCCCGCAGCCAACCTGGATGCTGCTTGGCGCAAAATTTTTCACCGGTTTGCTTCAAATGCTGGTCATCCTTTTACTGCTGGGCGGAATTATTTTACTGGCCGGGATGAATAGTTTCCTGCCTCAATCCCTGGGAATAGACTCTCTTCCAACCGCCGCTTTGGTTACGGAACTGGGGGCCTACATGGCACTGCTGGCTCTGGCCCTGGGCATTTATTTTTCCGCCTGGGTGACTTTAATCGTGGTGGTCAGTGCTGCAGTCCGTAATATTTTAGGCCGGTTTCGCTGGCTGGCCGGTATTGGAACCTTATGGGCCGGTACCTGGGGCATGGACCAATTGCGCAGTACCTGGGTTTATGATCAATTAACCCACTGGGGCGCTTTAAACATCCCTTTAACCACCCTGAAGTATGTGCCCCAGATTAGCGATTCCATTCACCTCGGTCCGGTTTATGGCGGCGAAATTTTGTTTTATATTATTCTTACGCTGGCTTTATACTTTTTGTCCACCTGGCTGATTGACAACAAAGTTGAGGTGTAGTGATGAATCAAAGCTATAACAACACCCAACCCATCTATTTGCAAATTGTGCAGCGCATCTCCCGCCAGGTGATCCGGGGAGAACTGAAGGCCGGGGACAAGATGCTCTCGGTCCGGGAAATGGCCCTGCAGTGCGGAGTTAATCCCAATACCGTACAGCGGGTCTATAACGAATTGGAGCAGTTGGGCATTGCCGAAACCCGGCGGGGGCTGGGTACCTTTATTACTGAAAATGAAAAACGGCTCCTGCAGTTGCGGGAAGACCTAAAGCGGGAGCAGATGGAGGATTTTATTAAGGATATGAAGGAAATGGGATTTTCAGCCGAAGAGATATTGGACGGCTTGCGAGAGACATTATTCCCAAACTGAGAAATTGGAAAGGAAGAAAAGAATGAATTCCATTGTGGCGTTTTCCAACGTAACCAAAAAATATCCGGGCCGGACGGCCTTAAACAACATCAGTTTCACGCTGCCCCAGGGAAAGGTTATCGGTCTGGTTGGCCCCAACGGCAGCGGAAAATCCACCCTTTTAAAATTAATATCGGGCTTAGCGCGTCCCAGCAGCGGTTTGGTAGAGGTGAACGGAAAAGCAGCTCATCGCCGCATTGCCGGAGAGGTGGCTTATCTGTCGGAGCTGGATGTGCTCTATCCCTTTTTTACCGTGCTGGAAACCATTCGGTTCAACGCCGGCCTGTTTAAAGATTTCGACCAGGCCAAAGCCATGGAAATGCTGACTTTTATGCAGTTGGAACCGGATCAAAAGGTACGAAGTTTATCCAAGGGAAACCGGGGCAGGTTAAAAATCATCCTCGCCCTCTCCCGTCAAGTTCCGCTGGTCTTAATGGATGAACCCCTGTCGGGGTTGGACCCCCTGGTAAGGGATTCCATTATTCGGTCTCTGATTTCTTTTCTGGATCTGGAAAGCCAGACCGTCATCATGAGCACCCACGAGGTGGCGGAAGTAGAACCGATTCTGGATATGGTGGTGGCCATCCAAAAGGGACAGATCCGGAATATTGACGAAGTGGAAAACATCCGCAGCCAACATGGCCAAAGCCTCATCCAATGGATGAAAGAAACCCTGACCTAATAGAAGCTTCTAAAAAATAATAGAACACGGATTTTACGGATTCCACGGATTTACACGGATTAATCATTTATATTTTAAATCCACGTAAATCCGTATTATCCGTTGAATCCGTGTTCTATTCCTACTAGCCGGTTATCCGTAGCGTTACCTGCCTATTTTTGGCCCGCTATTTAAAAGTAGTTTTGCCAAACTCTCTTTTATCTCGCCTTTCTGAGAAGCTGAATATCCGCTTCCTGCCGGATGGACCGTACCGCCAGAAGGTCCAAAAGTTCCGAATGTCCGGCCTGTACAGCCATTCCTTTTTCCAGGCTGATTCCCAGTTTATCCGTTTCTAATTCTAGACGGTCAAATTTTAGATGGATTTGGTCTACCTTTTCCACCGTATCTACAAACTTTTCTTCATGCTCGGTCCAGCCGTCAAACAGAGCCCGGACTTTATCAACAACCTGATTTTCCATGTGGATTGTCAGTCTATCAACACGTTTGTCCAACTCATCCACCTTAAACTCCAGATTGTCAAATTTAGACTCAAGCACTGCTTGTCTTTGTTCTAGCTTATCAAATTTAGACTCGAGTACCGCTTGCCTTTGCTCTAATTTATCAAACTTAGATTCGAGTACTGCTTGCCTTTGCTCTAACTTATCAAACTTAGATTCGAGTACCGCTTGTCTTTGCTCTAACTTATCAAATTTAGATTCGAGTACCGCTTGCCTTTGCTCTAACTTATCAAACTTAGATTCGAGTACCGCTTGTCTTTGCTCTAACTTATCAAACTTAGATTCGAGTACTGCTTGCCTTTGCTCTAACTTATCAAATCTAAAACCAAGAAGCGCTTGTCCCTCTTCTAGATGATCAATTTTTTGGTTAAGGGTTTTTAACTGCAAAAGAATATTATTTAATAATTCTTCCATCGTCCATAACTCCCCTCCCAAGGATCCTGCCAATTTATTCTATAGGCACACAATCAATCCCTTCAGGCTGTGGAAATAAATTTGTCGTTAGAAGAGTTGGATGAAATAAATCCATAAAAGAAGAAGCAAGGGCACGCGTCCCTTGCTTCTTACTAGTGTTTCAAGTCATATCAGGCTTTCTGTTTTCTAACCGCATCATCTTTATTAAAACCAAAGGAATAGTAACTCAAAAGCAGCAGTCCAAACCAGACCGGGCCCACATACAGAGCGATTCTGGTGCCTTCACTAAAGGCCATCATTATAACCACCAGGGCTAAGAAGGCCAGGGTCAGGTAAGAAGTCAGCGGCCACAGGGGCGTGGGAAACTTAAGCTGGGATACTTGTTCCGGGGATAAGGATTTGCGGTAATTGATTTGCGCAACCAATATGATTCCCCATACCCAAACCGCGCCGATGGTAGTTACGCTGGTAACATATTCAAAAACTTTCGCCGGAACCAAATAGTTTAAAACCACGCCGATGCAAAGAAAAGCTGCGGATATGAAAATACCGTTCACAGGTACGCCGCTTCCGCTGAGCTTGCCAAAGAAAGCGGGGGCCTTCTTTTGCAGGGCCAGGGTGTACAACATACGACCGGTACTAAAGATACCGCTGTTGCAAGAAGACAGGGCGGCCGTAAGCACTACGAAGTTGATAATGCCGGCGGCGGCCGGAATCCCGACCTTGCTGAAGGTAAGAACAAAGGGACTTCCTTTGGAGGGATCAATTTCGTTCCAGGGGAATAAGCATAAAATGATGAATAAGGCACCCACATAGAAAATTAAAATACGCCATAAGACTTTATTGATGGCCGAGGGAAGGGTTTTTTGGGGGTTCTCTGCTTCACCGGCAGTTACACCAATCAATTCCATGCCCAGGTAAGCAAAGGCCACCATGACCAAGGCCAGTGCCGGTCCGGTAAAGCCCTTGGCAAAAAAGCCGCCGTGAGCTGTCAAATTGGATATGCCAATGGGCACGCCGTTGTTGCCGATACCAAAGAAAATCATGGCTCCACCGATAAGAATCATGGCGATAATGGTCACGACTTTAATCAGAGCAAACCAGAATTCAAACTCACCATAGTGTTTTACGCTAATTAAATTGACTACCGTCATAATAACCAGGGCGGCCAGAGCCCAGGCCCATTGCGGGGTATCCGGGAACCAGAAGGTCATGTAAATTCCGGCAGCGGTAATCTCCGCCATGCAAGTAACCACCCACATAAACCAGTAGGTCCAACTGGTCAGATAGCCGTATACCGGACCGATAAACATATTCGCATAGGCACCAAAGGAACCGGATAGCGGGTAGGTTACAGCCATCTCTCCCAGAGCGCGTAATACAATAAAAATTGCTAAACCTGCGATCAGATAAGAAAGCATGAGAGACGGTCCGGCGGTTTTAATGGCTGTTGAGGAACCCAGGAAAAGACCTACACCGATGGCACCGCCAATGGCTATCAGTTGAATATGTCTTTCTTTTAGACCACGATGCAGGCCTTCATTTTCGGGGGTTTTCATACTATTCCAACCTCCAGTATTCTTTGTATTTTGGTTCAGTTTGTTGAAAAAGTCATCCTTTTTAAAAGAAGGTTGCTAGATTTCAGTACCCTTTGGTGATTAAGCAAGTACCTGTTCCAGCGGAGTGTATGCCAGGTTGAGGGCCTTGGCTACGGCTTCATAGGTGCACTGCCCGGCGGCTACGTTGACACCCTTGGCCAGGGCACGGTTTTCCTGCACTGCCTTTACCCAACCTTTATCGGCAAGCTGAAGCGCATAGGGCAAAGTAACATTGGTTAAAGCAAAGGTAGAAGTCCGGGCCACTGCTCCAGGCATGTTTGCCACCGAATAGTGAATGACGCCGTATTTTTCATAGGTGGGCTCACTATGAGTGGTTACCCGGTCAATGGTCTCAATGGATCCACCCTGGTCAATGGCCACATCCACAATAACGGATCCGGGTTTCATCCCTTTAACCATTTCTTCTTTTACCAGCTTGGGAGCCTTGGCCCCGGGAATCAGTACCGCGCCTACCAGCAGGTCGGCCTTTTTAACTGCCTGGGCAATGTTATAGCTGTTGGAGGCAACGGTATGAATACGACCGCCAAACAAGTCATCCAGGTAGCGTAAACGATCCACGTTTAAATCCAAAATGGTTACGTTCGCCCCCAGGCCCATAGCCATTTTAGCCGCATTGGTTCCTACAATTCCACCTCCCACAATAACCACTTCTGCGGCAGGCACCCCGGGCACCCCAGCCAGTAGTACACCGGAACCGCCATAAGTTTTTTCCAGGTACCGGGCGCCAATTTGAATGGACATGCGTCCAGCTACTTCGGACATGGGGGTTAACAGGGGTAAAGAACCGTTGTCCAATTGAATGGTTTCATAAGCAATACCGGCAACCTTTTTCTTTAACAAGGCTGCAGTCAGTTCTGGTTCCGGAGCCAGGTGCAAATAGGTAAACAGCATCTGCTCCTCTTTAAATAAGTCGTATTCCGCTGCCAGCGGTTCTTTTACCTTCATGATCATATCGGCCCGGTCGAAAACCTCTTTGGCGGTTTCAACAATTTCTGCCCCGGCAGCCAGATAATCATCATTGCTGATGCCACTGCCTACACCAGCCTTATTTTCAATAATTACCCGGTGGCCATGGTTAAGCATAGCCTCTACTCCGGCAGGAGTAATAGCAACACGGTTCTCGTTGTTTTTAATTTCCTTTGGTACTCCTACAATCATTTTGATACCTCCCTTAAGATTTAATGTTAGACGATGAGGAATACAATATAATGTTAAAGCAAAATCCATGCCATAAAATGAAAATCGACATTATAAAATTAGATGAGTCCGTAAATAGCAAAGATTCTAAATAATTTAAATTTTATTTTGTCCATTTTTTTCTAAAACAAAGTATTTCTTTTAGTAAAAATGATAAAAAAAAGTGGCAAATTATTTTATCAGTCGGTAAAATAACTTGTCACTTTGGCAAAAGCTGTACGATATTGTGTTTGAAATCTGAAATTAATATAATTTATCGTTTACTTCCTTATACATAATGCCTTACAAGGTCCTCAAAACAATCCCGCCTTCGGATCATACGGTGGCTGCCATCTGCGTTCATCAATACTTCACCGGGCCGCAGCCGGCAATTATAATTGGATGACATAACATAGCCGTAGGCTCCGGCATTCAGAACCGCCAACAAATCACCTTCACGTATTTCCGGTAAAAGTCTGTCCTTTGCAATAAAGTCTCCGCTTTCACAAATATTTCCCACCACAGTGACTGGTTTTAACGGACCGCTTCTTTCCTTTTTACCGATGACTTCTATTTGATGATAGGAATCATACAGGACCGGGCGAACCAAAACATTCATGCCGAGATCGGTTCCTATGTAGGTCTTCTCATAATTTTCTTTGATTGAATAGACTTGGCCCAATAAAATTCCACATTCAGCAACCAGGTATCGGCCCGGTTCAATCTTGAAAACCACTTCTTTGTTATCATAATTCTGAAGAAACTCCTTTAAAAGGGCAGAAAGCTTTATGGCCAGCATTGAAAGATCCAGCCGGGCCTCTCCTTCTCCATAGGGTACGCCCAAACCACCGCCAAGATCAATAAATTGCAGATTGGGAAATTGCTTAGCAATCTGCAAGAGTCCTTTTACACCCTGAATATATTTGTCTTCATTTAAAATAAGAGAACCAATATGCTGATTAATCCCCACTAGTTTTAATTGATATTTCTTTACAATCTCTTTGACCTGATCTGCAAAATCTGCCTGTACACCAAATTTTGTGTTTCTTCCTGCAGTAATAACCTTTTCATGATGTCCTGCTCCCACTCCCGGATTAAAACGAACGGCAACGGCTCCACCGGCATTGATTTTTCCGTACAGTTCCAGTTGGGAAAGGCTATCCACGCTGACTAAAATCTCCCGCTCTATGGCGTATTTCATTTCTTCTGCCGAAACGTTGTTGCCAATATAAAAGATTCTATGGACTGGAAACCCGGCCAATTGTTCAATATAGATTTCCCCAGGAGACATGGCATCCACGTCTAACCCTTCATTCAGTATAATCTTCAAAATTTCCAGGTTGCTATTGGCCTTGGCGGAGTAATTAACGGTGCAATTGATACCCGGTAAAAGATTTTTTAATTCCCTGCATCGGTTCCGCAAAATACTTTCATCGTATACATATAATGGGCTGCCATAATGTTCAATTAATTCATAGGCGGTATTATGATTAATAAACACTGGTCCTTTTTCCTTTCTTCATTGTAATAAGGTCTATTTCATTCCTGAGCGCCTCTTTGAAAAGAGTAATCAGGGTTTTGTTTTGAGTGAATAAACAGGTGGCCATGTTTTTTTCGTTTTTCATATTGCCCGTTAATATGAAGGATGAGTCGGCAATTAAGCGAATTTGATAGGCCTCTTTGTCCGCATAATAAATCTCCGCCCCTTCCATATGAAAGGGTTGTGAAGTTATGATGACAATTTTTATTCCGCGCTTGGCCGCAGAAACAAGCTCACTTTTTATTATTTGACATTCTCTTGCCGCCATGGATAGATACAGGCGTTCTTTAGCATTTTCAAGCAGGGTTTTCATCTTATCAATAATTCTGCCATCACCGGAGATGGTGATATAGGCCTCCGGGGGTTCCAGCTTTTGAGGTGCATTTTCTTTTATATAGGAAAGCACCTGATCAAAGGCACGCTTCTTATTCTGACAATATTCGTCGACGGGCACAGCGGTATATTGAATGCTTTCGGCGTCAATCTTGTAGGCCGCCCCTTTTTCTATAAGTCCTTCCAGGGCAATATAAACATTTGAACGGGATATCCCGGAAAACTTGGCCGCCTCATAGCCACTTAAGGGTCCTTCTGAAAGCAAAGCAATATAAACCCTTGCTTCATAGGACGTTAACCCGGTTACCATCAGACAATTTACTAAATCCATAGGCCACCCCCGCATATAGTATTACTAATTAGTAATACTATATTAAAAAAATAATTTTGTAAATTGGCAAGTATATTTTTCCCAAAACTTTTTTAAATTGTTATGAAGCAGAGACCAAGCATCATCTAGTCTTATTGCAGATTGGTAAAAATATATTTAACTAAGGTCTATGATATAATGTGGACGAAGGGCATCTTTAGTCACTTCTTCGTATGTTATTTAGTCAGAGAACATCCATGATTTATTTTAAATCCAGGAAGAACCTATGTTTAAATATTCATTATCCTTCAAAAGTTATATTCTATTCGGTATTGTTCTTGGTACTATGTTTGGGATCATAACTCATATTTCTGTGGGATGATCGCGGGAAAGGTCGTGGAAGGTTTATTTGCATCTGGCTATTATAAAACAAAGAGTAAAAACAAAAGGTAAATGGCATACGTAATATTGAATTCCTCAGGAATTTCTACCTTTCTTTTCTTTCCCTATATACCGTGCGTATATATAACATAAGTAATAATTTAAAGAGAATAATATATTATCGAACTAAAGGATGAATGTGTTAATAATAATTCATCAAGATTAATTAATCTATACGATTATCCTTTTATATCTCTTTTTGAAAGGGACGTAACCTGTTGATCAAACAAACTCAAATATACTATATGTCCGGTACAGGCAATACCCGCAGAGTAGCTCACTGGTTTGCTGATGTGGCCCGGGAAAAGGGGATTCCCAGTAAGATTTATCAAATAACCAAACATGGCCGCCAACCTAAAGTCAATACCTGTTCTACAAATCTCTTAGGCATTTTGTTTCCTACACATGGATTCACGGCTCCCTGGCTAATCATACGATTTGTATTGAGCTTACCTCGGGGTAAGGGGACACAGGCCTTTGCCGTTGCCACAAGAGCCGGTCTAAAAATAGGACCCGTTTTTACTCCGGGTTTTGAGGGAACTGCCGTTTATCTTGTTGCCTTACTGCTTTTATTAAAAGGCTACAACATCAGACTGCTGAGCGGCATTGATATGGTAAGCAACTGGCTGGCCCTTCACTGGGGCCTAAGTCCTGCAAACTCTAGAGCCATCATTGACAGGAACAAGCCCCGGGCCTTAAAGATGGCCAATATCTTATATTCCGGCGGAAGGTACATTCGGGGTCAGGTGCAGCTTGTTTTAGGTATTTTGCTATTCCAGATCTCCCTTGGTTACTTGCTGATGGGAAGATTTATGCTGGCAAAGTTATTTTACGCCAATGAAAACTGCAACGGTTGTGGGCTTTGCGAAAAAAACTGTCCCACAGGTTCTGTTAAAATGAGAGGCTGGAAAAAGAAACGACCTTTTTGGTCCTTAACCTGTGAATCTTGTATGCGGTGCATGGGATTTTGTCCAAAAAAAGCGGTGGAAGCAAGTCATCCCCTTTTTGCGGTAATGATTTATTTAATTTCCATTCCTTTGTCTGCTTATATATTGTACTTATTTGGTCAACAAGTAACCTGGCTGACCAACCTTAGCGGCTGGGCTCGTGTAATTGTAAACTATGTTTATTCTCTTTCGGTTATAACAGCCGCCTATTTTATATTTATGCTACTAATGCGTATACCCTTGATAAATAGATTATTGACCTATTTGACTCCGGTTCATTACTACCGAAGATATCATGAACCGGATACAAAGTTAAAAGATTTTTTAGAGTAATTCATATTTTTAACCAATATCAAGTATCCCATTGGCAAAGCAATTGACCCAAGGTGAAATGTATTATAATCACACCTATAATAAACCACATTGCTACTTTTTATTGACCTGCCGGTCTATAATATTTTGCTATTTTTTCTTGTTCAAATTAACAATTATTTTAGTAAAGTTCCATAATTTATTTTATCAGCCAATATCAGGAAGAATTAATAAAGAACTTTAAAGCAAATGAAAACATACACTACTTCAGAGCAAAGATTGAAGGAGTGGAAACTGAGTGAACATTTTAGGCATAATCCTTATTTCCTTAGCTTTAAATTTAGATGCTTTAGGGGTGGGATTTTCCTATGGAATTCGCAAAATAAAACTTCCTCTGTTGTCCATGATCTTTATTTGCCTTATATCCATAGCCAGTCTAGGTTTATCCATGCTGGCAGGCTGTGCCATAAATCATTACTTATCCGCCGCCATTGCTAAACATATGGGAGGCGGCATTTTAGTCTTTATGGGAGCCTGGGCAATCTTCCAATACTTTCATTCTAAAACCCTTATGCCCGTTAGAGATATAGCGGAATCCCATACCACCACCGTACCGGATATTACCACTTTATTTCAATTGCGGCTATTTGGTATACTGATACAAGTTTTAAAAGATCCACAGGTGGCGGATGCCGACCAGTCAGGTACAATTTCTATACAGGAATCACTTTTATTGGGTATGGCCTTAGCCCTGGACTCCATTGGAGCGGGAGTAGCCATTTCTTTGCTGGGGTACAATATTTTAACCATGGCCCTCTGCGTGGGCGCATGTCAGTTTATCTTTACCTATTGTGGAACACTGGCTGGTGCAAAATTAAGCAAAACATCTATGGGCAGGCAAATGGCCCTTCTGCCCGGATTTATTTTAGTAATTATCGGTATCAGCAGATTTTTTTAGTGGGTGTGAAGCCATATTCTATCAGAGTTTTTTTCGATTGAAATATTGTGGGTAAATATTTCCACTATTATTATTAGTCGACATTTTATATAATTTAAACCAGCTACCAATCAATTATACGAAAGGTGGTCCTCTGTTTCATGAAAAAGATTCTTGTACTCGGAACCTTGGCTATCTCTTTACTAACGTTTACCGTTCCCGCTTTAGCAGCTACCTCCACTTGCAACGTCTCTTATGGGACAAGCCTGAGTCAATTGGCAAAGCAGTGCTTCACTCAGAAATCATCCAGCAACTGCTCAACCCAATTACAATCTATTCTTGGGAATGTCAAAACTCAGAAGTCGTCCAGCAACTGCTCGACTCAATTACAATCTGTTCTTGGGAATGCCAACACTCAAAAGCAATTAAGCAATCTATTAACACAAATTAAAAATAATTGCCCAACTACCCCATCTTCATCTTCATCCAGTAATTGCAACTACACCTTATATCGTTAGTAAAAAATACCCCGGTGAAAACCGGGGTATTTCCATTGATACTAGCAATAGCAGGTCTCATCTCTCTTAAATGGAGTGATCGGTTTAGTTTTGATTCATTACTAAATTCTGGGCTTTTGAACCCAGAATTTGTTTAACGGGTTTTTTATCTCTAATTACACACCTTACATTGGTATCTCCTGGACATATTTCAATGATTTCCATTTCCTCAATCTCTAAACCTGCGGATTCGTATATTCTTTTTTCCTTAGCAATTATTTCTGCGATCTCTTTCTCATCTAAGCAACACCGGACACTTAGCTTCATTTTGTCTCCTCCCTTGCGTTGTTACATTAAGCATATATCAGAATTATTACAAAATGATTTCATTGCGTTAGAGTTAAGAGTATCGTCAGAAAAGAGTTAGTATTGTTTGAATATTTTAAAATATGTTATTTTAAACTCTGTTACGGCAGGAAATTATAAAACCCCCACCTCCCGGCAGGGGTATCCACCTACAAATGCACGACCCTTTCCTTTAATTCTTCCCTTTTTGCATCATTAAACCGGTCTACCGTACTCAAATACCCTGTGATACGCCTAACCCGGCGAATATCCGATTGGGCCCAGGTTTTCACTTCTAACTCCTCACGGTTAATCTCCGATATTTCAATCTCAGCGATTTCTTTCTGCCGCGAAGCAAATCGTCCTTTCTCTTCGGTGATGATGCTTTCAATCTCTTTCTCGGTTAGGTTGCCATGAACTGTTATTTTCATCATTTACACCTCACTTTTCATATGATTTTATTGTAGCATGGGAATATTACAAAAACATGACAAAAAAAGGAAACCTGTGAGAATCCCCCAGGTTTTTCAAAAATGCTTTTTGGTCAAAACAATGTTTATCATCTTTTTATTTATGGTTAATCATCGCTCAAAATTCTCAAAATAGAGAGGAACAGGTTAATAATATCAAGATACAGGGAGACACAGACATCAACGGCATTGTCCATGGTAAAGGGTATATTTTGAGCTCTGTACCAATCATAGCCGATATACAGAGAAAATAAGACTGCACTGATCCAGCTTAAGATCGTAGGATGAATGCCCATAACCCACGTGATGACATTGGCCACAACTAAACCAATTAAGCCAATAAGCAAAACTCTTCCTAAGCCAGCAAAAAAACTGGGGAAAGCGGTGCTGAAGATTAACATTGTACCGGTTATTGCTCCCGTTATCACAGCAGCTTGGTGAATTAGGCCCGGAGCCAAGGGGTTTAAGGCAGGGCCTAAAATCACTCCAAAAGGAACCACCACCATCATATAACCAAGGAATGAGACAACTGCACTTTTGGACTTGGACGAAATAATAATTCCAGCAATGGAACTCACTAAATAACCCACATAATGAAGGATGGTTAATTGCAAATCAGCAAAGGTAAAGGCTGTAAATGCCGTAACGGCAAAGCCCAGTAATAGGCAGGCGCCAATTACAAAATTGTACATTGAAGCGGATAAAGTGTCATCCCCGGTCCGTTCATATACACTGGCGGATAATCTCATAAATCCCCCTCCCTTTAAATGGTTCTATATATAATTTTATACTACAATCTTAAAATGTACACCAGTTTAATAAACCCACCTGAATTGGGGATTGAACATTAGAATGTTCCCCTGAGCGCTTTATCTGGCGGCCAATCGAACAAAAACCCATAAATTCCACATCACCACAAACCCGTAGCCCCCTACCAGCCATTTGGCCAGCTTCAGAACGGTTTCGTTGCGCCTGTGCCAGAGCCACGCAACCACCGCCAAGGAACCGATCAACTTGAGCATGATTCCTTGGGGCGTATGAATGATTTCAGCCATGACCGGATTTATCTCCATTGCTCCCAAGGGCAGTGCCGCAAAGGTAATCAGCAGATCAGCAGCACACAGGACGAATAATAAGGTTAGATATCCCTTCAAAGTACCCTCATATTTAAACGCACTTTTACCAAACCGCATTTTGGAAGCAGCCCCCTGACGATTTTCATTTGCCGCCTTGCAATAAGATTCCTGCACGGTCAGTCTTAAATATTCCACATTATAGTGTAGTTCACCCTTTAGATATAGGTTCCCCTTGGGTTAAATTTTAATATTTATCAGCACCGGGAAACTCCGGCGCATCCTTTGAACAGGCTGCAAAGAGAAGAAAATCTAAAGGCATGATCCCCACCTATACGTAACATTTCAGACCAAATAACCATATAATATCGAACAGATGTGGCCACTACGCGAGTACTACTCTCACCTTGAGTAAACCCTTAGCAGCAAGTAGAGGTTTACTTCTCTTTGTAACACTCCAGCAATGCCTCCCATATTATGGAGTATCTTTTAAGAAAGGAGAATGAACAATGGGTTATGGTTTTGGCGGTTGCGGCGGTTATGATAGCTGTGCTTTCATCATCTTTTTAATCCTTATCCTTCTTCTGTTAGGCAGTTGCGGTTGTGGTTCCTATAGTGTAGAGAAGTAAGAAGGATGAAGGCCCCCGGAAGATATTCGGGGGTTTCCCACCGTGAATTAGGGGTAATATTCCGTGATTTGTCCTACCCGCAAAATAGAACCCCGTAAAGGCTTGAATACAACCTTCACGGGGTTCAATCCCATTCATTGGGAAGAAGCATCTTCCTGTTGCTTATAAAAGCAATTTCTGAAAAGTTCTAAATACCGATCCATTTCTGCCATGATCTCATCACAATTAAACTCGCTAAAAGAGGGAAGCTTTGTCTTTTCCTGCTGTCTTACTCCAAAACCTTCAATGGTCCAGTTAATAATATCCATGGCTCTTTTAATGTCAATATCGTTACGCCATTTAGAATGGTCGATATTGTCATAAATCATGGCGTAGCTGCTTGTAATAAAATCTTTATTTCTATTCTGCAATTCATTTTTCACTTTACCATCGTTTTCAAAATTGGCTGCCATGATAAAGCGAAACATTTCAGGATACTTGGCTATAACATCAATTTTTAGTAATGCTAATTGCCGCCATCTTTTTAAAAGATCCCTTTCCTGCAAGTCTATTTTTCCAAAAAACTCCTCCTCAAGAGCCTCTAAGCTATAATCATACAAAAATAAAAACAAATCCTTTTTATTATTGAAATAATGAAAAAGCATTCCTTTGGCAATATCCGCCTCTTTTACTATTTCATTGGTAGAGGCATTTTTAAAACCTTTTTGGGCGAATTCTTTCATGGACGCATTTAAAATACGCTCCTGCTTTTCAAGCTCCAAGTTAAAAAACTTTGAAAATATACTATTCGCCTTCTTTCTAAAATAAATAGTCTTTTAAATTATAGACCATTTCGGTCGATAAAACCAGCGTAACACTTTCCACAAATATGGCCAATTGCTCGAATTAGTATTTGCTAAAAATAGATCCATTAGAGTTGGCTTTGAATACCTATAAAAACTAAGCACCTCTCTATCCTGCCGATAGAAAAGGAGGACGGTATAGATTAAACATTCCGTTTCATGCATTTATCCCCTCACATTTTTCAAAAATGAATCCCCCAGCTATATCTAAAGGGAAAATTGTTAATATAATGTTTTAGTTAGGTATAATAAGAATATATATAAGCATACTCATAACTAACTGAAATAGAGTAAACTATCCTTTTTATACAGGAATTTCAGTTTTGTTTCAATGCTGTAAAAACCAGTCCATTTGAGTAAACGACCGTTTATTTAAGCTGGTTTTTCTGTTGACTTTTCTTAACGTATTAGCTATAATAACATTTGTCGGCAAGGCAAGCTGGCAAAAAAGTTAAAAGAATCGGGGCGTAGCTCAGTTTGGGAGAGCGCTACCTTGGGGTGGTAGAGGTCGCAGGTTCAACTCCTGTCGCTCCGACCAGTTTTATAAAAAATGAAACCCGTGAAACCTTAAATAAAAGGTTGCACGGGTTTTTATTTTTGCAGGTAAGGCAGTAAAGTTCTGAAAATCTCCGTAGTGCCGCCCAGCTATAATCAGCCCTTAAAAGCATCCGGCAGGTCAAATTCCGCCAGTATAAAAGTATGATCGGAAGGTTTTTCCCGCTTTCTCGGTTCAATATCAATCCAAGCCCTGGTTGAACAGTTGGCCAGGGGGGCGGTGGCCCAGATATGGTCAATGCGCCAGCCCAGATTTTTTTCCACTCCCTTGGGCACCCGGTAGTCCCAGAAGGTAAAGTGGCCGCCTTCCGGCTGATGCAGGCGGAAAACATCTTGAAAACCCCATTCTCTTACATAATCCAGCACCTTATGCTCTTCCGGGTGAAACCCCACATGTCCCAGCAGCCTCTTAGGATTGTGTACATCAATGGTTTCCGGGGCCACATTGAAGTCCCCGGTCCAGAGCAGTGGTTCATCCGGCTTGAAGTTGCGCTCAAAGTAGTGCCTTAATTCTCTGATCCAGGCAAGCTTATAGGAAAATTTAGCACTATCCGGTGCAAACCCTTGGGGAATATAAGTATTGACAATAGGAATGTTTTGTATAAGGGCGGCGATCATCCGGGCTTCTCCCGGTTCTGTAAAAGCTCCCAGTTCTGTGGCCAGGGGTTTCATGGGGTGAAGGCTTAAAATAGCAACCCCATTATAAGATTTTTGTCCTTTATATAAACACTGATATCCGGCCTGCTCAAAGTCTGCAGCCGGGAAATCATGGTCCATCACTTTGGTCTCCTGAAGGCAGATTACATCCGGCCGGTTTATGGATAACCAATCCAGCAGGGCCTCTTTTCTGGCACGGATGGAATTCACATTAAAGCTGGCCACTTTAAAAAGCATGTTTCATCAGTCCTTTAGTAAAAAAATAGTTACAAATATAAATTTCTCTCTGTTTTATCTTTTCCCTTCCTCTACCCTTTACCGCTCCGGCAGAAAAAGTCCCTTATTTAGATCCGTCTCTCTCTAGCTCTTTTGTCACAAAAAAATTGCGGCATGGCCGCAATGTTTCTTTATCCTATTTAATTTCTGCCAACACTATTTTTAAACAACCCACCAGGACCAGGAATAAACCCAGGACCAACCACATGTAAAGGCTTCCACTCCTCTCGTTGCTGAACCTCTACACTCTTACTCCCCGCCAATAACATTTTTAGACCTTTGCAACGGGTTTTTCTGTAAGGATCTCTTGCTCTTCTGCCGGTTGGAAATGGTGCTCCAAATTCTCTTTGTCGTCGTCTTCCGTCCCTTGCTCTGTTCCAGCGGTGGTTTCATCATGTAGTTCTATGCTATCACCATCATATTCCGTTGGTTGATCTTCTATATCTAATTCCTTAAAAAAATTTAACGGTTCTCCGTGCGGAGCATCGGCACTGGCAAATACCGGATTTAATCCAAACACTTCTCTAAAATAAGCGCTTTTCTTACCAAGCTGTTCTCCCAGGGTATTTAGATTTACCCCTTCCACCGTAAAGATGCAATTTTCGCCTTGCATTCTAACATCCTTCACGATGGTTTGGCCCCGGTGGAAATAATCCAAAGCATCGGCAATCCGCAAGAGGGCAATTAATTTTTTTAAAATCGGTTTGGAGAAACGAGATAGATTGGAAGCTTCGATCTTTACATTTTTGCGGTGGTTTCTAACCAGCAGGGCTAAAAGCGTTCTCTCCTTCTGGGGATAGCCATCCAGTCCCCGGTCGTGCAGCACCAGATAAGCCGAGTGTTTATGATGTCTTTTCTTGGAAATAAAGATGCCGATATCGTGCAGCAGGGCGGCATGCCGGAGCAAGGTTAATTCGGACTCCCCCAAATGATGAATGTTCCTTAGCTGTTCAAAAAGGGACACGGACAACCGTTCAACGGCAGCGGCATGCAGTTGGTCATATTGAAACTTGTTGCCAAGGGTCAGGACCATTTCAAGGTAAATAGCGTTATTTGACATCAGTCTCCAGCCTTCTTTCTTCAAGGAAACGTTGAATGTCTCTGCGGATATTTTTTTGAATGATTAAGGGGCTTTCCTGGCCGTCTAGCACGGTAAAGTTAAATTCTTCGGCCATTTGGTCATATTGGCGGGCCAATAGGCTTTGATAGATTTGAAAGCTCTCAAAGATGTCTCCGGAGAGGCAGATATCCATACCGGACTCCCAGTAATCCAGAAAGCCATATTTTTCGAAGGAGCGGTACAATAGAACCTGGGGGTCCACCTGAAGGTAAAAGATCAGGTGGGGAATGGGAGCGAAGCCGAAGAGTTTGCGCAGCCAGTCCTTGGAGGCCCCGCGAACCAAATCCCTGGCCATGAGAGTAAAGATATACCGGTCTGCCAATACGACGAAACCGGCCCTTAGGGCGGGTAATATTTTATTTTCCAGTTGATCAGCAAAATCGGTGGCATACAGCATGCCCAGAGTCCTTTTGCCCAGGGTATTCCCCTGCTTGGCTTCCAGGATGGCATCCCCAATTAAGCCCGAACGCCTTAAACCGGTGTCCAGGACCGCATGTCCACTCCGTTCCAGCCAGGTGCGGAGTTCTTTTACCTGCCAGGATCTGCCTGAGCAGTCGGCCCCTTCGATAACAATCAGGATGCCGGAATATTCATGTCCCTTTAAGTAGGGGAGCCCCTGTCCGTAAAAGGTAAGTTGTTTCTCCATGGTTATTCCCCCTGCACCAAACAACTGAGGTATTTTCCATAGGTGGGCGGATGAAAGTCTCTCAGCACCAGGCGGCTGACCATTTCCCTCATCCTGCTCTGTTGCTCTTCAATACTCAAGGTAGCATCCATCACGGTCAGGCCTTCAGCTTCAATCATTTCATCATACTGTTGCTTGATAATGCCTTGAAACAATTTAAAGCTCTCCACCGGATCGCTGCTCAATCCCAGGTCCATACCGGATTCATGATATTTTAATTCCGGCCGGCCGGAAAGAATCCGCTGTACGGAAACCTCCAGCGGCGCCTGAAAATAAAAGGCAATGTCCGGTCGAAGGGCAAAACTATACAGGTTGCGAACCCACTCCGGATCGCAGCCCCGGGCAATATCCCGGGCAAAGGCCGTGTAAACATACCGGTCTGCCAGAACCAGATAACCGGCCCTGAGGTGTGGCAAAATCAATTTTTCGTAACGGTCGGCAAAGTCGCTGGCATGGATCAGGCTAAAAGTAGTGGGGGTTAGCAGGTTGAGCTTCTTTGCTTTTTTAGTTGATTTCTTTACCAGTTCTGAAGAATTCCATTCCGTAAAAAATACAGGGTATTGCTGTTCCTCCAACCAACGTTTAAGAAGGTACAGTTGGGTGCTTTTACCGGAACCGTCGCACCCCTCCACAATAATGAGCCTGCCGTTATATCCCGCCAGTGCGCCATTTCTTGCTTTAATCATTGTTCCTCCTTGGGAAATTTAAATCTTTTACCAAAAACCTTATTAAAATTGGTTACTTTTTTATAAAGCTCCCGAATTTCCAGGTCCGCATTATCGGTCACTTTACAATCAATTTGCACCTCATTTTCCTTTATGGTACAAATCACATCCTCCACCACGCCGGCCTCACTGCGGTCCAGGTTTTCACCCATCCGCAGCAGCACGCCCAGCCGGCGTACCAGCATGCCGTCCTGAGGATACAACACATCGGAATGCTGTTGTAATTTGAACTTCAGGTCGATCTTGCCATGGGAAGCGGCTACCAGGGCCACCAGAACCATTTCCCGATGGGAAAGGCCGTTGATCCTGGCGTTTAACAAAATATACATGCTGTGCTTGTGGTGGTTATAGTAGCTTACGGCATTTCCAACATCGTGCAGCAGCGCTGCAATCCGCAAAATCCTGCGCTCCCAGAATCCATAACCATGCAAGGACTCCAATTGATCAAACAGGGACAGGGATAATTTGGCCACATGTTCCGAATGATGGCGCCTTACCCGGTACAAATCCATGAAATTCTGCACGCTGTGTTCAACCACATCATTTAAAACATACCGGGATTGATTGCGGAAATAGTGTTCATAAAAAATGCCTTCCCGCAGCCCGGATCCACTGACCCGAATGCCCGGCGCCCCGGTATGCTCCAGCAGCTTTGCAATGGCCGCCACCCCGCCGAGGATAATGTCCGCCCTTTCTTTAGACAGTCCGGGGATGGCTTTACGCTCATCAATGGTGGTATCCTGTAAATACAGATACGTTTGTTTAACCCGTTCCGTATGAATACGGTAATTATGCAGGATATTCAGGCTAAACCGGGTTTTCTTGCGATCCATTCGTCCAAGATTGCGAACGGTTCCCCCTACCCCCAGCACCTCCAGTCCTTTGGCTGATTCCAGCCAAGGGATGGTGGAATATTGGGACCGCAGGAACTTTTCCAATCTTTCAATCTGATCGGGAAAAATTTCGGGTGTGGGAAGAAAACCTTCTGTCAGGTCCACAACACCAAAGGGAAGGCTGGCCCATTGAACCATCCGGCGTTCCTTACATAATATAAGCTCCGTGCTGCCTCCACCGATGTCTATGATTAAAGCATCATTAAACTCCAGGCTGTTCACAACGCCAAAGTATACATATCGGGCCTCTTCCTCTCCTGAAAGGATACGAAACGATACTCCGGTTTCTTTCATGACGGTTTCCAGAACTTCACCGCCGTTTACAGCATTGCGGATAGCAGCGGTAGCCACGCCAACCACACTGTCAACCTTATTGGCCCGGCAGAATTTTTGCAGCAGCTTGATGGTTTGTACCGCCCGGGCGATGGCCGGCGCTTTGATCACCCTCTCCGGACCCATGTTCTCGCTAATTCTGGCAGTTTCCTTAATCTCGTCCAGTAATTTATAGGCTCCGTTATTCACTATGGTCATAAGAATAAGCCGGATGGAATTTGAACCTAGGTCAATAATCCCGATGTTTTTGGACATTTTTTCCTCCCATTTGACAAAATTGTATCATTTATTGTAAAAAACCACATTAAGGTCTTGTTAAATTTAGGAAATATTCTTTTAATCTTTAACTGACAAAAAAAAGGATTCCGGATTTCTTGAAATAGAGTCTACGAAAAATAAAATTCCCCGGGAGATTACTATTTATTTTAACAGAATAATGATCTTGCCGCCACTCATGACCCGTTTCTCTCCTAGGCACCGGGGTATTAAGGCAAGAAAAGGGACCCTTCCGGGTCCCTTCATTAAAACTCTGTTTGTACATATTCTTCCTGTTTCTGCTCTTGCTCTTTTTTTGAATGATCCGGTTTTTCTTCTATAGAGGAATTAACCTCTTCCTTAGACATTGCTTTTTCCTCGGAGGGCCCTACATGGATTATTTTTGCCTTAGGATAATAGCGGCTGGCCGGTAAGGCCTCCCGCCCGACGATCTCCCCGTTATCACGGATAATTCTCTCGGCTTGCGCTTTAAATCCTTTATAGCCGGCATCCACCACCGTTTCTTCACCCGGAGCCAGACTGGAGTCTTCCTTTATAATTGGATCGGCTTCCACGGTTTCGGTTACCCAGCTCCGGATGGTGACATCCTGTTTCGTCTTGGTTTCGCCATAAACTTGAACGGTGATGTAATTCCTGCCGGTATTGGTTCGCAGGTAAGCATGACCGGGCAGTGTGTTTTTAAATTTAAAATCCAGCAAATCCCACGCCACCGCGGCATCCCGCCCCAGGGGCACATAACTGACGGCCAGGGAGTGGTTGTGTCTTTCCACAAGGGTTAAATTGGCCAGCAGGATGGCGTTATACAAGGTGGTGGATACCTGACAAATGCCCCCGCCCAAAGCTTCGTCGAATTCATTGCCCACAATAACCCTGGCCGGACGGAAACCCGCCGCAGCGGTACGGGCCCCAACGGTTTGGTTAAAAGAAAATTCCTGGCCGGGCTTTAACATCAGGTTGTTGATTTTATCGGCCGCTAGTTTTATGTTCATGCGGCGGTTTGTATTCTCACCGTCAAAATAGGTTGTAAACTCACCAATTTTGCCGTTAATCTTCAAGGCCTCAATCTCCTGCAGGGTTGTACCGGCCTCCAATTCATCCGTCTTCAAAGCAATCTTCAGTTCTTTTCCATTACGGATGGCTTGAACCAGATCATTGTAAATCTGCTCGTAATTTACCTTCCTTCCCTTTTGATCCGGGATAAGCAGGACCTCTCCATCTTCAATTTTAAAGGAAGCATCCGTGGCCGGGCGTTCAATAGAATTCAGCATGGGGTTTAAGATCAGGGCTAATTTATCTTTGTCCAGCCATACGGAAAGAGCAATCTCCCTATTGGCAGGTTGAAAATAGGCTTTCCACTGCTGCAGCAGGGAGTGATCCCTGGGCGTAAAGACCTGATCCAGGGTATCGTTCACATTCACCGTAAAACCCAACTCCTCGAGAGAAACCGTCCGGGTTTGATCCTCAAAGACCACCGAAACCTCTTGGGTCGAAAGATCCTGGGCCAATTCTTCAAGCTTTTCCTCTACCTGTTCCCTTTCCCAATTGGACATATCCAGCCCCCGAACAGAAACACCCGGTGGAACCTTATTGGCCTCGGCTTGTTCCAGGCGCAGTAAAAAACCAGAAACCACCGCTCCCACTAACAAGACGCTAATACCCAAATAAACCAGCCACTTCGTTTTTGTACCTGCCCCTGCTTCGGACAATGATAAAACCTTCCTTCTGGCCAACAAAATTATCTACACCCTAAAGACGTTTTTGCCAGACAAAATGTTGCTCAAAATTTGAAATTACCAGCTTTATCTTTTTAAAATAAATAGTTATGTCGTCTATTGCGACAAAAAAGCAGCCGGCTTTTTCCTGCTGCTTTTCTTCTCTAACGGCTCTCTTCTGTTTTTAGTGCTTCCGTCTGCTCTGCCTTTGTTTGGGGTTCTATTTCTTCTGTACAGGGTTCCGGTTTTTCCTCTACCATTTGGGGCTGAAAATCTTCTATGATTTCTTCCTTACTTGCTTCCGGGTACTCTTCCAGTTGAAAAGCGCCGGACATTTTCTCCAGTTCTGCCGCCATGGATGCAAAGTCCTCGGCCATGGAGGAAATCTCCTGCATAATGGCGGTTTGCTCTTGGATGGTGGCAACCGTCCCGGATACTCCGCCGGACATCTGCTCCGATCCCACCGCCACTTCGCGGATTTGTTCATCCAAGTACTGCACCGATGCAATAATCTGACCCAGGGCGCTTCCCACCTGCAATACAACCTGATTGCCGATTTCCACTTCTTGCGCTCCTTTGTCCATGGCATGGACAGCCCGGTCGGACTCTTCCTGGACGGAGGAAATCAAGCTCTTAATCTCACCGGCGGCCCTGGCGGAGCGTTCGGCCAAATTTCTTACTTCATCCGCCACCACCGCAAAACCCCGGCCCTGCTCTCCGGCTCTGGCGGCTTCAATGGCGGCATTCAGCGCCAGCAGATTGGTTTGTTCAGCAATTTCAGTAATCAGGTCGATGATTTGAAAAACCTGTACGGCGGTTTCATTCAGGTTATGAATGGCCTGTCCCACCATTTGGGTGGAATCTGAAATGTTGTTCATCTGACCTCGAATATTATCTACAGCGGACTGTCCTTCTTTGGCATGCCGGGCGGTTGTATCCGCCACCTGAGAAACATTCTGGGTGTTGTCCGCCACCTGTTGAACCATACTGGCCATCTGGTGCATGGAAGAAGCTGAAGCGGCGATTCCGGAAGAGGTCTGCTGAATGGTTGAGGTAAGCTGCTGGGCTACCGCCGCTACCTTGGCAGACTTACTCTTTAATTCCATTAGAATGTTTCTAAGATGATCCGTCATTTTATTAAAGGCTTTGGCCAAGACCATTAATTCATCCCGGCTGTGAACCATGATTTTCTCGGAAGACAGGTTCCCCTCGGCAATTTGAGCGGCCTGCTTGGTCAGCGCCTTTACCGGGCGGCAGATTATATTGACAATATAAATGGCTACGATTAGACCGCCGGCAATGGATAGCAAGATGCCAATCAAAGTAAACTGCTTCACCTGGGAGGCTGTTTGGTTATTTCTTACCTTTCCTTTATTTAATTGATCTTCCATGAACAAAACAATGGCGTTGCCTGACTGAACAACCCGTTCAACAGAACCTTTTCCCTGGTTAAGATAATCCTCCACTTTCTGATTGGAGGAGTCCTCCGCCGCTAAGCTTTCCTGTTTTATTTTAATGGCCCCGTCGGCATACACCTTAAATTCCTGAAAAGAATTGATTAGGGTATTGTAATAATTTTTTCCCTCGGCGGATTGAATGGATTGACCCAGTCCGTTGATGGATCCTTCCACACCCTTAATGCCGTCCTGGTATCTCAGCACATAATTCGGGTCTCCATTGAGCATATATCCCCGCAGGTCCAAAGCAGCCTGTTCAAACCGCACTAAGGCGGCATGGGTTTGATTCATCACCTGGACTTCCGATTCAATTAATTGATTATATGAATGATTCATCTGATTTAACATGGCAAGAATACCAAAGCCTGCCGCTGTGGTTATAATCAAGATAACGGCAAAACCGGTCAATAGCTTGGTCCGAATGGTAAATAATTTATCTTTTTTGCCATTTGGAATCATTTTCTTTTCCCTCCAGACATTAACACTTTGATAAAATTATATTGGAATGTGTATCATTCGACAACCGGAAATAGTAAAACTTTTAAAATATACTGAACCATTAAGATGTTTAATTTTTGTACAATACCATTAAAATAAACAAAATTTTGTTATTTTTCAGACGAAAATATTCAAAATTTTTTGTTACCATAGTAGGAAATACCATTTGGATAGAGAATAATCATAGTGAACTGAACGAACCAGCGTAGAGCAGGAGGTTATGAACTTGACAAGGGTAGGAATTGTAGGGGGTGGTCGTGGCGGTCTAGCCATGCTGCGCCTGTTATCATCACTCTCTGAAGTATCCGTTGTGGGTATTGCCGATGTTAACTCGGATGCTCCCGGGTTGGTGGCGGCTAGAGAGTTAGGCATCCAAACTTTCCTGGATTTTACCCAGTTATTAAAAGTACCCAATCTGGATGTTGTGGTGGACGTTACAGGGAATGCCTCCGTTAATGCTGCCATTATGAGTAATAAAGCAGAAAATACACACCTAGCCGATGCCATGATATCCAAATTAATGTACACCATTGCCCGCAGTCAGGAAGAAACCGCCCAGGAATTGCGGGCACAGGCCCAGCAATTGGCTGGTATGGCGGAGGAGTTAAATACAACCGTTCAAAGTGTTCCCGAAGCCATCGACACCGTTACAAAAATTCTTGGCTCTCACAGTCACAAGTTAAATGAAGCTGTAAGCCAGGCAGAAAAACATATTAAGGATACCGATGAAGTCATTGATTTTATTAAAAAGGTTGCCGACCAAACCAAGCTCCTGGGTCTCAACGCAGCCATTGAGGCAGCCAGGGCAGGGGATCATGGCCGGGGCTTCGGAGTGGTGGCCAATGAGGTTCGTAAATTGGCCGAAGACAGTGTTGTTTCCGCCAAAAAAATCAGCACCATCTTGTCCAACATCGAGGCATCCATGCATACCATCATTACCGGTATTGAGGAAACGGCCGGCATTGCTGAAATGCAGACCAACACCACCGAACAGGTGGGTATGGCGGTTGAACAATTAGGGAAAATGGCCGATGAAATGAAAGAATTTGCCGGCAAGCTTGCCGAATTTGCCAGTTAAAAAGCTCTTTTCTTTGTGTAAAAGTAATAAGAGCTTATTTTTTTGGCATAATAAGGATTATGAAAAGGAACCGATTTTTTTCAATTCCCTGCCGGACATTAAAAATGCCGCTTTCTCCCTTGGTTTTACTGCTCCTGGGTCTTTTCATTTTCTTACCGGCCGTCGCGGCAGATGCAGCTCCCAAGGACAAAACCAATATTATTTGCTTCTGGGTCGACGGAAGTAAAATCAAAGCCGTAACCCTCCTGCGTTTTGACAGTGGTAACGGTAAAGTGGGTGTTTTAAGCGTCCCTTTATACACCAATGTGGAAGTGGACGGACAATTAAGCACCATTGAAACATTGTGGAACAAAGGTGGAAAAAAGCCTCTCATCAACCGCCTGGAAACTTTGATGAGAATTAAGATTCATGGGGAACTTACTTTTGATCAGCCGGTTTTAGAAAAAGCCAGTGCACTGATTGGCACCTTTCATCTCAAAGGACGCGCCTTGACCATGGCCCAAGCCTTCGAGGAAACTCGGTTGGAGCTCCGCAGGGATGATGAAGCGGTTCTGCGGGCTATGGCCGCCAATATTATTTCTCCCGGTGATCTGCATAACATTCCCAGGCTGTTGTGGCTGTTTACAACCCAGGTTGAGAGCAATATCAGCCCGGATCTAATGGTGGGAATTTATAAGGTCGTCTGCCACCGGGGACCGGCCATCGTAACCAAAAGATCCCTTCAAGGCCGGGATTATTACCATGGAGGGTCCCGCTACCGCTATGTTGATCCCGACACTTGGAAAAATATTATGAGTGAAATAAGCGCCTGACCCTTGAAGGGTCAGGCGCTTATTTTTTCAGGTCATGGCCATGAGCAATCCCAGCATCAGCCCTAAGAATCCTGCGGCGGAAATTCCCAGCCACTTCCGAACCGGTTTACTGCCCAGGTCTATACCCCCGGAAAACAAGAGCTGTAAAAATACCCCGATAATGCCGGCAGAAAACAAAATCCCTCCTGCCAAAACAAAGAAAAAACCAACGGCTAACATAGCAATCTCCTTTTAAACGATGTCTCAACAAACTCCTCTCCTCATCATATCAAAAGAAGCTGTATTATAAAGAAAAAATCCTCACCTTTCGGTGAAGATTTTTGGTTATCTCGCAGAAGCCTGCAGGCGTTCATAAATCTCCTTGCGGGTTTGACCCTGGAGACTGCAAGCCATTTCAAGGAACACCTTTTCCTTTAACAGGGTGGAGTGACCTTCTGGGAAAGAAACACAGTATTTACTTGTTCCCGGAACGGGAAAAACCGATAAGTTTATTTCCCTGAATCTTTTCATGGCCTCAATAAGATTGATTTGGTATTTCATTTTGCACTCCCCCTACCTGCCTTTTGATTATTTTATTCCATTTCTCAGGGAAAGTGAATACTTTCTCAATCAAAAAATAAAATTTTTTGTTGCCAATTCTCCACATCCATTAAAGAAATCATCTCCCCTATGCAATCCGGGCCATATTTCATCAAATAGGGAAAAACATTATAAACTCTCTCCTGCCATTGTCCCAGGGGGTGAAGCATGTGGTTTATTTTGGCCAATTGCCGGAGAGCCGCTTCATGATTCCTGCGATGATGCTGGTTTACCTTCGCTTCAAAGGCCCTGAGGTTCCCCGTCATGCGCCGCAGGCAGTCTTGACCCAAGCCTTGAATGACCGGATTAATTATCGCTACCTTTTTCACAAGTCCTTTATGGTGTTTTTTCAACATTTCATTAAATTCATTAAACAGGGCGGCGATTCCCACCTCATCGGACTGCTCCAGGTAGACTGCGATAAAATCCTCCAGCCCCCGGGGAATCTGCTCCAGAGGAACGTGATATTTTTGCATTAACTTATGGATCAGCGGTTCCACCAGGGTCACATTGGGACGAGGGTAGATCACCGGCATCCTCTCGTTAAAAAGTTCAAAGATCCTTTTAAACTGCGCAAAATAACCCATTTCTCCAGGCCCCGCCACATAAGCCAGGACAGGAAACAGCTTATTTTGCAGCACCGGTCGCAGGACAACATCCGGACTGAAAGAATCCGGCTGGGTCAAGGCTTGTTCAGCCAACTGCTCCCGCTCCCAGGTTGTCCGTTTTTCCCGGTTATAAAAAGTCTGTTTATCTGCAAACAAGGTCTGCCTTTGTCCCTGGATATAAAGGAATAAATGGGCCTTGTTTCCCTCACTTTGCACCTGGGGAGAAAAACCAAGGCTGCGGATTTCCCGGCAGGCCGAGTCCAGCAACTGATCCGCCCGGGGTGCGGACATAACGGCCTGATAAAACAGACCTGCGGATCTTTGACGCAGAGGCTTGAGCAGGGGGTTTACCATCACCAGCCCGTAATCTTTAAATAAGAAGGTCATTAAACGCCCAAACCAATCGGCAACATTTAGGGAATTCCGGGCTGTTTTACGGAGCAGTTCAATTCCTTCCTGCTGCCATCCCATGGGGGGCGTTAGTTCCTTGATTTGATCCAACAGCCTGCCCGCTTCCTCCGGTACCGGAAGATGTCCAAGGGAGAATCTGACGCCGGGTTTCTCCTCCAGCCCCACCCTCTGGGGACCTTGGGAGGTGGGGAGATAAATATGATTAACTTCTGCAAAGTCGTGATCGTCGGCGCCAATCCAAAAAACCGGAACCACCGGATGCCCCAGTTCCCGGGTTAGTTTACGGGCCAGCACAATGGTCCCCATAGCCTTATAAATGGTATACAAAGGCCCGGTAAGAAAACCCGGCTGCTGCCCGGTAACAACCGCTACCGCCCTGTTCTTTTCTATAAGCTCAATGTTTGCCGTAGTTTGAGAACCGCAGCCAAGGGAGAGGTTGTACTCTTTTAAACATTCTGCGGGTAAATCCAGCGGTTCTTGCCGTTGGGTAAGCAGGTATTCAAGGTGGTCCCGAAAAGCTTCCTGCCGCCTGGGATCATATTGAAAAAGCCTTATGACGCCGGGTTCCCCTTGCAAATAAGACCGGGCCAGGGCCGGGGGATAAAGACCCTCAATTTCTTCAACGCGCAAAAGTATCTCTCCTAATTTCATTTTAACGGTCATAAAAATCTCAAGAAAAAAGTTCTACCGCTCTTTCTTATTATCCTGCCCGCTGCCCAATCTATTCCCTTCTGCCGGCTGTAAAAGCCGCCAGTATGCTTCCTACAAAAAGGGCGGAATACAAAAAGCCTGTAACAGCCACAACCAGGGTGATTAAAACTGCCAAGCTTCCCCTGGGAATAATATCGCCGTAACCAACGCTGGTAAAGGTGATAATGGTAAAATACAACAGCTTTAAAGGTTCCGTCACCGGTCCGGAATTGTTCACAAAGGCATAGGGATCGGTATTGGAAACCAGGAGAATCAAGGTATATAAATTAAAGATGATGATCAGCAGCCAGGATACAATGAGTGAAATGGGGGCAAACCGGTCGCCCCAGCGATGGATGGTGGCGATGCCGGGAGATCTCAAACAAAGAATGATGCCCCTGAAAATTTGATAAAAGTTTAAAGCCATGCCGGCCAGCATAATTCCTTCTACCAGGGGGCCAGGCGTCAAATCCTGGATGACAAAAATATAAATGAAGGGTACAAAAACGGAATAAATGGCAATTCTAAAAATCTGCGATTCAATGATGTAATCAAATAAAATTCTTTGGGTGATAAAAATTACCGGCGCCAGCATTAAGGCCAGTCCGGCTAAAGACAGCACCGTGGTTAAAATGCTGAGACCCAAAGTCACTGCCAGACTTAATTCAGTCTGGCGCTGCCAATAGTAAAAGGAAAGGACAATACCGTAAACCAGCAAGAAAAACAGCAGGAACAGCGGCATTCGGGCAATGGAGATCAGACAATAGCAAAGCATGTTTCTCAGTTTGCCGAAGAATTGCCATAATCCCACCAGGCCAAAAGGCTGCTTATCCGGTGTTTTTAATACCGGCACCAGCGTCTGAGCCAGCAGCAGCAAGGTGGCCAGCAGGACAAACAATATAATAAAATTGTGCAAAAATTCCATTTGGTTCATCGGTAACTCCCCGCCTGTTTTCCCTTTACTAAAACTATATTCAGGAGGGGCAACCCATTAGAAAAGCAAAAACCGGGGAATTTCCCCGGTTTAATCATCCATTCCTTTACGGACTGTAACTTACATACCGCAACTGCCGGTGGGACACCCGGAATTACCCGGTGCCTTGGCACAACAGGCACTGCGATCCTCATTGGCCGGTTTGCCAACGGAAGCAGGCAGGAAAGGGGCGGAGACTTTTTTTTCCACCTTTTCTTGACCGCAGGCTGTACAGGTTACCGTTTCTTCACGCCCGGCCAGTTGTAATTTCTCAAAAGTTTTACCACAGGTTTTACAGACGTATTCAAAAATGGGCATGAAATCATCATCTCCTATGTGTAGAGTTTTGGACTTTTTAAAGTTCGACGAAATTCGCTAAATTCCTTCTGTCGTCTCCTTTGTTTATTTTAATATATTTCCAGATATAAAAAAAACAAATGGGGCCATTTTAATGCAAGAAGACTTATTCGTCATGGAGGTGATTTCTTGTCTGAGCAGGTAATCTTCCGAGTGTGGGAGATGGACACCGACACCCAGAAACTGGAGGTTATAAACGCCATGGAAAAGTATTCCGGTGTCTTGGAGGTGGAGGCAGATATGGAGACGCAGTTGGTAAAGGTTTTGTTTGAGCCCTCCAATATCCTGGCCGGAGATTTAATGGACAGTGTAGAAGCCGCCGGCTACCAGGTATCAATCATCCAAAGATAATGTAAAAAACCACAGTGGATGCTTCCCTGTGGCTTTTTACATAACCCATTATTATTGCCCGGTATATTCATCAATCAGTCTCTGCAAATCCCTTAAAAAGCTTTGCAGTTGATCGGAGCTTTCATTCTTTTTCTCTACCGCGGGTTCAACAGCCATGGTTGTAACGGGCTGTTCAAAGGCATATGAAGCGGGGTACTGGGTCAACACATTCCCCTGTGGATTTACCGGAGGCGGAGCATAACTCTGGCTGGGGTTACAGTCCGCTTCTTCCTGATCCGGAATTTCTACCGGTTTATTGGAATATTGCTGCTTGGGCGGAAGCATTAAAGAATGCATGGTGGTTTCAAAATTTTTCATCTCGGTGCGAATAATGGACAAAGATTTACGCGTTGTCTCCAGTATATTAGCAAAATTCTCCAACTTATCCTCTATCCCGGGACTCTGATTGCTAAAAAAGGTCAGTCCAAATAGCGCAGCCCTCGGATCCCTTAGGGGAGGAAAAAATCTAAACATCTTCTTACTCCTTTCAGGCTTTTTTTTATAATACGTATCAAGGAGTTCGAACGTCACAGGATTTCCAAATAATTACAGACCTATTTTATCTCCTTGGTATAGACCCGGAAAACTTTATTTACTTTACTTCCTACACTACCGGTGATAATACTGTTCATCTGAAAGTTTGAATCCATTACCAGAGATAATTCCGCCTGTTTATAGCCTTTCCGGTTCATGACACGAATGGCGTGGTCAATGAATAAAGCCACCACACCACGACTTCTGTATTCGGGTACCACCGCTAAAATGCCCACACGAACAGAAGTGGGTCTGCCTATTCTCCTGCCTGGAGAATTTTTTGCAGCCCGCAGTTGCGGACCCAGATCGGGCAGTATGATGAAGACGCCAATGGCTTTCTGATCCACTTCGCAAAAGACTAACAGCTCCGGATCAGCAAAGGACCGAATACCGGTGAGAAAGGCGGCTCCCTCTTCCTGATTCATGGGTACAAATCCCCACTGATTGGTCATGCTGCGGTTATGCATCTCCGCCACTCTGCCGCCTTCACCCCAGGGGTCCCGGAGGTTTATGGGGCGCAACCGGATGCCGGGAATTTTGGCGGCCCTCTTGGCTACTGCCCCGAGCTTGGTATTGGACTCGGTATGCTCCGGTTGCCAAACGTAAGAAAATAAATCCAGCTTTTTGGAACATCCCAGTTCCTCCAATAGGGGACCGTAATAAGGAGGATTATAGGGCATCAAAAACATGGGGGGAGACTCAAAACCGTCCACCAGCAGTCCCACCTGTTGGTTTGTATTGATGGTTGCCGGTCCTTGCATTTCCCTTTTTCCTCTGGCGGCCAGACTTTCGGTTGCCGCGTTTAACAAGGCCCGGGCCACTTCAATATCGTCAATGGTCTCAAAGCAGCCAAATAAACCGACCTTTTGATCCTGTAAAAGATCATCAGTAATGGCGGCAATCCGTCCCACCGGTTGTTGTTGTTCATCCAATGCCAGATAGAGCTCGCAGTCAAGGTGCCTCAGTACAGGATTGGCCTGGACGTTAAATATCTGCCGCTGGCTGGCATCCGATACCGGTGTCCAGAAAGGGTCCTGCCGGTA
Source organism: Desulforamulus ruminis DSM 2154 (assembly GCF_000215085.1). Lineage (NCBI taxonomy): Bacteria > Bacillati > Bacillota > Clostridia > Eubacteriales > Peptococcaceae > Desulforamulus > Desulforamulus ruminis. The sequence goes on from NC_015589.1 coordinate 2,971,696, forward strand.
CATTTTCCGGGGAAGCTGTATAAAAGAGTTAAAATGTTTTTCTCCTCTAACTTTCATTACCGTTATCAAGCCCATTCCTCCAAAAGTCATCGTTAACCTATCTTATGAAAGAATGCCGGTAATGGTGAAGGGATCTGGAAATCGGCCTAAGGGATGTATACATAATATTAATAGACCTTTTCTTGACATTGTTGTTTGAGAATAGTTATAATAAACTCAATTAAACAAAGAGGCGATGAAAGAGAACAGTAAAAATCCTCTGCCTGTTAGAGAGTGGGATTCGACGGCTGCAAGATCCCTCGGGCAAAGATTTTGAAATCCCACTCCGGAGCCGTTCGGGAAAACCGAACCGGATGCCCCCGATACCGGGCTAAGAGTGAATGCACCCTTTGTGCATTAATTAAGGTGGTACCGCGAAAGTATGCCCTTTCGTCCTTTTAGGACGAAAGGGCTTTTTATTTTTTGAGGTGGTGTTGCACCGTGGAAATTCATAAGCGGATTGTTATTAAAATTGGCAGCAGCAGTCTTACCAATCCTTCCGGTCAATTAGACGGGGGACGCATGCAGCAACTGGCCGAGGCCGTTATTCAACTTTATCAAAACAACTGGCAGCCGGTTCTGGTTTCTTCCGGGGCGGTGGCAGCCGGTTTGGGCCACCTGGGATGGAACCGGGCCAGCTTGACCATGCCTGAAAGGCAGGCGGCTGCGGCAGTAGGCCAGGGCCTTTTAATGGAAAAATACAATGAATTCTTTTTAGCCCGTGGAATCAGGGTGGGGCAAGTCCTCTTAACCAAAGAGGATTTGGCGGACCGCCGCCGTTATATTAACGCCCGCAACACGCTAAACGCTTTGCTGGGCAATCAGGTCTTACCCATTGTGAATGAGAACGATACCGTCGCTTTTGCGGAAATCCGCTTCGGCGACAACGATACCTTAAGCGCTCTGGTAGCCGGACTGGTGGAGGCCGAACTGCTGATTATCCTGACGGATATTGACGGTCTGTACAGCAGTGATCCCCGAAAAGACCCGAAGGCCCAATTGATTCCTGTGGTTCAGCAGGTGGATGAAAAAATTGCCCGGGCAGCCGGCGGCAGCGGCAGTCCGGTGGGCACCGGAGGAATGCGCACCAAGCTGGCGGCCGCGCGCATCGCCGCCAGGAGCGGCATCCGTACCGTGGTTACCAGTGGCAAAAACCCGGAAATTCTGGTATCCATTGCAGCGGGGAAACCCCGGGGCACTTCCTTTGAACCCTCTGTCAACTGCCTAAAAAGCCGGAAGCAATGGATTGCCTTTGGCAGTGTACCCCGGGGGACCGTCACGGTTGACGGCGGGGCTGCCAAAGCGCTGCTGGCCGGGAATAAAAGCTTGCTGGCAGTGGGCGTCATGGATGTAGCGGGAAATTTCAGTGCGGGGAATGTGGTGGCTGTGGCTGACGCCAACGGCGTCGAGCTGGCCAGGGGTATTTCCAATCTTTCTGCCGAAGACTTGCGCCTGATCATCAAAAACCCGCAAAGGGGCTTGGAAGTCATCAACCGGGACTGGTTGGTTTGTGAAAGGAGTTTTTCAGGATGTCCTATGTAAAAGAGCTTGCCCTTAAGGCCAAAGAAGCCGCCAAAACCCTCTCCCTGTTAAGCAGCGAAGAAAAAAACCAAGGTCTGCTGGGTATTGCCCGGCAGTTGCTGATGGATGCGGAAGACATTTTAAGGGCCAACGAAATGGACCTGACCAAAGGAGAACAAGAGGGGATGCAGCCTTCCCTGCTGGATCGCCTGGCTCTTACTCCAGCCCGCATCGGCGATATGGTGGAAGGGATTCGGCAAGTGATGGATCTGGATGACCCGGTGGGCAGAGTGATGGAATCTCGGGTTTTACCCAACGGTTTAGCCATCGACAAAGTCCGGGTGCCTATGGGTGTGCTGGGTATGATTTATGAGGCCCGGCCCAATGTAACGGTGGATGCCTGTGCCCTGGGTCTGAAGGCCGGCAGTTCCGTACTGTTAAGGGGCGGCTCCAGCGCCCTTAACAGCAACCGGGCCTTAGTTCAAACCATTAAAAAAGGCTTATCCGGGACGCCCATCCCGGAAGAAGCGGTGCAGTTTGTAGATACCGACGAGCGGGGAGCAGTGGATGAAATGCTTCGGCTCAACGGCTTTTTGGATCTGATCATACCCCGAGGCGGCGCCGGCCTAATCCGCAGAGTGGTGGAAACAGCCACAGTGCCTGTGATTGAAACCGGAGTGGGAAACTGTCATCTTTATGTGGATCAGGACGCCCGGGGAACCATGGCTCTGGATATTCTTTTAAACGCCAAATGCCAGCGTTACGGGGTTTGCAATGCGGCCGAAACCCTGCTGGTGCACCGGGCCATAGCTCCTTCCTGGCTGCCGGGAGCCATCAAGGAACTGGCTGACCGGGGAGTTGAAGTTCGCGGGTGTCCGGCAACGGTTCAGTTGGTTCCGGGAATAAAACCGGCTGAAGAAAGCGACTGGGCCACGGAATTTCTGGCCCCCATCCTGGCGGTCAAAGTGGTGGAAGACTTGAACGAAGCCATCCTGCATATACAAAAATATGGCACCGGACATTCGGAAAGCATCATTACCGATAATGTCGGTGCCGCAGAAGAATTTTTAAAGAGAGTGGATGCCGCCGCTGTCTATCACAATGCTTCCACCCGTTTTACCGACGGCTTTCAATTTGGTTTTGGCGCTGAGATCGGCATCAGTACCCAAAAACTTCACGCCCGAGGTCCCATGGGACTGGCGGAGTTGACCAGTTACAAATATGTCATCAGGGGAACAGGCCAAATTCGCCTGTAAGTAAGGAGGCAATATTATGCTGGCAGGAAAAAGTTTCTTTTTTATCGGAGCAGGAAATATTTGTGAGTCCATGGTTCGGGGCTTGCTGTCTACGGGAATTGTCCGTCCGGGGGAAATATGGGTATCCAATCGAAATAATGAAGCACGGTTAAACTACCTGCGCAGTTATTACGGAATTGTTCCGGTAACCGATAAGTGTCAGGCTGCCAGCCAATCCGATGTCATTATTTTTGCCATGAAGCCCCAGGATGTTTTTACGGCACTGGAGGAAGTCAGAGGGTGCATCTCCAACAACCAACTGGTCATTTCTGTGCTGGCCGGCATTTCAACCCCCATCATTGAAGAGGGTTTAAATGCTGAAGTGGCCGTGGTCCGGGCCATGCCCAACACTTCCTGTGCAGTGCTGGAGTCCGCCACCGGCCTTAGCGCCGGAAAATATACCTCTCCGGAACAACTGGCCCTGGCCGGGGAAATTTTCCGCATGGTGGGAGAAGTGGTGGTTTTCGACGAACCCCTGCTGGATGCCGTAACGGGCTTATCCGGCAGCGGGCCGGCCTACATCTACTATCTGGTGGAGGCCATGGAAAAGGCCGGGGAAGCCGCCGGAATACCCAGAGAAACGGCCCGCCCCCTGGTATTAAAAACACTTTTGGGCGCCGCCAAAATGCTGATGGAAACCGGTGAAAAACCGGAAGTTCTTAGACGGCAGGTAACCTCCCCCAACGGCACCACCATGGCGGGCATTCAGCAACTGGACCAGGGACATTTTCAAGATACCATTTTAAAGGCCGTTCTCCGGGCCACCAGCCGTTCCCAGGAGCTGGGCCAGGCCATGCAGAATTACTAAGTTTTAATAGAATGCGGATTGTACGGATTTCCGCGGATTTTTTATCTTGTTTAATATCATCCGTTAAATCCGTGTTCTATTAGTTTCTTTATAATTAAATTGCTTTTACCGTACCCGGTGTTTAGACCAATGCTACTAACGGCTTAATAGAGTGACGGGGACTTTTACATTGGCCAGAACTTTGGAACTGATGCTGCCCAGTAAAAATCCTCGTAAGGCCGAAAGTCCCCGGCGACCCATGACAATATGATCAATCCCTTGGTTCTTAACCGTGTTAATAATGATTTCTGCCGCGTCTCCGGCTTCTAAAATGGTGTTTACCGGAATGCCGGCGTTGCTGAACCGCTCTTCGGCCTTTTCCAGGTGGGATCTTAAGAATTCCCTGCAGGATTCCATAATGGCAATGGGGTTGGTCATAAAGTCTCTGGAAAAGTAAACAAAATCCGTACAGGCCACGGAAATAATGGTTACTTCAACGGAACTGTCTCTCTTGGCCATTTTATAAGCAAAATCCAGAGCATTTTGAGAAGCATCCGAACCATCGTAAGGAACTAGGATTTTCATTTCGTATCCCCCCTTCAATTTTGCTCATTATAGAACATTTGCCAAAATTTTTTCTACCCTTTTGTGAAAAAAATCATAATTAATATTGCTTCTTTTGACAACAAAGCTCCCTACTTGGTAGGGAGCCGATGCAAAGAAGACTATTTGGTTAATGTTACCGGCACATCCACATTGGCCAGAACCTTGGAACTGACGCTGCCCAGCACCAAACCGGTTAAAGCGGACAGTCCTCTCCTGCCCATAATCACTTTGTCATAGCCTTCGTTTTTTACCATGTCGATAATCACTTCGGCTACATCACCGGTTTGTAAAACGGATTTTACTTCAACCCCTTCGGCAGCAAACATGCCCTTGGCTTTCTCCAAACTACCTTTAAAATAGTCCTGGCAGGCTTGTAAAACTTCCATGGGATTGGCTACAAAGTCCCGGGCAAAAGGAGCATCGTTGCAAGCCACTGTTAACAAGGTAACTTCTCCCGTTTTGTGGTTTTTGGCGAAATTCAATGCGTAATTCACTGCGCTTTGAGCTGCATTTGATCCATCGTAAGGAACTAAAATTTTCATGTTTTTACTCCTTTACCGTTAAATTTTATAGTCTTATTATAAAAGATTCTTGTCCACCAGGCCACAATTTGCAAAAATATTTAGTAAATAATTTATTTTTTTGTCATCTCTTTTGTCATCTGTTACTGTTTGAATTATGCTGGAGGCGTATATTGTAAAAATTCTGCGTAATCAAGGGACAGGTGCTTTGGGCAGGCGGGATATTGCACATAATCAAAAGTATAAGAAATATTTTTCAAAAACTACTGGAATAAGTATTGATCTGCAGGTCTATTTCTTATAGACTTAAAGCGGGAAGTCTATAAAGAATAGACCCGGGAGGAATTGACTTGAAAGATAAACTTGCGCAAAGCGAAAGGAGATTTGCCGAATTAATCTGGCGGCTTGAACCAATCGGTTCCGGTGAACTGGTGAAACTATGCTCAAGAGAAATGGGCTGGAAAAAGTCCACCACCTATACTGTTTTAAAAAATCTATGTGAAAAGGGTATTTTTCAAAACCAAAATGCGGTTGTTACATCTTTGCTAAAAAAGGATGAATTTTACGCCAGGCAAAGCAGACGGTTTGTAGAGGATGCTTTTGGCGGGTCACTGCCTAAATTTCTGGCAGCTTTTATTGGTGGCAGAAAACTAAGCGACACTCAGGCTGCTGAATTGAAAAAGCTCATTGATGAACACAAGGAGAGCTGATGATGGAAAAATTTTTTCTTGCCATTTTGAATATGAGCCTGACCGCAAGTTATGTCATCCTTTTTATTATGCTCATACGGTTACCGCTGAAAAAAGCACCCAAGGTCATTTCTTATGCGCTGTGGAGCGTTGCCGCCTTTCGGCTGCTTTGCCCCTTTTCCTTTGAAAGCGCGTTTAGCCTACTTCCCAAAAATACTCCGTCCATTTCAACCGATGTTCTTTATCAACCACCTCTTCAAATCAACCGTGACATAACAGGCATTGATCCCATTATAAACGGAGCACTGCCCGTACCCACTGCGGAAGCCGTTGTAAATCCCTTGCAGCTTTACACACAAATCGGCGCGTATATCTGGATTGCGGGTATTATGGTCATGCTTGTTTACAGCATCCTATCTGTTTTCATCCTAAATAAGCGGCTTAAAAACGCAACGTTGTCCGAGCCGGGCATTTATGAAGCCGACAATCTGAAAACCCCCTTTGTACTTGGTGTTTTCAAACCAAGCATCTATATCCCCGCCGGACTGACGGCGGAGGAAAAAAGCTATATCATCCGGCATGAACAGGCGCATATCAGTCGGTTTGACCATATTGTAAAGCCCTTTGCCTTTTTGGTATTAAGCATTCATTGGTTTAATCCGCTGGTATGGGTCGCTTTTTTGTTGATGAGTACGGATATGGAGCTTTCCTGTGATGAGAAGGTTATCCGGGAAATGGGCTATGATATTAAGAAGGCTTATTCCGCTTCGCTGCTGTCCCTTGCTTCGGGTCGGCGTATCCTCAACGGAAACCCCCTGGCCTTCGGCGAGGGAGATGTGAAAGGCAGAATAAAAAACATTCTCCATTACCATAAGCCTGTCTTTTGGGTGATGGCTGTGACAGTAATTGCCGTAATTGCTGTGGGAATCGGCCTTCTTTCGAATCCCAGACAGCCGGTTCCATCCGATGAAACCCGGCAGACTACGCTCGAACCCACTTCTCCGGAATGGTCACCGGAGCAAACAGTAGGCGCCGATATGGCAAAGCTCGACTACGCTTCCGACGATATGGTGATTTTTCACGGCTATTTCGGATTGTTTGTGTACGACCTTAATTCGCTCCAGATCATCCGCAGTTTGGACTTGAAACCTCTGAATTGTCATCAAACGCAAGGAGACAACTACTGCGAGGTTTCGGTCAGCACGGACGGAAACACGGTGCAGTTACACCCCATGAGCAGCGAAAATATGTATGTATACACGGTTTCAAGCCATACCTTGCAGGAAACAACCTATCGGCCGATGGAGGATGAGTTCGACGGCCGCTTTGTCCCCATAGAAGATGCGATTGGTTCTGAAAAAACTGGAAACTACAGTTATAACGCGGTCCGGTTTGATACGGGCGACTATGGGTTCCTTCGTACTATTGACTGGACGCTTGGCGCGTTATCTTATGTCCGTGGAGATAGGAAGTATTCCCTGTTCAATTCAGAATAAAACGAAATCATCCAGTGATTTTTACTTGGTTCAAGCTATGAGCGGTTTTCCTCTGCATAAAAATAAAGCCCCGTAAAGGGGCCAAAATAGAACAAAAATTTTAATATAATATTGTTAACGCAGCAACGGGTGGGAGGACAGGCCATGAACAAAGAAGAACAGGTCATCATGGGGTTCAGGGACTTATTAAACAAACTGGTTTGGCTTAACAAGCCTAAGATGGAAGACAGCCTTAAGGGTTATAAGTCTTCTGAAGTACATTGTATTGAATACATTGGAAGAAATGTAGATTCCAACGTGGCAAAACTTGCGGAGTCCTTTTATATGACTACCGGTGCCATCAGTAAAATAACTAAGAAGCTTATAAAAAAAGGCGTTATCGAAAGCTACCAGAAGCCGGATAACAAGAAAGAAATCTATTTTCGCTTGACTCCGCAAGGGAAAGTAATTTATAAAATCCATGAGGAACTGCACAAAGAATTTCAAGAGCGGGATAAAGCCGTATTTGAGCAGGTAACTGAGGAACAATTTGACAGTATGCTTAGCTTCGTGGAAAAGTATAGCAGGCATTTGGATGCAGAAATAAAGAAACTGGGTGGAGATACTAAGTCGGAATAAATTTGAATATGAAAATGAAACCAAGGCAGCCCAACTCTATTGAGAACCGGCTGCATTTTTATTGATATTTTTTTGCTGACAAGGAAGCAAAATCATGATACGATAGTTTTGCTTCCAAGGAAGCAAAACTATCACTTTTGAGGGGAGAATTTAAGTGTTCATATTTAGATCACACAATGAACAGAACACAGAACAAACCGTAGATAAAAAGGCTTTAATATTCGGTCTTATGTCTGTGTTTCTTTGCGGAATAGGTTTTACTATCATAACACCTGTCGTCCCATTCTTAGTGCAGCCTTATACAAGCAATCCGGGAGAACAAGCTATCGTTGTTACGCTGCTGACCTCTGTTTATGCCATCTGCGTATTTTTTGCGGCTCCCGTACTTGGAGCATTGAGCGACAGATATGGGCGTCGTCCATTGCTCTTAGTATGCCTTTTGGGTTCCGCAATCGGGTACTTAGTTTTTGGCCTAGGAGGAGCTCTATGGGTACTATTTGCCGGGCGCATAATAGAAGGCATAACAGGCGGGAGCATAAGCACGATCTTTGCATATTTTGCAGATATTATTCCTCCGGAACAGAGAACCAAATACTTTGGATGGTTGAGTGCGGTTGTAGGTGTAGGCACCGTCATTGGCCCAACTTTAGGCGGATTACTGACCAAGTTTGGTTATTCTGTACCCATGTATTTTGGAGCAATCATCACTTTATTGAATGTTGTTTATGGAATCTTATATATGCCTGAGAGTCTTGACAAGAATAACCGGCTGAAAAAGATTACCTTTGTAAGATTGAATCCATTTATACAGCTCGCAAACTTACTTTCCATGAAAAACTTAAAAAGGCTACTTGTCTCAGCGTTCTTACTTTGGATACCCAACGGATCTTTACAGGCAGTTTTTTCACAATTTACAATGGATACTTTCAGTTGGAAGCCTGCCCTCATCGGGCTTGTGCTTTCAATTATGGGCTTCCAAGACATCATTTCACAAGGTTTCATAATGCCAAAGCTTTTGTTAAAACTTAGTGATGCACAGATAGCAATTCTTGGAATGGTTTCGGAGATTATAGGCTACAGTCTTATTGCAGCATCGGCTTTGTTCTCATTCTATCCTCTTTTTATCGCTGGAGTGTTTATATTTGGTTTTGGTGATTCGATCTTTGGGCCTTCATTCAATGGGATGCTTTCTAAGTCTGTCGATTCCAGTGAACAAGGAAGGATTCAAGGAGGCAGCCAATCTATTCAGGCTTTGGCAAGAATGATTGGTCCTATCATTGGAGGTCAAATCTATGTATCACTGGGTCATGCCGCACCCGCTTTTATGGGTATGATCCTTATAGCAGCGGCAATACCCGTTTTGTATAAGGGTGCGCATGTAAATATGTAAACTACCTACTTTATTTAGGCAAATATCCACCTTCATTTTCGATTGAGGGGGTCCGCGCAAAAGAAAACAGACATCCACTCACCAGTATGTGGGTGAATGTTTAATTGCAGAGCAGCTTACTCGTGGTGCGCAGGTCGTCGGTTCAACTGCGACCGGTAGCTTCCAGGCAGGGATGACAATTTTCAATGCAGAAAATTGTCATCCCTGTTTTGCGGTTTCTATTCCGTAGTCTGTATTAATGCATGGCTGCATCTCTGCGCCCAAACAAGGCGATGCCCAAAGCAGCCAACAGCACTGATATGGCGCATAACAGCACAAGCGCCGATGGCGGCTGCGCGACTTTGAGCGGCGTCACCCAGGAGAAGGGAGAGAGGGCATACACGGCATCGCTCACCGACTGCTGTTCCCAGAGGATTTCCAGTAGCACAAATAGCACCAGTAATCCATAGCTGAGCCCGGACATCCAGCGGGGCAGTGCGCCAAACAGCAGCATCGAAATCCCGCCGAAAGCCCAGATCGCCGGTATCTTCCCTGCCATCTCGAAAAACAAACGGGAAACAGCACTTTGATCCCCAGTACCGATCATCGCGCCCAGTCCCACACAAAGGCCGGAAACCAGAGCGAGAGCTGCGGATCCGCCGAAGATATACGCCAGATGCCCGGTGGCAAAACGGCTTCGCCGGACAGGCAGGGACAGCAACAGTTCTCCCTTGGCCGTCTCCTCCCGGCGCAGGATACCCGCCGACATCAGCACATAGACTGAAATAAGCATTGAAAAAATATACAACATCAGTGACATGAAGGCACGGTCCACGCCGCCAAGGCGCGCGATCAGCTCAGCCAGCGCCTCGGCCGAACTGACTGCGTTTACCATCAGGTAGCTGGCACAGCCCAGAGCGAAGGAGAACACTGCGTAAAAAATCAGCCAGGAGAGGAACAGTCCCTTTTGGGTACGCCATGCCAAAGCGGACAACGTGCAGAATCCGGGCTTGGCGAAGGCGCGTCCCTCCCGCTGGGGGATGAGCCCCGCTCCCACGTCCCGCCTGTGGGTCATCCACAAAGAAAGCGCCGCCAGAAGGATCGTTATGGCCAGGGAAATCAGAAGGACGCTAAACCTCTCCCCCGCAAAGGGCCGGATCAGAAGCGGCCATTCCAAAGGGTTGAAATACGCCGCGAGGCTGTTTCCCCCGCTCACGTTCCAGAGGATATGCAGGGCAAATAGCAGCCCCAAAAATCCGAAAGAGGTTCCCCGCGCCGCCGAAGCGCCCACGAAGAACTGAGCGACCAATCCCGCCATTAGGCCCAAAACACAGGCGGCGGCAAAAAATCCGAGGCAGTGGGCCAGCGATCCTGTGAAACCAAGCCCCAGAGCCGTCATCCCAAGCAGGGCAAAGACAGCCGCCGCTGCGTTGATCAGCAGCATGTTCAGCAGCGCTGCCGCCAAGGTCGCAAGACTGCCGGTCACATTGGCGCCAAGCAGTTCGCGCCTGCCCTGCTCCTCGGCCAGCCGGGTGTGCCGCACCACGTAAATCATGCTGAAAATCCCGCTTACCAGAACCAGAAAAACCTTGGTGCGCCAAGTGACAAATCCGGCCACCGAAACGTCCAGCAGTGGGCCGTGTATAGCCACGGTGAGCGGGTCGATCAGCGTGACGCCCATCTTGACGAGGGCCTCCTGGGTGGGGAAGAGCACCAATGAAGATAGGGTGTTGATGGCGACCCACAGCCCCGGCAGCAGCAGCCAAACCAGCGTGAAAACCCGATTCTGCCGCATAGACAGTGTCATGATGGCAGTCGTACCATGAAAGTAACGTTTCATGCTCAGGTCCCCCTTTCGTCATCCTTCCGGTAGTAATTCATGAACAGGGTTTCCAGGGTAGGGGGGTCCTGTTGGCTGATAAGAGCCCTCAGATCCTCCATACTGCCTTGCTCAATGATCCTGCCCGCCCGGATAACGCCGATGGTGTCGCAAACCGCCTCCACCTCCGAGAGAATGTGGCTGGACAGAAACACCGTCTTACCGGCATCCTTTGCCTCGCGGACGCACTGCTGGAAGACCGTTTCCATCAGCGGGTCCAGGCCGGTGGTGGGTTCGTCGAGGATGTGCAGCTCCACATCCGACACAAAGGCGGAGATCAGCAGCACTTTCTGCCGGTTGCCTTTGGAGTAGGTTTTGCATTTCTTTGTCGGATCCAGATCAAAGCGTTCAATCAGCTCGGCCCGGCGCTTTTTTGTATAGCTTCCCCGCAGCCGGCCCAGAAAGTCAATCACCTCGCCGCCGGTCATGTTGTCCCAGAGCTGTACGTCGCTGGGGACATAGGCGAGCCGCTTATGCAGTTCCACCGCGTCCCGCCAGGGGTCGCCCTCCAGCAGGCGCACATCGCCCTCATCCTTTTTCAGGAGCCCCAGCAGCATACGGATGGTGGTGGATTTCCCCGCGCCGTTGGGTCCGATGAAACCATATATTCCCCCTCCGGGTACGGACAGTTCCAAACCGTCCAGCGCCACGGTCTTGCCGAAGCGTTTTTTAAGGCCGCGAATTTCTATGGCAGACATAGAATCCCTCCTCTACTGTGTATAGAAGCATTTGCGCAGGACATCGAGATAATCGTCAAAGTCCGCGTTAAGCACCTCTATATCGATCTCTTCCAGTAATTGGTCTTGAACCAGCTCCATCGTGCGATAGCCGTAGTTTTCCAGTGCCCAGACGATCAGATCCCGGATCTTGTCTATAGGCACATCCTGTCGGAAGAGGGATTCATCCAAATTCCCCAGTAAATGATTGTAGCCCGCCTCCGTGATTTGAGAAAGCTTTTTTGCAAGCTCCCCGGCGATCTCGGCAGATTTTTCCTGTGTCAGCCTCTTAACAAATTCAAACAGCGGAGGATAGCGCAGGTAGACGGATGCCTTGAGCCGCGCCGCCCTGCCGTACCGGGTAAGCAGATCGCCTTCGCAATGACCGATTTGTTTATAAAACTCCCGGTTGACCACCTCGTACACATAATCGCAGAGAAAGAAAAACAGCTCCCTTTTGCTGGTAAAATAGTGGAACAGCGCCCCCTTGGAAATGCCGGCCGCCCGGACAATCTCATTGGTGGAGGCGAGATCGTATCCCTTGGCAGCAAATTCCGCCAGCGCTGCGTTGATGATGGCATCCCGCTTTTCCGCTTTGAGACCGACAAAGTTTTCATGCATGAGCATCACGTCCTAATCAAAATTGACCATATTGGTCGGTAATTGCATTGTAGCATAAACCGACCAGCATGGTCAATATCCAAACGGAACTATCTGGTTGCATTTATTAATCAAAGAATTTCCACATAGCCCTCGTCGCCGTTTACCCGAATGCGCTCACCGTCCCGGATACGTCTGGTCGCGCCGACAACGCCAACCACGGCAGGCAGACCGTATTCCCGGGTGATGACCGCGCCGTGGGTCATCATGCCGCCCACCTCGGTGACCAGCCCCGCGATGGAGACGAACACCGGCGTCCAACTGGGATCGGTGAAGGAGGTCACCAGAATATCGCCTTTTTCCATGACCGCGTCCTCAATGGACCGGATCACACGGGCCCGGCCTTCCACCACGCCGGAAGACACCCCCAAACCGGGCAGCGCCCCGGTGGGGATATTCTTTTGGTAAGCCATCTCCGGCACCTCGCCGTCCGAAAAAATGACCCGCGGCGGGGTGAGATTGGCAAAGTGGGTATAGTCTTTTTTGCGGCGGTCGATGTCCGTGTAATCCACCTGGCCTGTTTGGACTGCCTCCTGCAGCTCTTCCAGGTACAGGTAGAAGATGTCGCCGGGCTCCTGCAAGATACCTCGCTCCGCCAGGCGCTTTGCCTCTCGCATAATCGCTCGTTTGTAGACATCGTAACGGCAGATCCAGAAGTACTTGGGATACTCCCGTGTGCCCACATAATTGCGGAAAAAGGAGATATAGCGGCGCAGCTTTTTGGCTTGGCGGGAACCCAGTTTTTGTTCCGCCAGGGCTGCCAGTTCTTCCGTGAGTCTTGCCATCTCCAGTCGACCCTGTTCAAAGGACGACTTGCCGTGTCCCTTGGGTAAGGTGTGGATGTTGGTGAGAATGGCGCCCACCAGTTCGGCGGGATTTTCCCGGAAGCGGGTCTTAGCGATGTCGATCTCGCCGGTGGCCCGCATGCCGTAGTGCCGCAGGAAATTCTCAAAAGCGTCCGCCACCGCGCCGCCGCCCTCCACTTGGCGCAAATCATCCATGCGAAAGGCTTCGCCGGCTGCTTCGAGATACCTCACCACCGGCGGATACTCCCGGGCCAGATCCGCGACTTCGCTGAGGACAAGCCCCATCTCGGAGGTGGGGTTGTGCTCCACCGATTTGGACAGGCGGTTGCTGATGTTCTCCTCACCTGTGAGTGTTTTGCCCATGGCATCGATTTTTTGGATGATAAACTGGGTGGCCAGCACCATCCCAAAGCCGGAGGCATCGTAAATGATTGCGGAAAGCTGCTTTTGATCCTCCAGAATGGCCTCGATGGCCGCTATTCCCGAAAGAGGCTCCAGCCGCTCCTCCAGCCGGGCAATGACGCGCTCCATCCGGTCGATATAGAGGTCGATGTCGGCGGGGTTGTTGCGCCGGTAGAGTCGGATGGCTTCCCGGATGATAGGCAGCCAGCCGCTGAAGGTGGAGAAGCTGCCGGGGCCTTTGGGGATACCGCGGATATAGTCTTTACGCGCCAGCACTTGTTCTATGGCTTGGTGAGTCAGCGGGTCGGTGGCGGCAAGCTTGGTGCGGATCATCTTTTTGCCGTAGGCGGTCTTCAGGTCGTGGGTGATATCAATAAATAGCCGCCCGCCCACCTCCACCATCCGGAAAAGGGCGATCAGTTTCATGAAGGACATGCCCAGCGGCAGCATCACGTCGGTCATCATCTGCATGTGTCCAGCCGATACAAAGACGCGCTTAAGGCTGTCCCTGCTTTCCGGAACGGGATACAGCGTGGTGATCGCCCGGGACTGCACGATGGAAAATCGTCCGTCCACACAACACCACTCGATGTCCTGGGGCGCGCCGAAGGCAGCCTCGATCTCCTTGCCGATGGCGGCAAGTTCTCGCAATTGACTGTCTGTGAGGGGCGGGGCGGCCTTGATGTCCGTTTTGGTTTTCCCGTTGCGCAGCCGCCAGGTGAAGGGCGTTTTGCGTCCGGACACCAGTTCCTCGCCCAGTCCCACCACTGCCTCGATGACACAGGTGAGCCGGTCGGAGGTCATGGGGTCGGCGGTAAACAGCACGCCGGAAACCTGGGAGGGGACCATCTCCTGCACCACCACGGCGATGGCCACATCCTCGTGGCGGAAGCCGTTTTTCATGCGGTACGCAACCGCCCGGTCGTTGTACAGCGAGGCGAAACAATCCATCACAGCGCGGGGGACGTCGGCGGCCCGTACGTTCAGGTAGCTGTCCTGCTGCCCCGCAAAGGAGGCGTCGGGCAGGTCCTCCGCCGTGGCCGAAGAACGCACGGCAAAGAGGATGTCCGGGGAATAGGACGCCAGAGCCGCCTCAAGCTCCCGCAAAAATTCCTCCGGGATGAGGATATTCCGGATCGCCTGCCGGATTTCGGCGCCCGCCCGGGCAAGCTCCGCCGGGGAGGAGGCCTGCAGGGCTTCCCTGCGGGACGCAACCACACTGGTGCAAAGCTCCCGGAAGGCGTCGGTGGTGACGACAAAGCCGCCGGGCACATGGATATCATCCATGGCTGCAAGCCTGACCAGATTCGCAGCCTTGCCGCCGGTCAGGGAGATATCCCCGGCAGCACTGTCGGTCAGATTCAACAGCCTCTTCATTGATACCCCTCCTTGTAAAATGCTTTGCGCATCAGATTAAGGTATTCATCCATTTCCGCAAAGACATCCTCCAGCACGAAGTCGTCCTTGTGCTCGGACAGAAGCCCATTGGTGGTCCACGAAATAATTTTGATCACTTTCTCCAGATCGATGCCCTCCCGCAATTTGGATGCGTCAAGTCCCGGCAGAAAGGTTTCCTTCCACGGCGGAAAGCTCTCCACTTTGACTCTGGAAATTTCCTCTCGCAAGGATTCGTCCGTTTCCCTGCGGACCGAGAGGAGAAAGTCCAACACATAAGGGTACTCGCTCACCACAGCCAGTTTAATCTGCTCTGATTCGCGGATGCGCTCAAACAGGTCTTCCCGCTCGAAGGACTTCACTACGCGGTCATACACAAGGCCGTAGGCAAATTCATAGAGATAGAGGTACAACTTTTTCTTGCTACCAAAATAGTGGAAAATCAGGCCCTTGGAGATATCCGCCGCCGCGACGATTTCGTCCATGGTTGCCTTTTTGTAGCCGTTTTTGGCGAAGTGCTCCATGGCTGCGCGGATGATCCGCTGCTTTTTATCCTCGGGAATATGAAACTCCTGCATCATCATCACCTATTTTGACTGTTTTGGTCAATTTTTATTCTAATTCTATTGACTAAATTAGTCAATAGAAAAATGTAATGCCCTCGTACTCATCAAAGATATCATCTAAATATCGTTTTACTGCTTTTAATTTCTCTTCAACTGTAAATTTAGCCAGAAGAAAAGTACCCCATCGTTCGTTGTGTCTAACAATTAGGGTGCCGTTCATAGCAAGTGGTTTTAAGAACATAGAATAATAGGGTTTCAGAACTTGTCCCTAAGTTCTGAAACCCTATTATTCTATGTTCTGAAGCCCCGTAAAGGGGCTTCATTTTTACGCAGGTTTTTCAGTTTATTGCCATTCCGTTACAAATTTTTTATGCAGGGCCTTAACGGCTTTCTCGGTATCCGCTCTCTTTATAACACAGGAAACCTTGATCTCGGAGGTGGTGATCATTTCCAGATTAATTCCCTCATCCGCCAGCGCTTCAAACATATCCGCAGCCACGCCGGGATGAGAGATCATACCCGCACCCACAATGGATACCTTGGCCACGTCTTCGTCGTGGGTGTAACCTTTAAAGCCTACCTCGTCCTGGATGGCCTCAATAATCTGCAGGGCTTTGCGCAGGTCGTCAATGGTAGTAGTAAAGCCGATGTCGTTCATATTGTTGCGCATGGCGCTCTGGATGATCATATCTACGTTGATGCTCTGCTTAGACAAGGCTTTAAAAATGGTCTTGGCTACTCCCGGCTTATCCGGTACATCAAACAAACCAATCTTCGCCACATTATAATCGTGGGCCACGCCACTGACCACCGGTGCATTTTCCATATCGGGTGCCTCCTCAACAATAGTTCCTTCCATGTGATTAAAGCTTGTGCGAACATGCAGCGGTATCCCATACTGCTTGGCTAATTCCACCGAACGGGGATGCAGCACCTGGGCTCCCAGGCTGGCCAGTTCCAGCATTTCATCATAAGAAATATGGGAAAGTTTGCGGGCTTCCGGAACAACCCGGGGATCGGTGGTATAGACTCCGTCCACGTCGGTGAAAATCTCACAGACATCCGCCCGGAGAGCTGCCGCCAGGGCCACCGCCGTTGTATCGGAACCTCCCCGGCCCAGGGTGGTAATATCTCCATCGGGATTAACCCCCTGAAAGCCTGCCACTACTACCACCCGTCCCTGGTTCAGTTCTTCCCGAACCCTGCCGGTCTCGATGCGTAATATTTTGGCTTTGGTATGTACATCATCGGTATAGATACCAACCTGACCGCCGGTCAGGGAAACCACATCGGATCCCAAATCCCGGATGGCCATGGCTAGAAGAGCAATGGATATTTGTTCTCCGGTGGAAAGGAGCATGTCCATTTCCCGCTCAGGAGGATTGTTGGTAACCTGCTTCATTAAACTAATTAAATCGTCGGTGGTATCTCCCATGGCAGAAACCGCAACAACCACTTGGTTTCCCTTCTGGTGCTCCTCCACAACCCGCCGGGCTACTCTCTTGATCCGCTCCGGGTCGCCCACCGAGCTTCCACCAAACTTTTTTACTACCAGCATTCTGTTAACCTGCCTCTCTGGTTTAGTCCTATGCTTTTCTACAAAAAATTATTAAATCATATTATTTCAGCCCCGGCAACCGTGGGTTCCAGCACTTTTACCAGGCATTTTACACCAGCCGCGGCAAAGGAATTCTCCATGACCTGAGCCACCTGGGGATTGGGACCGTCCGTTAAGGCGATGACCGCCGGCCCGGCCCCGCTAAGGGTTACATTCAGAGCCCCGGCCCGACGGGCATTGCTGATGACCTCCGTCATTCCCGGAACCAATTGGGAGCGGTAGGGCTGGTGCAGCAGATCCTCCCCGGCCACTTGCAAAAGATCCAGCCTTTTTCCACACAGCGCTCCCACCAGCAGCGCAGAGCGGCTCAGATTAAAAACCGCGTCCTGTAAAGACACCGTTTTAGGCAATACTTCTCTGGCCGCACGGGTAGACAACTTAAAATCCGGTACAGCCACAACGGTCGACAATCCATCCGGCGGGGTTATTTTTAACCAGTGTACCTTCCCCTCCTGGACCACCGAGATAATAATTCCTCCCAGCAGGGCCGGGGCAACATTGTCCGGATGCCCCTCCAGTTCGGTGGCCAGGGCCAGCAACTTCTCCGGAGTAAAAGGATCCCCGGCCAAACGGTTGGCCGCCACCAGCCCTCCGACAATGGCCGAGGCGCTGCTGCCCAGCCCCCGGGCTGCGGGAATATGGTTGGTTAATTTGATGACTAAACCGGGGCAGGGCCGGCCCGCTTCCTGAAATAGTCTTTCCACTGCCTTGAAGACAATATTTCCCTCGTCTTTTCGGATATCACCGGCCCCCTCGCCTTGAATCTCAATGGCCAGGCCTCCATCCGTCGGCGAGATTTCAACTTGGTTATAAAGTTTGAGAGCCATACCCAAACAATCAAAACCCGGGCCCATATTCGCCGTGGTGGCGGGTACGGTCACTTTTACGCTGTTATTCATGGGGTTTTTTTATTCTTCTCCTTCTACCCGGATCATATTGGCGATTTCCAGCACCGATGAAAGTTGTTTTATATCCATCAAGGCGTCCTGTACATTTTGCTCCTGAACCCGGTGCGTAATCAATACCAGTTCCGCCGTATTGTCGGTGGCCTTCTGCAGAACCGACTTCAGGCTCACTTCTTTATTGCCGAATACCAGGGCAATGGAAGCTAAAACCCCTGGTTTATCCGCCACTTTCAAGCGAATATAATATTTGCTGAAGGTTTCTCCGATATCCAGCACCGGTTTCTTCTCAAAACAAGTGCAGCCGATAATTCCGGGTACATTCCGCACAATATCCCTGGCAGCGTCCATGATATCCGCCACCACCGCGCTGGCGGTTGGCAGTTCGCCGGCGCCCTTCCCGTAAAACATGGTGTCGCCAACGGCATTGCCACGGACGAAAACGGCATTAAATACATCCCCCACTGCGGCCAAGGGATGATCCTTGGGAATAAAGGTGGGGTGCACCCGGACCTCAACACCCTCCGACCGGGCTTTGGCAATGCCCAGCAGTTTAATCATATAGCCCAGCTCACTGGCATAGGCAATGTCGTCTACGGTAATTTTGGTGATTCCCTCGGTGTAAACCTGACTGAGGGGAATCCTGGTGTTAAAGGCAATGGAGGCCAGAATCGCAATCTTTCTGGCTGCGTCAAATCCTCCCACATCCGCCGTGGGATCCGACTCCGCGTACCCCTTGGCCTGGGCTTCGGATAGAACCTCTGCAAAGGGACTGCCTTCCTGAGTCATTTTGGTCAGCATGTAGTTAGTTGTTCCGTTAATAATGCCGAAAACCTCTTCAATCTGGTTGCCCGCCAGACTTTGTTTCAACGTACGGATGATGGGAATACCCCCGGCCACACTGGCCTCAAAAAGCAGGTCACATTGATTGCGCTGAGCTGCCGCGAACAACTGCTCACCATACTCAGCCACCATATCCTTGTTGGCGGTAACGACACTTTTACCCTGATTCAGGGCGGCCAAAACATAGTCCAGGGTAGGGTTAACCCCCCCCAATACTTCCACCACAATTTTTATTTCCGGGTCTTCAATAATGTCGGCCAGGCTGGTGGTCAGCATCGCTTCCGGCAATTCAACGCCGCGCTTTTTATCCAAACTTCGCACCAGCACCTTTTTGACTTCCAAACGAATGCCGGCCCTTTGCTGAATGCTTTCCTTATTTTCCTCCAGGATTTTATAAACGCCGCAGCCGACGGTTCCCAGGCCCAAAAGACCGATCTTAATCACTTTTTCTTCCATCTTTTACGTGCTCCTTTCGCCAATCCAGTCTAGTTCTGTCCAAGCAGACGCACGTCCTGGACACCGCTGACTCCCCGGATAATTTTTAATAACTCCTCCAAATCCTGGTCCATCTCAGCAGTCTCAATGGACAGCGTGGCATTGGCCAACCCCTGGAGGGGCAGATTCTGATTAATGGTCAAAATACTTCCTTTTACCGAAGCAATAATATTTAAAACCGTGGAAAGAACTCCCGACCTGTGCTCCAATAAAACAGCCAAAGTAACAATTTTACCCCGGCTCCACTGGTGAAAGGGAAAAACCTTATCTTTGTACTTATAAAAGGCGCTGCGGCTCAAATCAACCTTTTCCACCGCCTCATTCACCGTATTGGCCGCTCCCTTAAGCAAGAGTTCCTTGGCCATAACGGTTTTAATAATCGCCTCGGGCAGTATACCCTCTTCTACCAGATAATATTTGGCATCTTTTTTATTCACCACGGATCTCCTTGTGTCCTTTTTGGGTGTATATTTATCCTCACACAGTAGACATTATAGCATTCTCAAAGTAAGCCTACAATCCCCAATACCAATAAATTTGCTTATCTTTTTAAAATTAATTCTACCGAACCTATTTTTTCTCCTGCTGTCTTTTTCTATGATCATTAAATTGGGTCTTTTCGCTTCCCCATGCAAGTACTTTATTAAAACAATGCTTTTTTCAAGAACAAAATAACTCGTATGTAGAAACGGGCTAAATCGAAAAATTGTATTGAACATTCTTGCTATTGCCTCTATTAATTCTAAACTTGTAATGGAATTGTTTTATTTGATATAATATTCACAAGTTTATATTGTTTTTCATCATTTCCCCTTTGCATTGAGTGTGGTGCCCTTACTTCCCTCGCCAGAGGGTATTTTTTTGCCCTGAAATAAAATACCCCACAGAATTGGCCTGTAACCAAATCTGTGGGGTATTTTATGGCTTTATTAAATAATGATACAAATTAGACCTCCACTGCCTTCGTTGACAATTCTCTGTAAGGTCTCCTGCAATTTAACCTGTGCGTTTTCCGGCATCCGGTGGAGTTTGTTTTGAATTCCTTCCCGCACCAAATCATGAAGGGTTTTGCCAAATATTTCGGATTCCCAGATTTTTTGAGGATTCTCATCAAACCCGGCCAACATATATTGAACCAGCTCTTCACATTGTTTCTCGGTTCCAATGATCGGTGTAATCTCGGTGGTGATATCCGCCCGTATGACATGCAGGGAGGGGGCGCTGGCCTTTAGTTTAACTCCAAAACGGTTGCCCTGGCGAATTAATTCAGGCTCCTCCAGATTCATTTCATCCAGCCTGGGAGTCACCACGCCGTAGCCGGTTTCGCGGACTTCCAGCAAAGCATTGGACACCTTGTCATATTCGCGCTTAGCCACCGACAATTCTTTCATGATCCTGAAGATGTTGTGATCTCCTTCAACAGGCAGGCCGGTTTCCTCGGATAATACCCGGTAGAACAGATCCGGCTGGGCCACCATGTCGATAGAGGCGGAACCGGTTCCCATATCCATATGCTTCAGGTTAACCTGATGGACAAAGTCATACCCGTCCAAACTGGTAACAGCGTTTTCAATGTCCCTTAGACGCCGGACATAGCGCACGGTGTCTTTAACCGCATCTTCAAAACTTTGGCGCAGCCAGTGCTTGCTTTCCAATTCCTCGATCCAAAGGGGCAAACTAATGTTGACTTCGTTCACGGGGAATTCATAGAGAACCTGCTCCAGGATTTTTAAGATATCCTGCTGATTTAATTCGGCACAGTCCACGGGCAGCACCGGAACATCGTATTTTTCTTCCATTTCCGCCGCCATCTGTAAGGTTTCGGAAGCCTGGGGCTTGGTGGAGTTTAGTAAGATCACAAAGGGCTTATTGATGTCTTTTAATTCTTCCACCACCCGTTCTTCAGCATCAATATAATTTTCCCTGGGTATATCGGTAATGGTACCATCAGTGGTAACAACCACCCCAATGGTGGAGTGTTCGGAGATGACTTTGCGGGTACCAATTTCAGCCGCCTCTTGAAAAGGAATGGGTTCTTCAAACCAAGGCGTGGTCACCATGCGGGGACCTTCTTCTTCTTCATAGCCCAAAGCACCTACCACCCTGTAGCCAACACAGTCAACCAACCGCATTCTGACCTTCAAACCGGAGTTTACGGCGATGTCAACCGCCTCGTTGGGTACGAATTTGGGCTCGGTGGTCATAATGGTTCTTCCGGCCCCGCTCTGGGGAAGTTCATCCTTGGCCCGCTCTTTATCATATACATTTTTGATGTTAGGAATAACGGTCAATTCCATAAATCTTTTTATAAACGTGGATTTACCGGTCCGGACACCGCCGACCACACCGAGGTAGATATCTCCCCCGGTCCGCTCCGCTATATCGCGGAAGATATCTAATTTTTCCATAAATGTTTTATCCCTCCTCCAAATATCATACGAATTATCAGGGAAAATTATATTGAAATACTACATCCCTCCCCCGCGATCATGGACCGTTGAAGACCGGAAACCAAACACTTTAGGCGGAAGGCAAACCTCCTACCTGAATTTTTTCCCAGTGGCATACATTAACATTATATATATATGAGCCTCTGTCCAATTTATGACGATAATTTCCGCCTATCCTAAAATTTTCCTAACATATCTTGCACTTTCTATTGTTTAAAACATATTTGATATTTGTCCCTTTATGACTGGTTTAGAGATAAATTAGATTTAATTTTAATTTTTTTTTAAAAAAGCCCATTTGCCTGGAACCAAAATTCACTGGATTCCATATATTTACTGTAAATACCATAAATATAAAGGAGCGATTTGCATGGGTTTTGGAATGGGTCCTGGAAAAGGCCCCCAAATAGATAAAAAACCGGAAAACCATTCTCCTGTAGGTCATAAACCCCCCCATGCCGAGAAACCAATGAAGCCTCAACAACCCAATAGTCCCTCCAAATCACCTCATCATGACCTCCCTTGGGCCAATCCCGGGCAAAAGAAAAAACAATAATAAAAAACAGGGCCTTGGGCCCTGTTTTCTTATTGTTTTTCCTCTCTGCCTTGATCCATGGTGCAGCTTATTTTCTCCGATACAATTTCTTCCATTTCCAGTTTCTTGCCCCGGCCCATCAGGTGCATCACCGCGGTGCGGGGCGAACAGTTTTCAAACAACACCCGGTAAATTTGTTCGGTAATGGGCATTTCCACTCCCTGCTGTTTGGCCAGTTGCCAGGCTACCCGGGTTGTCCGGACGCCCTCAACCACCATTTTAACACTCTCCACCGCTTCCTCCAGGGTTTTACCCCGGCCAATTTCAATGCCGCATCTGCGGTTGCGGCTGTGCATGCTGGTGCAGGTAACAATCAAATCCCCTACTCCGGCAAGTCCCGCAAAGGTAAGCAGCTCCGCCCCCATACTGAAGCCTAAACGGGTTATTTCCGCCAATCCCCGGGTCATCATGGCCGCCTTGGTGTTGTCTCCATACTCCAGGCCATCGGCAATACCGGTGCCCAGGGCGATAATATTTTTTAAGGCTCCGCTCAATTCCACTCCGGTTACATCGGGATTGGTATAGATACGAAAATTTGTGGACATAAAAAGATCCTGCACATATTCTGCCGTGGCCAAATTACGGGAGGCAGCCACCACGGCGGTGGGTATGTTCCGTCCCACTTCTTCTGCATGGCTGGGTCCCGAAAGAACCGTATAACGGTCCAGGGCAGCCTCTCCCACCTCCTGGGCAAAAACCTGGGAAAGTCTCAACAAGGTGCTTTCTTCCAGGCCCTTGGCCACATTGATGATTTGTGCCCCCGGCTGAAGGAAGGGGAGAGCTTTTTTCAGCAAGTCTCTGAAGCAATGGGAAGGAACTCCGAACACAACGGCCTCAGCCCCTTGCAGAACCCTTTCCAGGTCGGTATCTGCGGTGACTTTGGCGTGAAGAGGAATGCCCGGCAGATACCGGCTGTTTTCGCCATCATTGATTAAATCCGCCAGTTCCTGCCTGCGGGCCCATAAAACGGCGGAATAATCCTTCTGGGCCAATACCTGAGCCAGTGCGGTAGCCCAACTCCCGGCTCCAATCATTGCAATTTTGGACATTCACGACCCTCCAAGATTAGGATTTTTTTCCCCCGATTTTAAATTCCGTTCCGGTCACCAGCCTCTTAATATTGGGCCAGTGCTTAAAAACGGCAAAGGCTGCCACCATTATGGCAAAAAATAAATACTTAGCATTATAATTGAAAGCAAATATCCAGAAGGGTAAGGAAACCGCCCCCAGGATGGAGGACAAGGAAACATAGCGGGAGAGGCCGAGGGTCAACACAAATACCAGTAAACTCATGAGAAGGGGAGCGGGAGCGACGGCCAGCATGGCCCCCGCACCGGTAGCGATAATTTTACCCCCTTTAAATCCCAGCCACACCGGCCAACTGTGCCCCATCATTACAGCCAGTGCCGCAGCCAAAAGAGTTAAATCGGCATTTTCCAGTTGTTTAGCCAGCAGTACCGCCGACACACCCTTTAACATGTCCAGCAGCAGTACCAGCATTCCCGGTCCTTTGCCCAGTGTGCGCCAAACGTTGGTTGCCCCAATGTTGCCGCTGCCGTATTGGCGAATATCAATGCCTTTCCAGAAGCGGGCCAGCAGGTAGCCAAAGGGAATGGAACCAATTAAATAAGCCGCCAAAACAATGAACAATGTGGTCATGGTAAACAAACTCCTCCAACTCAACAGCAGCGCGGATTGAATTCATCCGCACCGGGTTAATCCTTGGCTTCCCTTCTGCGCAGAAAGAATCTCACAGGGGTCCCCTCAAAACCGTAGGTGGAGCGAACCTGGTTTTCCAAGTAGCGCTGGTAAGAAAAGTGCATTAGCTCCGGGTCATTCACGAACAGGATAAAGGTCGGAGGTTTGACCCCTCCCTGGGTAGCGTAAAATATTTTTAACCGGCGGTGCTTATCGGCCGGTGGCGGCGTGGCCTGGGTAGCCTCCCGGATCAGGTTGTTCAGATCCGCTGTGGGCACCCGTTTGCTGGCCTGCTCCACCACAAAATCAACCATCTCCAGCACCTTCGGCAGTCGCTGTCCGGTAAGGGCCGAGATATAAAGAATGGGGCTGTAGCTCAGAAAGGGCAGCTCTTCCCGGAACTTTCTCTCAAATTTATTCATGGTCTTGTCATCTTTTTCAATGAGATCCCATTTGTTCGCCACCAGAATAATGGCTTTCCCTTTTTCATGGGCATAGCCTACAATTTTCTTGTCCTGTTCCGCCACACCTTCGGTAGCGTCAATGAGCATCAGGGTGACGTCGCAGCGGTCCACAGCCCTCAGGGCCCGAACCACACTATATCTTTCGGTGGGTAAATCAATCTTTTTGCGTCTTCTCATTCCCGCGGTATCAATGATGACATAATTCTTGCCGCCGCGTTCAAAGGGCGTGTCAATGGCATCCCGGGTGGTTCCGGGTATACTGCTCACGATCACTCGCTCCTCGCCTAAAATGGCGTTTACCAGGGAGGACTTACCTACGTTGGGCCGGCCAATCACAGCAATGCGTATGGTGTCCGGCGGGTAAGGATCTTCGTCGGGCTGGGGCAGCAGGGTTATCAGTTGATCCAGCAGATCTCCGGTATTTAAACCCTCGGCAGCGGAAACAGGAATGGGGTCTCCCAGTCCCAACTGGTAAAAATCAAAATAGGAGATTTTGGACTGATCAAACTGTTCTACTTTGTTAGCTACCAGCAGCACCGGCTTATCGGTCCTGCGGAGCACTCCGGCCACTTCCTGGTCAATACTGGTTAAACCCTCCCTGGCATCCACCAGGAAAAGGATGGCGTCTGCTTCTTTGATGGCCAGCTCAGCTTGTTTTCTGATTTGTGCCGTGATCACGTCTTCAGCAAAATCCAAACCACCGGTATCCACCAAGGTAAACTCGCGACCCTGCCACTCGGCATCCTGATACAGGCGGTCCCGGGTTACTCCGGGCATATCTTCCACAATGGCAATACGGGCTCCTACAATGCGGTTAAACAAACTGGATTTCCCTACATTGGGTCTCCCTACAATAGCTACAATGGGTTTTGGCAAGGGTTTTCCCCCTTCTCTTACAAATTCATATTATGTTAACTTACGTTGCCTGACAAATAAGCTTTTGAGGCTATGCCTTTCTTAAAGTTTCACCGGTTTTTTACACCTTTAATCTTGGCAGAGGATTTCCACCATCTCCCTGGGACCTTCCACCACCTCGATGGGCATCTGCAGTTCCTGGGAAACCTGGGTTACCGTAAAGTCGTCCAGAAATACTTCTTCTCCCTGGCGCAGCATCACCGAGGGCAAAATTAAAAGATCCCCCAGCTCTTTTCCCTTTAAAGCCTTAATGATATCCTGCCCGGTTAAGAGGCCGGTCACCGTTACGGTTTGTCCAAAAAAGGAATTGGCAATCACTTCCAAACTGATCTGCAAGCCCTGAATCCGGTTTAACCGCTCAACCACCGGCTTCATAATCAAGGACCCGGACACCCCGGTGACCATGGTGATGCTCCGGGAGGGTTCCATCCTTGAGGGAAGTTCCGGCTCAAGGGCATCCCATTCATCCAAAAACAGTCTGGACAAACCCACTCCGTTTTCCGTTTGTGGGAAATCAGCATACCTTTCGGCAAGGGGAATGGGTTTCCCTGCCAACAGGTAAA
The DNA here is from genome assembly GCF_000215085.1 of Desulforamulus ruminis DSM 2154. Classification (NCBI taxonomy): domain Bacteria; kingdom Bacillati; phylum Bacillota; class Clostridia; order Eubacteriales; family Peptococcaceae; genus Desulforamulus; species Desulforamulus ruminis. The sequence goes on from NC_015589.1 coordinate 2,997,604, forward strand.
ATTCATCGGAAGCATAAACAAAGGGGTAATCCCACCGCTCCATAAACCGGCGCTGGTAATTTTCAATGATGGCCACCACGTCCCCGGCCTCTTTCGGGCTGAAAGGTCTCAGATGAAACAGTCCGTCCCGGTATTTGGTTACCCCCACCGGCACAGCCGCCAGGGAATGCACCTGGGGCCAGAGGCCCGACAGATCCCGGATGCTCCTTTCCAGTTCTTGGCCGTCATTGATCCCCGGACACAATACCATCTGGGTATGCATGGTAATCCCCGCCTGGGCCAACTGCTGAAGCTGCTCCATAATTTTACCGGCATGCCGGTTGTTCAGCATCCGGCAGCGCAGTTCCGGGTTGGTGGTATGAACCGATATATAGAGAGGGCTTAATTTCTGCTGGATGATTCTTTGCAGTTCCGGATCCCTCACATTGGTCAGGGAAACAAAGTTCCCCTGCCAAAAAGAAAGACGATAATCATCGTCCTTGACGTACAAGGTCTTACGCATGGCCGGGGCCATCTGATCCACAAAGCAAAAGAGGCAGCGATTATGACAGCGCCGGGTAGGTCCAAAGGAGTTCTCGCCAAAATCTAACCCCAGACCTTCCTCAGCGTCTTTCTCGATTTCAAACTCCCATACTTCACCCTGGCGGGTAATAATCTTAACCAATATTTCTTCAGCAAAACTTAAAAAACGGTAGTCCAAAACATCCCGGACCGGTTGGTCGTTAATGGTCAGGAGCTTGTCCCCCGGTTGAATTCCCAGTTCTTCGGCAATGCTTTGGGGTTCAACGGCATCAATGGATAATCCTTTTGGGTCTTTCATTTTTTGTCTCCCTATGGCTGTACTTCATCAATTATCCACCATCTGCCAACCTTTCGTCAAGAAATTAGTGCTGGACGATCAGGTAGGTGCCGTTTTCCAAGTCGTGGACCGTGGCCTTTAAAATATTGGCCAGGTGACTGGCTAATTTTTCCCGCTCCTCTTCATCCCTGGCGATCATAATCGGCACATCGCCGCTCACAAAATCGGGCGCAATGGTAACTGCCGCTGCAATGGTAGCTTTGCCCATTCCTGCGTCACCTCTCTTTAATCGGATGCATAACGGCCCGGCTTGGATTTCAGGGGCCTGGATGAGGCGCTTTCCAAAACCGGAGTTCGCTTAACCGCCTCAATTAAAGCCTTCATGTCCGGCTCGTTGGGTATTATATAAAAGCCTACCTGTCCGGTATCCGGATCCTTTCTTAGCATGGGGGTAAACTCCGGCAGATCAATATCCTTTTTAGTGCCAAGAATGGTGGCCGATGTATGGGCGATGGCCAACCGTTGCCCCATATCGTGAATCGTAGCCCGGGCGTCATCATTTTTAGGCTTTATTAAGACCCCCAGCCCTTCCTTAACAATTTTCTCCCGCCTCTCTTTTAAACCGACGGACATAATGCTGATCTCTTCAACGTATAAAATGGTTCCCTTAAAATAGAGTCTGGCTGGAACCACTTCACAAATATTCCCGATGTTATCTCCGGTTTTCAGAAGCAGGCTGATTAGAATCAGCAAAAAGCCCCCGATGATCCCGGCCCAAAGACCAAGATACTGCGTTATTAAAGCGGTGGCGAAGGAAGTTCCCATTACTAAATAGTTTCTGGCCTCAAAGGTGCGGGCAATTCCTTCAATGTAATCCTTTCCTCGTTGAACCAGCTCGCTTTCTTCCAGGCTCTCCAGGGTTTGTCTTTCCATATTGCGAATCTCCCGGAACTGCTGGGCGGCCAGGGCCAGAAAGGTGAAGGCGGCGTAATCCGGTTTAACCAGGGCCGGAACGGCAATGCTCCCCAGGGCCGCCGCAATAAAACCCAGGGAAAGATGGGTCACAAAGCCATGGGGATAGCCGGGAAACTGCCGGTAGTCCACCCGCAGCAGAGCCAGCCGGGTAATAATGCCCGCAGCAATTGCCACAACCATAACAGAGGGGTATGAGTCCATCCTTCTGCCTCCTTAATAAGGGGATAAAAACTGCCGCCTCCCTGGGAAGGCGGCAGTTTTTATCTTACCGTCCAAAAATGATTAGAATAAGCCGGTAAAGGAAACCATGGCTTCCGCCGGTATGATAAGGCTGACGGAAGCCAGGTTCTTGGTCCTTTAATCCTCGGTAACATCATTCCTGTGGTCAATAGCGGCCTGATTGGCCTCCTCAGTGGATTTTTTCCCGGCTCTGCCTTTCCCGGGCAATGGCTTCCGTACCAGCCGTTTTTTAATAGGACCCAGGTAATTGGTAAACTCCTTGCCAAAACCCGCCAGTCCCTCGCGAAGTCCCTTTAAGCTTCCGGAACTCATCAGCATAAACCCTCCTCCCAGCAGCAGTGACAGACCCACAATCCAACCCACGGCCTTCCATGCTCCGGAACCGGTCGCCCCTCCACCAGGGGTTACAGTGGGTCCCTGGCCGGTAGGGGCGGTGGGTCCTCCCTGTATCCCCAGCACTGCGGGAACCGCATCGGCAAAAAGGGCTACACCCCTTTCGGCCTCCTCTTTGGTATTGGTGTGGGTTCCTGCTTCAATCAAGATGGCGGTGGGCATCAGGTCCTGATTGTAGTTGCCCTTAGCCATAAAAATTTCCTTCACAATTTTGGGATGAACCTTATTGGCGTAGGCCATCATTTTTCTGGCGAAATCAAGGTTTGCCTGCATATTGGGATTTTGCCGCCCCACTACAATTCGTAGTTTGCTTACGTCTTCATTGGAAACATTGGCCCGGTAGTAATCCGGATCAGGAATGCCGTCCCGGTGTACATCAATGAGGGCCATGGGGTTTTGCTTCAGCAAATTCATAGCCGTACGGCGGGATCTCTGGTAAGCGGCATTGTCGTGGGGATCGTGGGGTGTCTTGTCATAAGCAACCTCGGTGCCGTTTTTCTCCCTCAGCCTCTGCACCAGGGTTTTGCCCACATCATAGATGCCTCCTTTAAAGGGAACACTTTCCGTACCGTCGGTGGGAACATAAGCTTCATCGGTGTGGGTATGGTAAACGCCCACCGTCCCCTGCTTGCGTGTGGCAGCCGCCATGGCCAAACGGTCGTCGGTCAAGAAGTCATTCCAGGCCAGGAAATCCTTATCCACACCCAGGGACTTGGCAAAGGCTTTATCTTTGTCCACCCTGGTTATGCGATAATGGTTTCCTTCGGAATTAATAATTTCATCCCCGGCAACCACCCCCCGGCATACCTGACTAATCACGTTTCCTTTCTCATCCGCAATTTTTACAGCGGTGCCAACCACATGGTCCACATCTTCCTGAGATACCACCGCAGCCTCGTTCCAGGCCGGCGCAACAGCGGATCCGGCAGTCAGATAATTGATCACTCCCAGACCCATCATCATCATGCCGATACCCAAAGTAAAAATAAATATTTTAGATCTCACTACGGTCTCCCTCCTCCCGTGCCTTATCTTTACGGTCTTCCCAGCCATCCGCTTTCTTTTCGTCCCGTTCCTTTTGCTTGAAACCCGGTTTCCTTAGTCCGGCCACAAGAGCATCCGGCTTCCCTTCGGAGCTTGGGCCGCCCTGCAACCTTTCTCTGGCCTCACCGATGATGTCTGCCAGCAGGATCGCCAGTATTCCTGAGATAACAATGGAATCAAAGGCCCCGGCACCGCCAATGCTCTTGGTGACATTGGTGGCATTGTTTTGTACATAATAAAAGTAATTGGCCACATCTGCCAGTATCACGCCCAGCGTAGCCCCGATAAAGGCGCTTCTCCGGGAACGCCCTACGGCATAGGCAATGACCGCCGCTACGATGGGATAAACATAAATGACATCAATAAAACCAAAGTGGCCGGCGGGTTCGGGCAATCCGGTCATCATCCGGGAACCGATAAACCAGATGGCAATTCCTGTTAAAGCAGAAGCAATGAGTGCTCTGCTAACTTCCTTGCCGGTACCTGCCTTGACCAAAAGGTAGACCACCAACACCACCGGCACCAAGGCGCCACCCACATTAATCTCCAGAGGCACCGGTGTGCCGGGAATGGGAATATTAATGAAGCTCCCCACAATCAAAGCCAGGATCACCGCCAGGGTTCCTTTATCGGACAACCGCATACGGTCCAAAGCCCTTTGGGCAAATCCGAAGAAAACCAGCAAAGAAACAACAATCAAGACAATAAGTCCTATAGGAAAACCGTCCATCCCCTTACCTCCTCTTAAAATTATTTCCTAAGATAGATTTCCCCCGGGTAGTTAAATTATGCAGTTAGGGATAGAACCGGCCGGAGAGATTTACCAAGCGGCGATCAATTAAACAAAAATCGTTTTTTCAGGGACCTGAAAAACCCGAGGATAGATTAATTTCCATCCTCGGGCTTTCCATATAAATTTCTCAAGAAGAAGTGATCTTCAATGGTTTTTATCAAAATTTTGAATTATTAAAAAATTGAACTCTTTGTGTCAAAATGAATCCTTGCAGTGCTAAAATTATTTTTTCAAAATCACTCAAAATACCTTCTATTCTCTAAATATCCGATATTAACAACCATTTGAGCAAAAAATTTGTCATTTCAATGATAATTTATTTGTCATTCAAACGACAAATAAACTTCAAAGCCAGTGCTATAACTATAATCGCTAGCAGTTTCGAATTCGAAACAAATTTTATTACCCCGGGTGTTTTACTTAAGTTGCAACGGAAAAGTGACAAGCTTGCCACAAGATCAGATTTTTTCTTGTCTCTGTGGTACTCTTCTGTAAAGACCGTACCCTCTGACAGAATAAAAGGAGGAGTAAAAAATGGCTGACACAAAACCCAGCGGTGGGTGGTCCGACCTATATAAAAAGGAAGATTGGTGGGCTGTGTGGCTGGGACTTGGGCTTGTAATTATTGCCATTCTACTATGGTCTGCAGGCAATTCCATTAAAACCATTGCCGTGAGTGTTCCGGAATGGTCGGAATTTAGTACTGTTTTAGCACACCTGGGTGAAAAATTCGGCTCTTACGTGCTGTTATTTCTGGTATTCCTGGCGATTTTTTCTTTAGCCGTTAAAATTTTAGGCCATCCATTAAATCAGTTTATTCCGGGCTTTACCTTTGTCTTTGTTATGAGCGTCATTATTTCTGTTTTTGGCGCCTGGGACATGGCGGTGAAATACAATTTGGAAGCACCTCTGGTGGCCCTGGGCGTAGGAATGATCATCAGCAATACCCTGCCCATTCCCAGATGGCTGGAGGCCGCCTTGCGAACAGAATTCTATGTAAAAGTGGGTATTGTATTGTTGGGCGCCACCCTCCCCTTTACCTTAATTGTTCAAGCCGGTCCCTTGGCCTTTGGACAAGCAACCCTGATTGCGGTAACCACCTTCCTGACCATCTATTGGGCCGGCACCCGCCTCTTTGGCCTGGACCGGCGATTTGCGGCTACTCTGGGCGCCGGCGGCTCCATTTGCGGCGTATCGGCTTCCATCGCCATTGGAGGTGCTGTTAAAGCGGAAAAGCAGCACGTGTCGGTTTCCATTTCCCTGGTGGTTGTTTGGGCTATTATTATGATTTATTCACTGCCGATTCTCATTAAAATCTTTGACATTCCCTCCGGGCCCGCCGGAGCCTGGATCGGAACTTCGGAGTTTGCCGATGCGGCGGGCATTGCTGCGGCGGCTGCCATCAACGAACAGGCTATTGCAACCTTTACTTTAATGAAGGTGGTTGGCCGGGATATGTTTGTGGGTATCTGGTGTTTTATCCTGGCCCTGATCTCCATTACTAAATGGGAAAAGCGCGAAGACGGAACCAAGCCGGATGCCAAAGAAATTTGGTATCGGTTCCCCAAGTTTGTGATTGGCTTCTTTATCGCCTCCGCTTTGGTAACGCTGGTTATTACCTCCGTGGATGCCGATAGCGCCAAGGCCATTACCGACAGCGTTATTAAACCCTTGAAGACCTTGCGAACCTGGGCCTTTATCTTCTGTTTCTTCGCCATCGGCCTCACCACCCGCTTCAGAGAGCTGACCGCCGTTGGCTGGAGACCCTTTGCCGCCTTTACCACCGGTGTACTGATTAACGTGCCTTTGGGTTACATCTTATCCGTACTGGTTTTTGGCAGCTATTGGATGTCTGTACAATAACGAAACACAGACCCCCCGGGGAGTTATCCCCGGGGGGTCTGTGTTTATAAAGTATAACGTTGTTTATAACGGTTTAAAGCATACCCCATTTACGGTTGTATTCAACCTTTAACACATATTCATCATCCCGAAAGCCCTTTTCCTTTAACAAAGCAATGGCCTCATTGAAATCCAGGGATTCGGTTTCCATAATAACCTGATCCTTTTTACCCGTAACGGCCCAGTCACTATGGGCTGTTGTCAATATCTCCATCATGGCCGCAATGCGGTCCAGCCGGGAAGCTAAAAACTCACCCAGATTGCGCAGGGCCTCCGGCGTCACTTCCTTTGCTCCGGCCACAGCCTTAAGGGGCGGCTTTTCCCCGGGTTTCCATTCCCTTTTTTCGTAAAAGTCAAAAAAGAAACGAACCAATTGGATGCAGGTGATGTTATCCTTATGCACGGCAAATCTCCCTTTGTTGAATGTTCTTTTTTAATTATACACCCTTTTAAGGGCTTTTTATTTGTTTTAGGACCTATTTCTAAATAAGCGAAGTAAAAGAAGCCGGCTGCCGTTTCCGGCTGCCGGCTTCTTTATTAAAGTTTTATTTTTCTTCCTGTTTAAACATGTCGCCAAAGACATCTCCCAGGGTGGGTCCGTTTTCTTCTTTGTTCTCTTCAACAACCGGTGCTGTTTCCTGCTTGTTCTGGCGGGGCTCCCGGGCCGGGCGGCCTTCACTGTTCACCTCGCGAATGGAAAGACGGATGCGTTTTTCCACAGGATCCACACTGAGGACCTTCACATTAACCTCTTCGCCTTCGCGGACCACCTCATCGGGCTTAGCCACATGACGGTCCGCCAGGTGAGAAATGTGAACCAGTCCCTCAACCCCCGGCTCCAATTGAACAAAGGCGCCAACTATGACCGCCCCTTTGTCACCGTTACGCATAAAAAAGCCCTCTTACAGTAATTATTTTAATTATTCTACCATAAGAGGGCTTCGAGAGTTTCAACCTGTTTTTAAATAAGATAGTCTCATCCGAAATGGTTTATTCTTCTACATTTATCAAATAACTGTAAAATTCTTCGTGAAGGGCGGTTCTGCCTTTTAATGATTCTTTTGTCTCTTGATCCACTAAATCAATAGTAAATTTGTTAGCAAGATCATCACCACCATCTATCATAACCAAGATAGAGTGAATAGTTCCTTTGATAAGCTCATCTAGCACAACCATAAAAGCATCCTTCTCTTCCCTAGAACTAATTCTTTCTTGTAAAATACGGTATTGTTCTTCTACGTCTGACCAGATAAGGTCAGAATTTTTTTCAAGACTATCTCTACCTGTATAAACCCAATAGTCTTTGATGGTTTTTAATTGTTCCAGCAATAGCTGTCTTTTATACACTAACTATTCACCTTCCTTTATTCTTTGAACCAATACTGCCCATATCTTTCGTTTATATTTTTTGCAAAGTTTTGAATCTCCTTAGCTGTTGGGGTTCTCCCTAAACCTTTTTCCCATTTAGCCCACTCGTTTGTTATTTTGGAGTGTATCTTAGGGTCTACTCCCTTTAGATAAGTAACCTCATGTATATTGATCCCTGCTTTGCTCATAATGGCCTGATACTTTTGTGGCAAAGTATGATGTACCTGCCATCCTTTTGGTAAACCTGGGAACTTTTCTAAATATAGGCTCCTATAATTTGCGCTTGTTGCAAGTTTACTTGCCCCTTTCCCCAATATTTTTGAAACGATATTATTAATGCTCCCTGCGGGAAACAGTAACAACAGTTCTGGTTCCGCATCGGGTGGAGGACCAATTAATGTAGCAGCCAGTTTTCCAGAGCTGTATCTCGAAATATCTGAGCTGGACTTCGTAACAGAAGATGATGAGTTAACACTTCCTGTCCCGCTTGACCCAGTCCCCCCATTCCATGGTTTGTAGACCCTGTCTCCACCGCCCGAGGTATTGGTTGCTGCCTGGCTGTAATCGGTGTAATCATCCCCTACGTTGGTCCCAATGATCTCTCCAAATCGATTATATATTTATGACCGCTTGGGTCGATATAAAGAAGAGGGTTATTGGCACAATAGGCATAGAGGTTAAAGGATAAAGGATTGACATATCCCCCTCCAATAACCACCGCAGCAAGGCAAAGCTTAAGGGCTTACCGCCTGCGCTTCACAGACAGCAAGCCCTGCCAGCTGCTTAATTAAAAATATTGTCTAACTTTTTGGGGTCACTTCAGAAAAGGAACGTCCTTTTCTATATTTTATAAAGGATAATTTACACAAGCTTCACATATCTTTTCAATTTCGTTATTTGATTTTCTAAGTATTTTTTTAATTTCGATTAAATACTCCTCTTTTTTAGCCTTAATTAACTCATAGTTAATTTCTACACATTTTCCTTCTTCAATCTCTTTATTCAATAAGGGGCAGAAATATTTTTCTGTCATTTCATTGCCTCCTTTAATACTTGATTGACTATTGTATCAAAGTGATTTTTACCATATGTTGTAATAATTTTTCCAGCTTTATCAACGACAACAACTGCATCACGTGAAACGTATGCGAAAGCATTTCCACCACGCTGAGATAATACAACAGTTGGATTATCTATAGTCCTTTTAATTATGTTTGTAGTAACACCACGTGTTATAGCTTGGTTAACTCCATGTGTTGAGAAGTCAGTTATCTTAATACCAGGATTTTTAACGACAGTTCCAAATTTACCATAAGACTTTCCTAAGTTAGCCACAGTATTAGCGGCAGAACCCGCCCCCTTAATAAGATTAGCAAAGTTCCCTCCAGGAAATAGTAATAGAAGTTCCGGTTTTGCATCGGGTAAAGGACCAATTAATGTAGCAGCCACCTTTCCAGAGCTGTATCTCGAAATATCTGAGCTGGACTTCGTAACAGAAGATGATGAGTTAACACTTCCTGTCCCGCTTGACCCAGTCCCCCCATTCCATGGTTTGTAAACCCGGTCTCCACCGCCCGAGGTATTGGTTGCTGCTTGGCTGTAGTCGGTGTAATCATCTCCGACGTTGGTTCCAATGATCTCTCCAAATCGATTATATACATATTTATGACCGCTTGGGTCGATATAAAGGAGGGGGTTATTGGCACAGTAAGCATAGAGGTTAAAGGTTAAAGGATTAACGATATCGCCCTCATAGCTGTCCTTGTTGATAAACCGCCCAATGCTGGGGTCATAGTAGCGAGCCCTCAGGTAGTACAAACCGGTTTCCGCATCATAGATTTCCCCCGCATATTTGAACGGGTTCTTTACTTGTTCAGTTTGGCTTAGGATATTCCCCCATTCATCATAACGGTATTCGTTGACAATATTCCCGTCGGAGTCTATGATCTGGCTGACATCGCCGTGGCCGTTATAAAGGTAATAGTATTCTTTTCCATTGGGTTCCTTTTTCACCAGTACACGGTCCGGTCCCCAAACGTAGTTGGCCGTCAGGGTATTGGATGCGTCGGATTCGGCAATAACTTCACCTTGGTTGTTGTAGTGGTAACGTGTGGTTTCTGTAGGCGTCACTTTTTTGGTTCTCAGACCGGTGGGTCCATATTGGAAGGCGGCTGCGTTGGTTCCGGTCTGCACACTAGTCAACTGATCCCATTCGTTGTAGGCATAGTCAGTGTTTTCCAGGTTGATGGACCAGGTGTCGTTTTTAACGGTACTGCGATTGCCTCGGACATCATAGGCATATTGGGTGATCTTTCCATCCGGCCGTTGAATCTCTATTAAGCGGTCCAACTTGTCATAGATGTAAGTTGTCGTTCCCAAAGCATCGGTAATGCCGGTAATATTGCCGTTATTATCATAGGAGTAGGCGTACTGGGAAAGAGTCTGAGCCCCTTTGGTGCTGGTCAATTTGGTTAGTCGGTTAAGATCATTGTATTCGTAACTGGTTTTTAGGTAGCTGCCGTCCTTTAGTTTCGGATAGGTGACAGATTTTAACATTCCGTTGGGATAATATTCATATTTTGCATTGACTTCGTCCGATGTGTTGCTGGAGGCGCTGCCGTTGGTTTGTACCCTGGTTAAGCGGTTCTTGTTGTATCCATAGAGTGTCGTATGGGAGAACGGGTCTTGTACGCCGGTCAGGTTCCCTACTTTATCATAGGAAAAATAGGTTTTGTGTTCATACACTTCATTGTAAAGAACGGAATAATCTATTTGTCCCTTTGGATTGTAGTTAAATCCCTGCAGACGGACTAGCTGGGAATTGCTCAACTGTTCAATCCAGGATACGCCCAGCGGATTGTAATAGGTATAGGCAAAGGATGAAGTCGGGCCGTTTTTGGTTATTTCCCGCCAATGGGCATCGTAGGTGTAGTGGAAGGTATTTTGGTTTAAATCCTTTCTTTGCTCCAGCAACCCTAGCGCATTGTACGCGAAAGGCTCTGCTGCCGAAGAGGGAGCGATCTTCTTGGTTAGCCGTGCCAATTCATCGTATTCCCTGGAGGTTACCCAGCTTTTTGTCCCATCGGTTTGTTTAATGGTTCTCAGTTCGCCCAGGGCGGTATATCCATATTCGGTAACTTGATTTAACGGATCTCTAATTTGCTGCAACCGGTCCAGCTTATCATAGGAATAAGTGGTGGTACCATTATTCGGGTCGGTATGGGTCAGAATATTGCCGGCAATATCGTAAGTATAGTTTTCCGAAATGGCACCGACGGTATTGGGCCAGGATGGGAAGGCTTTCTTTTGGATTACTTGTCCCCATTGATCCAGGTAGGTTTCCACTACATTCTGCTTGGTAGTGGTGCCATTAGCCATAAAGTAGCTGGTTTGTTTTCTGGGAATCAGTTCATAATCCGTTTGATAGACATTGCCCAGGGGATCAACCGTTCTATATAGTCCACCCCAGGGGTTATAGGCATAGGTGCTGCTGTTTCCTTCGGCATCCACAACATAGTTGGGACGGGTCAGATCGTCATAGTGGTACTGGCTTTGTATCACCCAGGCGCCCCTTTGATAATCCCACAAATCCTGCAGGCGCAGGTTGCCAAAGCCGTCATAGAAAGTCTCAAGTTCATCATACTTGTTGGTTGTTCCGGTGGCAAGATCTTTGTAGAGAGTATAGGAGGTGATTCCGGTACCGATAAGATTTTTGTTGGTTGCGTCAAAGAAAGCAGAAGTAGCATAATCATATTCAAATTTCTGTTCTACTTCGTATGTCTTCTTATCGGAATTTGAATCAACCGTGCTGTAGTTGGGAAGTTTTATGGATGTTACCCGGGCAAGATTATCGTAGGTGTAGGTTGTGGTTTTACCGTCATTGTCTGTTTCCGTTTGAGGCAATCCAAGTAATAAATTATAGGTTCTGGTAGTCTTTGTTTCTTTGCTGCTGCCACCGGCGTCGGTATAAAATTCCTTAATTATAGTCGGGAAGGCCAATTTGGCTTCAGTTCCATAAATCATTATGGTTCTAGCGGTTTTACCGTTTTCCAGACTCTTGGTAATTGTGACTTGATCTCCCTCGGAGGTATTGCTGTAGGCATAATTGGTGGTTTCACCGTTGGGATTGGTCGCAGTCAGAATTCTTCCCAGATCATTAAAGATTGTTGTTTCGGTTCGTAAGGTTGAAGTATTTTGATACCATTTTCTTTCAGTAAGAAATTTATAAGTGGGATGGTATTGATAGGTCGTGGTGTATAATGCTTTAATGGAAGGATTATTCAATTGCTCTTGGGTTAAAGGTTGGGTTTCGCTGCTTAATCCTCCCCAATCATTATAGGTCTGGTCGATATAAAGCTTATTGGAAGTGCCGCCGCTGGAGTATTCGGCAATTTCCGTTCTGGTTGGTTTGAATTTATAGTTTGCATCATAGGCTAAATGAGAAATGATTTTCTTTTCTCCGTTGCTAGCCGTTGTTTCTGTTCGTAGTTTCTGTTTGGCACCGTTAAAAACGGCCTTGGATTTTAAGCTCGTCCCGGCGGCGGTGGCTTCTGAGCTAAACTGATAACTTTCCGGCAGTGCTTCATCCCAGGGATAAGTGGGATATCCGGTATAGTCGTTTACATACTGGTAATCAATGTGATTAAGGTCCCCGCTGGTAGATGCCTGACCGGTATTGGGGTCATACCTCCGTTCCTGGTCGTAACGTGATTTCACCCGATATCCTTGATAGGCGCCATCGGGTCCCAGGTTCCGTAAAACAGGACCTTCATAGTTATAGGTACTTTTTGAATGGGGATACCATACATCTTTCAACCAGGCCAAAGTGGTATAAGCCTGGGATGAAGACAGATTTTTGGTGGTATACATAAATTTTGTCTCAGGGAAGTCATAATTGTATTTCGTTTCAAATCCTTCAGGGTCTGTGACGCTGTAGAGACGCACATCATACCATGTTTGTCCGGTATCCACTCGGTTAACTACAATTCTTTGTTTATTATATTTAATAGATAGATTTTTACTCTTAGCGGGATCATTTACTTTGATAAAGATATTTTCCGATTCGCTGGTATTAATGGTGTTCTCATAGGTAAAATCTATGGTTCTGCCAATACTATCAACAATCTGTGATATAAACGGGTAATTCACGCCATGGATCGAACGGTTAATATGGGTAAATTTAATTTGATTACCAAACCGGTCTTTAACCCCAATGATTCTCCCATCCGCAGCGAAATAGGTTTTTCGCTGGTCTGAATTAACAAATACATATTGAGAGGACACTTGACCGTTACTGTATGAGGCATTGTCCTGGAGAAATTGAACATCTTTTCCCTGATAATTTTCCAGGTTGCTGTCTGTTGTGTCCGGAGTCATTCTTACACGGTAGGTCGCTCCTGTTCCATCATGAAAGAATAGCTCTTTCGACCCGTTGTTTTCTTCAATTTGTACGGATGGGAAGGCCAGGGACCAGCCATTACCGATATCGTATCTGGATCTTAGATAATTGTATTTATCCGGATAGTTTTGAGTTGTAACCGTGTAGCTTTCATAGTAGATAACCTGGCTGTTATAGTAAATTCTGTAACTATAATAATAGATATTGGGATTGGATGTATCGTTTAAATATGATTCTGCTACAGAAACAGCCTGTGAGGAGGTGGAATAAGGTCCAACCGTCTTGGTTCCCCATCTTTTATTAATTTTGTCATAGGTGGTAATATCTGCATAATAGGCCGAGTAAGACTCTGTCCACGACTCGGATGAAGAAGTCACTTTGACCCGTTTGGTTCCAATCTCTGCCTGGGAAGAATTATAGATCCTGGCAATAGAAAGATCCAACCCGTCTTTTCCGGGCAAGGTTACATCCGTTTGTTTCAGAGTTAGTGACCCTGTCATAGGATCCACCAGCTCAGTTGTGTTGTTCCTGTCGTTAAGCTGGGGTTTTTTTACTTCATTTACCTGCTGAGGTGTTACCAGTCCATTAATAACCCCTTCTAATTGCTGTATATTTACACTGGCATAAGCCGTTTGGCTGATTAAAATTACAATGAGAAGGCTAAAAAATACCGTTTTTATACCTTTTAACAGTTTATTCATCACTCCACGCTCACCTCCTATTTCCGATTTATTTCTGCGTGATACCCTTTAATTAATTCTTTTACCGGAACGTTTACTTCTTGGGAGATCATCTCCATTTTCTCGATCATATCTTCGGATAACCCTTTCGTATCCTGTTCCGTTAAGCCATACTTGTCCATTTTCTCTTTAGAAATCTTTCCGTGCAGCCTGGGGTTTTTAATAATATTTTTTAACCCTTCTTCCCCGTTTTGCTTATAAGACTTCGTTAATTCTTCAATGGAGGAAACCATCTGCTGGTCATACATGGCAAGTAGTGTAAATTGTTCTTCTTCAGAGAAGCCTTGATCTTCAAGCTGTTTAGATTCTTTTGGATATTTGCTTTTAAATTTAGTAATAAATTTTTCTGCCCTCTCCGTAAAAAGCTTTTTCTCGACTTCCTCCCAGTTTTTATCAAGTTCTTTTTTCCTTTTCAATAAATTTTTCGGCTCTTCATGAATCTTGTTGGCTAGTTCATCCGCTTTAAAAATATCTGATACGGAGTAACCTTCTTGTATCAGGTTTGCCAATTCTTCACCTTCAATGTGATAGGTGTCTTCTTTGAAAGCATCGCCGCTTTCTAAGGATTCTCTCTGCCCTTGATACAGCACTCCATCTCCATTAGTGATTTCCAGCAGAATGTCACCCATAGGACTATCAATACCTCTATTCAATTCTTTTACCACTTGCTTCCCAGGAGTGCTTTTTAATAAAGGACTGTCCGACAGGTTTGCCTTTTTCATAAACTCACCGGCAATTCCTATTGACAGAAAACTCATACTGGACAAAATAAAACTAAAGCACAAAATAAGTGCCAATATTTTTTTCTTTTGCATTTTATATCCTCCCCTATATGCTGTTCATTTTTTATAACCATAAAAACGTTGCTTGTTATTGGGACGGTCTTCTTTTAGACAGCAGGTTCCCATTGTTATCGTAGACTAATTGAAAAACAGGAATCCCGTTTTGGAGAACATTTACAAGCCGTCCGTCGTCGTCATACCCATATTCATATGAACTGTTTAACTGCCCAACTGATAATCGCGCCTTTACACTACCTCCGGCATATCCGCCCAACTTAATGTAATAAGTTACCCCCGCTTTCATCTCCCACTTAATTTCAGAGTAGGGAGTACTGTTCGCATCATCATTATAGGTTAGTCGATTTAATAGAGTGGCATCACTGTACAGATAAAGTACGGTGTCATATTGCTGACCTGTTCCTCCGTAAAGGCCGGTGTAAATGCGATAATTACCCGAAGCGGCCGGAGTAAATCGATAGTACCCATATTCATATACCGGTATGGACACATCGATGGGATTGTTCATTTGCAGATCTACGAAATTTCGGACAGCCTTTGTAACAGTAATTCTTGTTCGAACACGTTCCCCGTTATATCCCATTAATTTGATGTAATAGCTTGTCCCAGCAGGCATCTCTCGCTTTATCTCGGAGAAAGATGTTCCGTTATAATCATCATTGGCTCCAATCAGCTTGGTTAAATTCTCATCACTGTAAAGATATAAAACGGTATCGCCGGAACCGTTACTGCTTGAACCGCCGTAGTAATCGGTAAAAATTCGATAGAAATCCGGTGTACTGGGTGTAAATTTATATACTTTATATTCTCCCTGCGGTATATCCACATCAATCGGTGTATTTAAGGAAATTGTCACAGGTGAAACATAGACATAGGTTGCCGTTAACCTGGCATGGACAGCATCACTGGCACTATAGGTTCTTAATTTAACGTAATAACTGACGCCAGACGTAAGGCCCAGTATAATCTCGGAAAAAGATGTTCCATTTGCATCATCATTGTAGGCAATTCGCTGTGTAAGGTTAGCATCAGAATACAGTTCAAGTACTGTATCGTTTGAACTCCCAGTGCCCCCGTATGGGCCGGTAAAAATTTTATGAGTTCCTGTGTTTGTCGGAGTAAACCGATAAACTTGACTCTGACCTGCAGGCAGATTTACATCAATGGGTGTATTTAATAAAAGATCCATTGTAGATTGTATGCCTACCTCATTGGCTTGATAGAGCCTTTCACCTTCAACCCCTTCATTTGAAAGCTGCTGTAGGAATTCTTCAATCCAATAATGATATACAGCTTCCAATTTATTAAAGTCATATTACTTGTCTTGAAAATATTCATTAATTTTTGTCTCTAATGATCCGTAGACCTCTTCAGTAACGCTCTGAGATTCGTCTGAAATTGACGATGAAAATTGCGGATTCTCGATAGAAACATCATCCTTCTGACTTTGCTCAGGTACGATTTCTTCTGAAACACCCAATGACTGTAGATTCTCAATAGTTTCATCATTTTCACTTTTCTCAGTCTTTTCTTCCTCAGACATATAAACTTCTTCAACAACGCTTGATGATTTCTCGAAAAGCTGAGATGAATCCATGTCTTCCATTGTCAAATCATTTTTACTATACTCAAAGTTAGTCTCCTCAGTCATATTCACTTCTTTAACAAGCTCAAACTCCTCTGGTAGTTGATGTAACTCTAAATTGACAATGAGCAAATCGTTATATTTTTGCTCAATTTGTTTTGCCAAAGGGATATTCCCTTCTCTTATGGCGTATTCTTTCAATCTAAGAAGTTTCTTGCTCAAATCCAAAAGTTTAATATCCTTATATTTAATTGAAAAAGACGTGGTTGGCTGGACCGGTAACGTGCCCAAGTCTGCAGTCGACTTCTCTGTCTCTTCTTCTGTTGCGCGGGGGACTGCCATGGGTTCGGATAATATCCCGTCAGTTTCATCTATTAAGTTACTTAAAGGATCCATACTTGGAGGCTCTAAATCAGTTTCTACTTCTAAGTCTTTATTTTCTGTGGAACTGTCAATGACACTCTCTTCCTGTAAGTCTACTTGAGTACTATCATCTAAAGATGCTAGCCCCATACAAGGAAGACTTATTAATTGAAAAACCAGAGATAAAATCAATAAAATACTTAATAATCCTTTTCTCATTTAAACCCCTCCTTACAAAGTTAAAATTTTTTACAACTACTCCCTCATGCATCCCTCCTTTGAGATATAATTAGAACAAAAAATCGACAATTTATCCTATTTTTAAACTAGATAATATACAAAAAATTTATATTATTTACTTATTATACAAATAATATAATCTTTCACTAGATCAATTCCCTATTATGCCTGAATCTTACCCTAAGTTGCCTATATAGTTATCACAAAAATATTTTTATATTTTGGGAGATCAGTTGTTTCAACAAAAAGAAACCGGCTGCCGTTTCCGGCTGCCGGTTCTCATTACTGATTACATTTTTACTTTTCTTCCTGTTTAAACATGTCGCCAAAAACATCTCCCAGGGTGGGTCCGTTTTCTTCTTTGTTCTCTTCAACAATCGGTGCTGTTTCCTGCTTGTTCTGGCGGGGCTCCCGGGCCGGGCGGCCTTCACTGTTCACCTCGCGAATGGAAAGACGGATGCGTTTTTCCACAGGATCCACACTGAGGACCTTCACATTAACCTCTTCTCCTTCGCGGACTACCTCATCGGGCTTGGCCACATGACGGTCCGCCAGGTGAGAAATGTGAACCAGTCCCTCAACCCCCGGCTCCAATTGAACAAAGGCGCCAAAAGAGGCCAGGCGAACCACTTTGGCCGGAAAGACTTTGTCCACGGGATACTTCTCTTCAATGTTATCCCAGGGATTGGGCAGAATTTGTTTCAGCCCCAGGGAAATTTTTTCATTTTCCCGGTCCACTTTCAACACCATTACTTCCAGCTCATCGCCAGCCTTAACGACTTCCGAGGGGTGGTTAATACGATGCCAGCTCATTTCGGAAATATGCAGCAGGCCGTCCAGTCCGCCCAGGTCCACAAAGGCGCCAAACTGGGTCAACCGGCGTACAATCCCTTTAACGGTTTGACCTTCTTCCAGGGTCTCCAAAAGCTCTTCCCGCTTGCGGGCATATTCTTCTTCCAGAACCGCTTTCCGGGAGATGACAACCTTTTTGCGTTGTTTATTCATTTCAATCACCCGAACGCTGATTTTCTCATTCAGGTATTTGGAAAGATCTTCAACATACCCGCGGTCCACCAGAGAAGCCGGCATAAAGGCGCGAACCCCTACATCCACCAGCAATCCGCCTTTGACCACCTCACGGACCGTTCCCTGGATAATGGTGCCCTTTTCCATGGCTTCTTCCAGGCCGCCCCAGGCCTTTTCAGCATCGGCCCGTTCTTTGGATAGGATTAACCGGCCTTCATTGTCTTCGGATTTAATAACCACGCATTCTATCTCATCCCCCACCTTAACAACATCCTGGGGATTATCTACACCATAGCAGGCCAGTTCTTTGCGGGGAACAACCCCTTCGGATTTAGCCCCCACATCCACCATGACTTCGTCCATTCCTATCTGGACAACCACTCCCTTAACCAACTCTCCGGCCCGGGGAGATTTTACCTCCATCGCATCCTGCATGGCTTCCTCGCCATTCATCTGGTCCATTTCGTTCATCCTTCTTTTTACCTCCTCTATAATTGCGTCAGGTGTTGAAGCACCCGCTGTCAGCCCACAAGTTCCAGCTTCCCTGAACCAATCTTCCTGTAGTTCTTGGGCTGATTCCACATGATAGGTAGGGGTGCCGGTTTCCTGACAAATTCTGGCCAATTTTTTGGTATTGGCGCTTTCTTTGCCGCCGACCACAATCATCACGTCCACCGTTTTAGCCAGCTCCAGAGCAGCCTGCTGGCGTTCCCCCGTGGCATGACAAATGGTGTTGCGCGCGTCCACTTGCAGCCCCTGTTTTTGAAGAGCTTCAACCACCGCCTGATAGTTCGCCAGTGGTTGTGTTGTCTGGGCTACCAGGCCAACCCGATGATCCTCCACCGGATTGATCTCTTCAGCACCTTCAATTACGATGCCTTTCCCCTTTGTCCAGCCCAGAATTCCCTGGACCTCCGGATGGCCCGGATCCCCCAGGATATAGACCGGCAGACCCTGCTCAGCCATTTCCCGGGCATATCTTTGGGCCCGGGCAACAAAGGGACAGGTTGCATCCATAATTCTTACGTCTTTTTCCTGTGCTTCCTGCAATATGTCGGGGCCCACACCGTGGGAACGAATAATCACGGTGCCTCCCTCGTTTTGTGGCAATACGGTAATTTCTTTAATTCCCCTGTTAGCCAGGTCCTTCACCACCTGAGGATTATGAATAAGGGGCCCCAGGGTATATATTGGACCTTCATTCTCCTCTGCAGTGGTTAAAGCCAGTTCAATGGCTCGTTTAACTCCATAGCAGAACCCCGCTTTGCTGGCTAACCTGACCTCCAAAAGATCACCTTCTATCTTGAGCAATGATTTTTGATCAGCTTATTTATTCAATAAAGCGGCGACTTGTCCCATTGCCTGCTCGCTTAACTTCTCCAGTTCTTCTTTCCCGGGCCGGTTATGCCACACCTCCGGCAGATAAATGGGTTCACCCACCAAAACAACAATTTTAGTAAAAAACCCCTTTGTGCCTTTAAGCGCTATCGGGAGTATGGGAACATCGGCCTTAACCGCCAGCAGGGCGGCCCCAATATGAGGCTTTTGCAATTCGCCGGATTTGCTCCTGGTGCCTTCGGGGAATATCCCCAGCACCTCTCCGGACTGAAGTAATTCCAGTGCTGTCCGGATCGCCTGCCGATCCGATTTATCCCGGTGTATTGGAAAGGATTTTAATTGTCTTAAAAACCAGCCGATAATACTAATTTTAAACAACTCTATCTTGGCCATAAAATGAATGGGTCTGGTTAAGGCGCACCCCACCACAACGGGATCCAGGTTGCTGACGTGGTTGCTGACAACCACCACCCCTCCCCGCTGAGGCAGATGCTCAACCCCAATCACCTGCCATCTACGCCAAATGAGAAGGATCAGCCGGATCACCCTCCAGAGAAAAGAGTATATCATGGCAACCTCCTACAATTCCCCTTGCTTAATCTCAGCAACAATTCGATGAACCACTTCCTCCACGGTCATACCGGAACTGTCAATAATGATGGCGTCTCCGGCGGGAACCAGCGGGGACACCGTCCGGTTGCTGTCCAGTTGATCTCTTTCCCGAATTTCCTCGGTTAATGCGGTTATGTCGATGGTATAACCTTTATCCATTAATTCCTTTGCCCGTCTGCGGGCTCGTTCCTCTGCAGAGGCCGTGAGAAAAAACTTCGCCTGGGCCCGGGGCAACACAACGGTGCCAATATCACGCCCATCCATCACAACACCGGTTTCCTCGGCCAACCTCCGCTGTTGCTCCACCAAAACTTCTCTTACGCCCGGTACCATGGCAACCAAAGAGACACTGCGGGATACTTCGGGAGTCCGTATTTCTTCGGTCACGTCCTCGCCATCCAAAAAGACTCTTTGGGGGGTGGCCCCCACCAAATCAATCCTGGACTGCCGGGCTAATCCGGTTAACTCCTCCTGCCGGTCCAAATCCACTTCCCCGCGCAAAGCCTTGAGAGTCACGGCCCGGTACATAGCTCCGGTATCGATATACACCAGGTTTAACCGGTTGGCCACCTGTTTAGCCACCGTGCTTTTTCCCGCCCCCGCAGGTCCGTCAATGGCTACGCTTAATTTATCCAATTTATTATACAAGAAGCAAAACCCCCGCAGTAAACCTAAAATACCTATAGGATTTTCGACATCGGGCTAGAAATTCCTTTATTTTAAAGAAAAAAGCCAGGAGAGGAAAATACTCTCCCGGCTGTATTATTCTACCGCTAAAAATTTTAATGCATGGGCAAAGCCCGGAAAGCTTACATCAACACAATGGGCCCCTTCAATAGTGGTGGGACGGGAAGCGCCTAACCCGGCCACCGCCATGGCCATGGCAATCCGGTGGTCTCCGTAGCTTTGGGCTACCGTTCCCTGCAGGGGTTTTCCTCCTTGGACGATCAATCCGTCCGGAAGTTCTTCGATATCGGCCCCAAACTTCTTGAGTTCTTCGGCCACTGTGGCAATACGGTTGCTTTCCTTTACCTTGAGCTCTGCCGCATCCTTAATCACGGTGGTTCCTTCGGCGTAAGCCGCGGCCACCGCCAGTACGGGGATTTCATCAATCAGCCGGGGGATCAGTTCTCCGGAAATTTCGGTCCCTTTTAAACCCGTTCCCCGGACCCGGATATCTGCCACCGGTTCCCCGCTTTGCATCCGAATATTCAGCAGCTCCAGATTGGCCCCCATCTTCCGGAGCACCTCCAGCAGGCCATCCCGGGTGGGGTTAATGCCTACGCCGGTAACCGTAATGTCCGACCCTGGCAGGATTGCCGCCGCCACCAGGGGAAAGGCGGCGGAAGAAATATCGCCGGGAACCCTCACTTTGTTCCCCCTAAGCTGGGGCCGCCCCTGCAGGGTGACGGTGTTTCCGGTGCGCAAAAGCTGCACGCCAAAACTCTCAAGCATGCGCTCGGTATGATCCCGGGAAGGCGCCGGCTCGGTCACGGTTGTTTCCCCTTCCGCAAAAAGTCCCGCCAGCAGCACGGCCGATTTGATCTGGGCGCTGGCCACAGGGGACTGAAAAGCAATGGGTTTTAGAGTTCCTCCCCGCACGGCCAGAGGCAGAAAACGGTTTTCTTGCCGCCCCAGAAAGCTGGCTCCCATGTCGGAAAGAGGTTTGGTTACCCGGGCCATGGGGCGATTGCGCAGGGAACCGTCTCCGGTCAGGATACTGCAAAAAGGCTGTCCCGCCAGAATTCCCAACAGCAGACGGGTAGTGGTTCCGGAGTTTCCGGCATCCAGTACATCGGCCGGTTCCTTCAGCCCCTCCAGTCCAACTCCCTGAATGGTCAGACGGCCCTTATCCGGACCTTTTATCTGAACGCCCAAGGCCCCGAAACATTTTACCGTAGCAAGACAATCCTCGCCCATAAGAAAGTTTTCCACTTCGGTGGTTCCCCGAGCCAGGGCGCCAAGCATCACGGCCCGGTGGGAAACGGACTTGTCCCCGGGGACAGAAATTTCTCCCGATAATTTTTTAACCGGATTAACGATTAATTCCATCTTCTCACCGCTTTTTCAAATATGTTCTATTTTCGGGCAAGGCGGCCCGGACATTCCGGGCTCGTTCCAGCCCGTATACAAGCTGTTGCGAATCAAAATTTTCAATGGCCTGCTCCATCTCCTCCAGTTGTCCGCGGAACTGCCGCAGGGTTTCCAGAACCCTGTCCCGGTTGGTCAGCAGGATATCCCGCCACATGGAGGCATTGGAGGCAGCAATGCGGGTGGTGTCCCGGAACCCGCCGCCGGCCAGCTTCAACAATTGGTCCGGGTTCGGCTCCGCCGTGACGGTATTCACCAGGGTGGCGGCCAGGAGATGGGGTAAATGGCTGATGGCCGCCACCGCCCGGTCATGATCCCCCGCCGCCATTTCCACCGGGTTGGCACCGATGCCTTGAATCAGTTTTTTTAACTTGTCTAAAACCAGGGGATGGGTATGGGGATCCGGGGTTAAAACATAGGAAGCTCCTTCAAATAAATCCTCCCGGGCTCCGGCAACCCCGGCCACCTCCAGGCCCGCCATAGGATGTCCCCCCACCAGATAGACCCCTTCAGGCACCATCTTGCGGGCACGCTCCAGCAGCCGCCCTTTGACGCTTCCCACATCGGTTACAATGGTTCCCGACGTAAGGTAGGGAATGGCCATTTCTAACACACCCAGTGTCACACCTATGGGCGCGGCCAGTATAAAAAGCTCGGCACCCGGCAGGACCTCTGCCAGCACGCCGGCCCGGTGAACGGCTCCCAGCCTTTCAGCCAGAGCCAGATTCTCAGCCGCCGGATCAACGCCGACCACTTCCCGGGCCAGATTTCTCCGGATCATGGCCAGCCCCAGGGACCCTCCGATTAACCCGACCCCGGCAATCACAACTTTATTGAACAAAGAAAAACCTCCTAGGAAGGTCTCGCCTCATACTGTTTTTCTCTGAGGTCCCGTTGTTCGCCTAATTGGCATTTCCCCGGGTCCTGTCGTTCGTAATTCAGGCCATTCTTCTTGAGTGTTGGTCTTGACCCAAAAGAAATGCATTCCTACGAACGACGGGACCCCAAAGGAATACTTCCCTGGAACGAACAACAGGACCCTAAAGAAATACCCTTCAGGCTAGTTTCCTCCCACTTTTCGACCAAAAACCCCGGCCACGGATTTCAGATCCTGCATCAGGGACTGGAAGTTGGTGGGTGTTAGGGACTGAGGCCCGTCACAAAGGGCTTCGGCAGGGTTGGGGTGAACTTCAATCAATAAGCCGTCCGCACCGGCTGCCACCGCTGCCGCAGCCATGGGCGGCACAAACCGCCATTTACCAATGGCATGGCTGGGATCCACGATAATGGGCAGGTGGGAAAGGTGTTTTACCACCGGTATGGCCGCCAGGTCCAGCGTATTGCGGGTAAAGCTTTCGTAGGTCCGAATGCCTCTTTCGCACAAAATGACATTATAGTTGCCCCCGGCCATAATATACTCCGCCGCCATCAACCATTCTTCAATGGTGGCCGAAACTCCCCGTTTCAACAAAACCGGCTTATCCACTTTGGCCACTTCCCGCAGCAGGAAGAAATTTTGCATATTCCGGGTGCCAATTTGCAAAATATCCGCATACTCCGCAATCATGGGCAGGGTGCTGGCATCCATCACCTCGGTTACAACTTTCAAGCCGGTTTTTTCCCTGGCCTCAGCCAAAAGTTTTAGCCCTTCTTCCTCCAAGCCCTGGAAGGAATAGGGCGAGGTGCGAGGTTTAAAAGCGCCCCCGCGCAGCAGGGTGGCCCCGGCCTCTTTGACCAGCCGGGCTGCTTCCAACAACTGTTCCCGGCTTTCTACGGCACAAGGCCCGGCCATGACATGAATTTCCTCGCCCCCAATGGCAATATCCCCCACTCTGACAATGGTTCCTTCTTCTTTAAAGGCCCTGCTGGCCAGTTTGTAGGGTTGTAAAATGGGGACCACGCTCTCAACTCCCGGCATGGCTGCCAAAGCCAGATCGCCCATGCGGGTTCGATCTCTAATGGCACCAATGATGGTTCTTTCCACTCCCTGGGACAGGTGGATTTGAAAACCTGCCCGCTTCAATCTTTCCAAAACTGCATCCGTTTTATTTTCATCCGCTTTAGGGCTCATGACAATAATCATTGTTGTTCCTCCTTGATAAACCAATTGCTATCATCTATCTACCATAATATATCCATCAACAACAAAAAGACACCCAAGAAAGGTGCCTTAGTCCTTAAAAACAGGCACAGCCATCCCTCCTTACCATTCTTCCGTTCTACTTTTTACTCTGGGAATAAAAAACACCATTGCCAACCATTCTACAAATTCCATGTTATCATCACCCCGGTCAAATGGCAATGATCCTTTGAAAAATCGGTGATTTTTTTGTGTTTTTTACCAGGGGAATGTTACAATAGATAGGAAACCCCAATGAAAGGAGTTAAACAATGGTCCTATCTGATAAAGTGGCTTCCTTTTTAAGCCGGTCTTCCTGGATACGGAAAATGTTCGAGGAAGGAGACCGCCTGCGTAAAATTCACGGGGCAGACAAAGTCTTTGACTTTACTCTGGGAAATCCTTCTGTGGAGCCCCCGGAGAAATTTCATGAGGAATTAAAAAAGCTGGCCTTCAATCCCCTGCCCGGCATGCACCGCTATATGAGCAACGCCGGTTACCCCGAAACCCGCCAGGCCATTGCGGAGGTTCTTACGGAACAGTCCGGACTTTCCTTTAATGCCAATCATGTGATTATGACCGTTGGGGCCGGCGGCGGCCTAAACATCATTCTCAAAGCCATACTAAATCCCGGGGACGAAGTGATTGCTTTAGCGCCTTATTTTGTTGAATACGGATTTTACGCAGATAACCATGGCGGCGTATTAAAAGTTGTGCCCACCACAACCGGCTTTTTGCCGGACCTGGAGGCGCTGGAAGCCGCCATGGGGCCAAAAACCAGAGCTATTATTATAAACTCTCCCAATAATCCCACCGGAGTGGTTTACCCCCCTGAAATATTGGCCTCGCTAAACCAATTGGTGGAAAGAAAATCCCGGGAAACCGGACGTGCCATCTTTGTGTTGTCCGATGAACCCTACTCCAAAATTGTTTTTGACGGTATTCAGGTTCCCTCGGTTTTTCGCTATATTACCAATGCCCTGCTGGTTACCTCGCACAGTAAGGACCTGGCTCTGCCCGGTGAACGCATCGGTTACGTGGCGGTGAATCCCAACATCAACGGGGTGGACCAGCTCATCGAAGGGCTTGTCTTTTGTAACCGGACTCTGGGCTTTGTCAACGCCCCTGCTTTAATGCAGCGTTTAGTAGCCGGACTGCAGCGGGAATCCGTTGATATTGCGGAGTATCAGGAAAAACGGGACCTCTTATACCATCATCTAACCTCTCTGGGTTTTGAAATGGTTAAGCCCCAGGGCGCCTTCTATCTCTTCCCGAAATCCCCCCTGCCGGACGATATTGAGTTTACTCAAAGGGCCCTGGCCCATAACCTGCTGGTAGTCCCCGGCAGCGGCTTCGGATGTCCGGGCTATTTCAGGCTGGCCTATTGTATTGATGCCGAAATTATTAAAAAATCCCTGCCCGCCTGGACAACCCTGGCCAAGGAACTTGGTATCTAATGGGAAAGCGACTTCCCCTTTGTTTCAGTCCTTCAAATTAAATACTTTGCAAGCAAGAAAACCGAACCCGCTGCCGTCGGGTCCGGTTTTTTGTTTGTCCCCATAAATGCTCCCGATCATTCAGCAGCTTATCATCATACACTGCAATGGACTCATGATCCCTGCCTATTCTAATATTGGCGTCCCGGAATGGAAAATAATGGTAATATAAATTGACTCTATATCAGCATCATAAAAGACATAAACCTTATTTTTCTAAGATCATATTCACAAGTTTTTTGTAACACCTAAAAGGCACCTGCCGTATTATGAAACGAGGGTAAATCAAAAAAATGCAAAGGAGGATTTATCATGGGAGATTATTACGGAGGCGGATACAATAACAATTTTGTTTTTATTGTATTCTTAATCCTGATTCTGCTTTTCTTCAGTAACGGTTTTTACGGCTACAGTGCAGAAAAATAATCCATCCTTCAAGGGATTATAACGCTTGATTCAAATGGCAGAGGCTGCGCAGTGAATGGATCATTAAGTTTAATTTTATTGTTCTTCGGTAACGGTTTCTATGGCTTAAAAAAATAAAACTTAGGGTTGCTTGATAACAACAAATATTTTAATTGGAGGAGGTTATACAATGGGTTACAACGTAGGTGGTTGCGGCGGCAACAGCTCCCTTTTTTGCATCCTGATCATCCTGCTTCTGCTTTGCAGTTGCGGAAACAGTTTCTACGGTGCAGATCAGTAAGTAGTCGCTAAGCAAGAAAGGTCCGGGGTTTAAAAACCCCGGACCTTTCTTGCTTAGCCCACTAAATCAGGCCTTAATTGAACTGCCCGGCCTAAATAAACATGTTTGATCTCCGATTGGGACCTGCCGGTATTTATATGTATCAGTACACGAATACATTTCGGCAAGGCCCCTGCCACATTTACTTCCGAGGTGCACATTAAGGGCACTGAAGTCCAGCCCAGGGCCCGGGCGGCCTTCGCCGGGAACTCTGTGTCCAGATCCTGGGTTACAGTAAAAAAGGCACTGCAGATATCCTCGGTATCTAAGTGGTTTTCCTGCACAATTTTTTCCAGCAGTTCTTGCGTTGCTTCTAATATTTGCTGACTTTCATTCCGTTCTACCGTAATAGCACCCCGTATTCCCCTGACCACGGTCCCCATCCTACCAACCTCCATTTTTATAGACTTGATACTGCACGGTGACCCAAACCAATGGCAACCTCATCCAGATGCAGCAACCCTACTCCAAAGAAAACCGCAACACTGATGTGATCTGCCTGGCGGGCGATACCGATTTTGCCACCTACATTTAATCCTACAGCCTTCTGCATAATCATCGACAGGGCTTCCCGGGTGGCCCCGGCCACCGCACCCTCATCCGCATGAACTTCTTTAATAACCCCTTCTCTTTTGGCTGCCACAACCGCCCTTTCAATGATCCGGTTGACGGAAGAAATAAAATCTCCGCCGTAATCCACGGCCGCTGTGCGGATTCCATCGTTTAAAAATTTGTTTTTATATTCTTTTTCTTGGTCTCTGGTCTCTGTCATGGCCATTTCAATGGCCACTCTGGCTACTTTCCTGCTCCCGTGGAGAATCAAGCATAACACTCCTTAACAAAAATAGCACTCCTACCGGAGTACTATTACCATATTTTATCCCTGTAGGATTGTTTTGATTATATTATAATCGTGGTTCAATTGCAATGTTGCCTATTTCTGATGGGACAATTTTATTTTATCCAAAAGAATAACCGTTTGCTTACCCACTGTTTCCGTACCTTTCCGGGGCCAAAGCACCCGGCTGGACACATCCGCGATTCTTATACGAACCGAATGCTGGTAAAAGGTGGTATCCACCTCCACCACATCTCCGTTTTCCACCGGAACCGTGACATAAGGATGAGAAAAATCTCCTTTCATTTGACCGTTTACCAATACCTTGGCTTTAGGCAGGGTTGAGAAATTAACTAATTGAAGGACCAGTGTATTCTCCGGTAAGGGATCATGACTTAAAACGGTCTCTGCATCCGAGCCCACTCGAAGGACCACCTTCCTTAAAGGAGAAGGCGCAATGAAGGATTGATAAATAACCATCAGTAAAAAGGCTGTTATCATAAAGCCAAATAAATATTTGCTAACTTTGTTTACCCGCAGCCACAGGCTGTTAAAGTTATTCATATCACCGCCTCCTACTGTGCTACTATATGCGGTGACATGGTAATTAATTCCTGCCGCTAGCGGCTGTTATATTTTCTGTCCAATAAAGTCCGGTACACTCTCATTTCTTCCGCCACCCGAAACAGCAGCCTTTCCACATCGTAGCGTGTAAGGACCAGATTGGCAGGCTCTACAATCTCTATTTTCCGAAAATCATCTCTGGCAATAAAGCGAACCACGTCTTCCAGGGTTTCCGCCCGGATCACCAGCAGCACCGGGGCATAGGCCGCTTCGCTGTTCAGCAGCTCGTCCTGGACCACATAAACTTCGGAACTTACATCAATATCCTCGATTTGAATCCCTTGAATGGGTACATTTCTAAAGATGGCCACCTGCTGTTCCCTTATATCTTCGGCAGCTTTATCGCTGGGTTTTCCTCCAAATAAAAGCCGGCCCGGTTTGCCAACTCCTTTAAAATCAAGTCGAACCTTAACCTTTATCGGCCGGTAGGATAGCTCTTCACTGGGCAGATTCAATGGAATACCTCCTCGCCTTTGCTTAACCATAAATTCGATTCAGCGAGGAAAAATCCTGCAAACATTTACCAATAGATTTCTGAAGAACCACAGATAGGACAACGATCAAAATAGGTCTTGGGATCTTCAAAGGCTTCCTGGGCGTCGTCCAGACTGGCCCCTTGACATTCCATGGTGATTAATTGACCTTCCGGGCTAAAATTACCGAATAAACCGTAGGGAGGAGCTGCAGCGGTATCCGAACTGGGCGGGATTTTGCTGCTGGCAAGGCTCTGATGATTTCCACAATTGGCACAATAAGGCATAACGATTCCTCCGACAATATCATTTCATTCTGCTGATAATATTGCCTTAAAGGAGCTTCCCTATGCCCGGCTTATTTAAACCTCTGACGAGGACCTGTTTTTCCTGCAGTTCCTTTATCGAACCGGGGACCTCTGGTACTTTTAGCAGCCCCAGCCTTCTTTCTCCGATCCCCGGAGACTCCGGTGAAGGTCCTGATCCCCTTCCCTAAAGGGGCAGACTCCGCCTTTATCCCGGCCAGCGCCATAACTTCCCGCAGCTCGTTATGAGTTAAAGGCCGGTATTGACCCGGCTTCAGGTCCCCCAAAACCAGCGGGCCCATTTGCACCCTGCGCAGGCGCACCACCGGATGGCCAATCTGTTCGCACATCCGTCTAACCTGGCGGTTTCTTCCTTCGTGAATGCGGATTTCCAATAGGGCCCTGTTATCCAGAATATTGGTCAGCCTCACTTCCGCCGGAGCCGTAAGCCCATCCTCCAGTTGGATTCCCTTGGTTAAAGACTCCAGTTTTTCCGGCTCAGGAATTCCTTCCACCCTGGCCATATAGGTTTTCTTCACCCGGTGTTTGGGATGGGTAAAAGCCTGGGTTAATTCCCCGTCGTTGGTCAATAACAGCAGCCCCTCGGAGTCATAATCCAGCCGCCCCACAGGGTAGACCCTCTGGGGAATGCCCTCCAGGAGATCCATTACGGTTTTGCGGCCCCTTTCATCCTTAAGGGTGGTCACGTAACCCCTTGGTTTATTTAAAAGATAATACACTTTTCTCTCCGGGGGAGGGATTACCTTCCCGGACACTTCAATCACATCCTTGGCGGCATTCACCTTGGTTCCCAATTCCGTTATCACTTTACCATTCACTTTTACTTTTCCGTTCAAAATCAATTCTTCGGAATGACGGCGGGAAGCCATCCCCGCCTTGGCCAGTACCTTTTGCAGCCTTTCTTCCATGGTTCTGTTTAATCCCCTTTTGCAGCGCAATTTTTAAAGCCACACTTAAGCTTATCATACCCGGACGGCCAAAGTCCATTTTAGCCTTATTCTGACATTCTATCAGGTCTTGTTGCTGGCCTCATAAGCACTATTTTAGGGTCTTGCAGTCTCTCCACAGGACCCTAAGGCATTTCCTTTAAGTCCAACAACAGGATCCTTAAAGATGTCCCTTAAGTCAAGCCCTTCAGTCAATCTAAAACATCATGTGGCAAATAAGAATCGACGCCACCAGGGTGGTAAAATCCGCGGCTAGGCCGGAAGCAACCGCATAGCGGTATTTTCGTATGCCCACCGAACCGAAATATAAGGTTAAGACATAAAAGGTGGTGTCACTGCTGCCCTGCATGGTGGAAACCAGCCGTCCCACAAAGCTGTCGGGTCCATGGGTCTTAATTAACTCCGTGGCGATCCCCAGGGCAGCTCCTCCGGAGAGGGGACGCATAATGGCATGGGGAATAATTTCAGCGGGAATCCCCACCACGTCCAGAAGGGTTGAGAGGGTGGAAGTTAACAACTCCATGGCTCCGGAAGCACGAAAAACGCTCACTGCCACCAGCATGGCGGTAAGAAAGGGAATGGTTTTTATAGCTGTAGAAAATCCGGCCTCAGCACCTTCCACAAAAGTCTCAAACACCGGCACTTTTTTAAAAAAAGCCGCCAGGGGAATCAGCAGCAGCATCAACGGAATGGCCCAGCGGGAAATCTCATTAATCACCTCGTACATGTCTTCACCCCCTGTTTCTATACAGGCTGCGCAGAATCCGGTCGGCCAAAATGGCCACGGTCATGCCGCAGAGAGTGGCAAAGATGGTTGTCCCCACAACCGCGGTAGGATCTTGGCTCCCATACAGCAGGCGGATACCAATGATGGTGGTGGGGATTAAGGTGATGCACCCGGTGTTGATGGCTAGAAAAGTGCACATGGCCTCGGATGCGGTATCAGGACGCTGTTTATTCAGTTTCTGCAGTTCCTGCATGGCAATCAGGCCCATGGGCGTAGCCGCATTTCCCAGACCCAGAATATTTGCGCTCAGGTTCATGACAATAGCCCCCATAGCAGGGTGGTCCTTGGGCACACTGGGAAACAAAAAAGCCGTGACCGGTCTAACCAACCGGGCCAAAGCCTGAATTAATCCGGCTGCTTCAGCCAATTTCATGATACCAAGCCAGAAGGTGATAATGGCAATGAGGCTCAGCGAAGTCTTTACAGCCACCTGAGCTCCATCCAGGGCGGCTTTGGTAACCACTTCAATATGTCCCTGGGCACCGGCCACAAGAATTCCAAATACCATCATACTCAACCAAACATAGTTTACCAATGTTCTCCCCCCTTGTCCTCTTACTCCTGATATTATGAGGGGGGATGTCCCATTAGAACTGCTGGTCCACCGGCAGACAAACGGAGAAGCAGGTTCCCTCTCCTTCTTTGCTGGTTACCTCCAGCCGTCCCCGGTGCCGGTCCACAATGCTGTAGGAAATGGAGAGACCCAGCCCGGTTCCTTTATCCTTGGTGGTGAAAAAAGGGGTTCCGATCTTATCCAGGTCCTCCGGCGGAATTCCCGGGCCATCATCAATGACTTGAATACAAATTACATTTTCCTTCGGGTCATATCGGGTGGCCAGTGTAAGAGTGCCTCCTTGCTTTAGGGCCTGCAGGGCATTTTGCGACAGGTTCAGCAGCACCTGTTTTATTTGGTTTACATCCATTACGGTGGAAGGGATACTCTGGAGGTCGGTTTTTACTTTGGTCCCCTGCAGAAAGGCCTGGGACTCAAAGATACGGGCAAAATTTAAAACCAATTCGTTAGCCGAGCAAAGCTGCTTTTGGGCCGGTGCGGGCCTGGCCAACTGAAGAAAATTATTAATTACACTGTCTGCCTGGTCGATCTCCTGAATCATAATTTCCATATATTCATTAAAAGGAATCTGCTCGTCACCCATTCGTTCTTTAATCAACTGGGCAAAACCCCGTACAGAGGTCAGGGGGTTGCGGATTTCATGGGCCATTCCGGCGGCCATTTGTCCCACCACCGCCAGTTTTTCCTGTTCTCTCATCCGTGCATCCTGGCGGCGTATTTCCGTTACATCCGTATAAATGCCAATGGCGCCGCTAACCTCATTATTTTCATCGTAGATTACACTGGTATTGACCAGCAGGTTCTTTTCCCGGGGACCGTTGCTACAAGTGCAATCAATATTGGCAAAAGCTTTTCCTTCCTGAATGGTGCGGATCAAGATGGGAGTCCCCAGGGGGCAAGTGTGGTAAAAGGCTTGCACCGGCCCCCCCACAATCTGCTCGGCAGACAGGTCCCATATTTTTTCCGCCGCTTTATTGAAAAAGACCACGGTACAGTCCTTATTTAAGATTAAAACCCCTTGTGACATATCGTTAAAGATAATTTCACTCTGCTGAATCACTTGACTCAGATTTTTTCTAACTTCCTGAAGTTGTTTTTCCATCATCGCTTGCTTTAATCCGGCTTCCACCGCCTTGGCCGCCGCCGCCAGCAAACTAAAGGTATAGGGACTTTCAAAACCGCAGGGAGTGCCCACCGTGAGCACGGCAATGACCTCCCCGTTGGCGCCAAAAATCGGCGCCCCTACGCAGGACCAGCGGTGGAAGGCCTGTACGAAGTGCTCCGGGCCAATGATTGCCAAAGGGGTCTTGGTAACCAGCACGGTGCCAATGGCCGTGTTGCCTATTTGATCTTCAGCCGCACATATGCCGGGAAAGAAAGGAAAGGGCAGGCCTGCCGCTTCTGTTTCTTTATCCGCCTGAACTTCCAGCAGATGGCCGTCCTGGTCTGACACACAAATGAAATAATTTGAACTGTGGGTGCTGACAGTGGTTTTAATCGTTGAAAAGTGGTGTTCCAGCAGTGAAAGGACATCTTGGAGTTGGCGTTTTTTCTCATACAGTTCTTCATGGGTTAATCTTTTTAAGTCTTTAAAGGCATAGGGGTTAATATTATAATTAACGCACCGTTGCCAAGCTTTATAAGTCTCTGTGAATATCTTATTAGAATCAACAGGTATTCCACTAACAAAGCTCTTCCATTTCGTATATAGTAAAGACTGATTAAGATGAGGAACCGAGACTAGTTTGTCCAACTCTTTCATTTTAAAAAACCTCCACCTATATTTAGGAACTTATGGATATTTTCGACATAATATACAATTCCCCTTTAAGAAATTTCGAAAAAAATAAAAAGTGGGTTGCCCCACTTTTATCATTATCAAAACTTTTATACAATTGGTTGATTTTGCACGGTTGCCGTATGGTCCCGGTTAAACATACCCTGAATTTGATTCAGCATTTGGGGCGCCACATCGATCAGCCGGTCGAATAGGGCATGATTGTCGTCTACAGGTAGCAGGCGTATCTGACCGTTCCCTACCACTAAAAAGCCCATGGGCTGTACGGATACCCCGGCACCACTTCCCCCTCCAAAGGGAGAACTGGGTCCCTCTCCTTCTTTTCTTACACTGCCATTGGCTCCATATTCCCCGCCACCGGCGGCAAAGCCGCAGGCCACTCTGGATATAGGAATAATGACGCTGCCGTCGGGTGTCTCCACGGGATCACCCACCACTGTATTAACATCAACCATTTCCTTGATACTCTCCATGGCAGTTTTCATCAGATCTGCTATGGGATGCTCTGCCAAAGTGTTTCACCCCCCGTCTATATACCATTTTTATCAAAATTTTTATGCCTGTAACCATAATATGACCAACTCGAATTTTAAATATGCAGTCAAAAGAGGTTGAAAAACCTTGTTTTCTAAAGTCAGGTTCCACTTTTAGCACCGGTTTTTCTCCTTTGGCGGAGACCCGGTGAAAAAGATAAGCCGTTATTCCGCCCATGGCAGCCCAAATCAGGCCGGTTAACAACCCGGTGGCTGCAGCGTCCGGCGTGCCAATGCGGATGGTCCAGAAAAAACGCTGCAAATGGATGCGACGCAGAAACCGTTCAATATCGTTTTTGATATTCTGCAGCAAAAGCCACCATTCACGAAATTTAGCAATGGCTTCTTCCAGGCTTTCTATTTTAAACTCTCCGGGCTTCCCGGCGATTTCCCGGGAGGCTTTTCCGCCGGTTTCCAATTCTGTACGGGTTTTCAGCGAAACCCCGGACTTCTCCTTTTGAAAGATGAGCACCGGAAGTTCTAATTTGTAATGGATCAGCCCGGCAAAAAGAAAAAACTCCAGACTGACGGTATCATCTTCCTCTTGGCGAAAATATTTCAGATGAACCTTTATCTTTGACAGGAGCACCAAAGCCAGCAACAGCCCCAAGCCCAACAACAAATAAACAGTTAACAGACTTTGGTCACTCCTTTCCGGCTATGCTGCATTCCTCGGGGCTGGCTGGTAGCCTCTGCAGTATTTCTCCTGGTCCTGTTGTTAGCCTATTACTGTATTTCAAAGGGTCCTGTTTTTTAACGGCCTATTAACAGGACCTGTCAGGAATGCCCTTAAAGCCAGCAGCAGGACCCCGGATAATTACTTTTTAGTCTAACAACCAGACCCCTGAAGCCCAACCCCGAAGTCTTAGGGCGCTCCAGGGGTTTCCGGGGTATTCGCAGGCAGGATGGTTACCGGAACAGAAACATTATCCTTTTCCAAACCGTCTTCCCCGGTTACAAAGGCTTCCACCGTTCCCTTTTCCTCACGGACCGGAGAAGTAAAATTGATGGTGGTGTTAAAATTCCCCCCCACCGGTTGCAGGGGCTTTTCCACCAGGGTCATGCCGTTAGCGCCTTTCAGGCGAACCCGGACCGTGCCGTCCACCCCACCGGCACTGCCGGAAATCTGCAGCGGGCTCTTTATTTGATCGCCCGCTTTGGGAGCATCTAATTTCAGTCCTTTTTCCGTTACCGGAGTGCTTGCGGCTCCTGTATTCTTCGGTGCCGCGGGAGCCGGTGCCACCGGCGCGGGAGCCTTGGCAGCTTCTTTGGCAATTTCAAACCCAAGGGCTTTCACCGTTCTGTCCAGAGTAAAAGAGGCTACCAGCGGTTTGGCCGTGCTGTTTTTCTGCTCGGAGGAAACACCGGACAAATATTTTAAGCGGACATTGACCCAATCAAAATCATTGGCCGGAACCCTCCGTTCAATTTCAGAGATCTGTACGCTGTTGCCGGCGGGCAATTGATCCTGGCTGACAACTATATAATTGGTTCCGTTCACAGCGGTCCAGGTGGCAAAATGCTTTTCATTCAGGTTTTTTGCCAGGGCTTGTACAATTTCCGGAGCCTTTTCAAACTCAACCATTTGAAAAGAAATTTTGGAAACCTCGGGTACAATAATGGTTTTGGGCTGCGTTTGAACGTCCGGCTTTTTGGCCGCAGTACATCCAAGGGGTACTAAGAGAACAAGCATTAAACACAAAAAAATTTGACCTCGGCGCATGGCAATCCCTCCAAAAGGTTTTTACTATATTTTTAACAATTTTTGGAGAAATATGCGTATTAAGCCAAACTTTGCAGACCTGCTTTAAAGAAAAACAGGGTATTTGTCCACGGTCTGTGAGGACAAATACCCTTTATTCCGGCTCGATCCCTTCTACTAGAAATTCTTCCAGGGATGGAAGCTGGCTGATATCCTTTAAGCCAAAATATTTTAAAAACTCCAAGGTTGTGCCATAGAGCACCGCCCGGCCCGGTCCCTCCCGGCGTCCCTTTTCTTCGATTAAATTCCGCTCCAGCAGAGTATTAATGGGTGAATCCACCTTCACTCCGCGGATCATCTCGATCTCCGCCCGGGTAATGGGCTGGCGATAGGCAATGATGGCCAGGGTTTCCACTCCTGCCTGGGACAGGCCTGTACTGCCCCGCTGGCGGTATAACCGCTCCACATAGGGAGCATATTCCGACCGGGTACACATCTGCCAGGTTCCGGCCACTTCCGCCAGTTTTAAACCTCCCGGTCTGCCAGCGTATTCTGCCGCCAACTCCTGCAGCAATTCCTCCGCGTCAGCCGGTTCTACCTCGGCGATGCGGGCCAGGGTTTGCACCGTCAGGGGTTCACTGGCTACAAAAAGCATCACTTCCAGGGCTGCCTTCACTTGGTCTCTAAATAATACCGTCAATCGTACGCCTCCTCAGAAAGCCCTTTATCCTGGCGGAAAATTATGATGTCACCGCCGGGTTCCTGTTGAACCGCCCGGATCTGGCCCATCCTTAACAGCTCCAAAATAGCCAGGAAAGTCACGATGATCTCCGTACGGTTACTTTCCCCCTGAAAGATTTTGGAAAAGGAAAGACCCTGGGGATATAATACCAGCATCGCCTGCAGTTGACGCATTTTATCGGGTACCTGAATCTCTTCACGGGTGATTTCTCCCGGAATGGATAATTGAACCCCCGCCCGCTGCAAAACCTTTTGCAGGGCCTGAAACAGATTGTCCATGGATAACCCGCCCAGGGGGTCTTTAGGTTTAAACAAATGCTGGTACATCTCAATGGAATTATTGCGAACGTAGATCCTGCCTACCTGCCTTTCCTGGGTCCTCAGGTAGGAAGCCACTTCTTTAAACTTGCGGTACTCCAGAAGCCTCAATACCAATTCCTCTCTGGGGTCCGGCCCGTCCTCCGTTTCCGCTTCAGGACCGCCGGAACGCGGCAGGAGCATCCTGGCTTTAATGGATAGAAGGGTGGCGGCCATCACTAAAAATTCGCTGGCTACATCCATATCCAACTGCTCCATTTGGCCTAAATAGGTTAAGTACTGGGAGGTAATTTGGGCAATGGGTATGTCATAAATATTTACCTGATCTTTGTCAATCAGGTGCAGCAAAAGATCCAGGGGGCCTTCAAAGGCTGAGAGCTTCACCGCATACATTAACTCATCCGTCCTTCGCCTCAAGGGTTTTTCTTTTTGCCTCAAGGGTTTTTCTTTGGGGTCCTGTTGTTAGCTTATTCTGTCTTGCTCTCAGGTCCTATATAACCTCTACAGGACCTGAGAGCATTACACCTAAAGGCTAACAACAGGACCCCTTAAGCACTACCTTGAGGCTAGCAACAGGACCATTCAGGAATGCCCACTAGCCAAAGATTGCTTTCCGGACCTCCTGCAGGGTGGCTCCGGCAGCCGTCCGGGCTCTTTCGGCTCCGTCCTTTAGCACTTCTTCAATGTAACCCTTTTGAGACAGCACCTTTTCCCTGCGTTCACGAATGGGTCCCAGCTCCTGATCCAAAACTGCGGATAACTGCTTTTTACAGGCCACACAGCCCATGCTTCCGGACCGGCAGTCCGCCTCAATGCCCTCCAGCAGTTGACCGTTATAAATCCGGTGGAACTTGTGCACCACACAAACCTCGGGATTGCCCCGATCGGTCTTGCGGATGCGGTTGGGGTCGGTAATCATCTGGTTCACGCTTTTCTTAATCTCGTCGGGATCCGCTCCCATGGAAATATAATTATGATAACTTTTGCTCATTTTTGCCCCGTCAAGACCGGGCAAAACAGCCAGTTCCCGGTTGATAATCCCCTGGGGCTCCGGAAATACCGGTTTGAAGAGATGATTAAAACGCCGGGCCGTTTCCCGGGTCAACTCCACATGGGGCAGTTGGTCTTCTCCCACCGGCACCGCATTGGCCTTATAAACTAAAATATCCGCCGCCTGCAGCAAGGGATAGCCCAGGAAACCGTAAGTGTTGATATCCTTGCCCATTTCCCCCAGCTTTTTAATCTGATCTTTATAGGTAGGCACCCGCTCCAGCCAGGATAAGGGCATGATCATGGAAAATAAAAGGTGCAGCTCCGCATGCTCTTGAACCTCGGATTGACTGAAAATCACACTTTTTTCCGGGTCAAGGCCCGCAGCCAGCCAGTCGGCTACCATTTCCCGGGTATTGGGCCGGATTTCTTTGGCCTCCTCCCAGCCGGTGGTGAGAGCGTGCCAGTCCGCCACCATAAAAAAGCAATGATAGAGGTCCTGCAATTGTACCCAGTTATTCAGCACGCTGTGATGGCCCAGATGCAAGCGACCGGTGGGACGCATACCGCTTAAAATGGTTCCTTTTTTCGTCATGTCCTTTCTCCTTTTAAACCTGTTATGATGAAAAGCCGGCCACCAGCATGGCCAGTAAATTTAATAAATTCATAATGGGATCAATAAAAAATCGTAATACCGGGCTGAGAATGCCCAGGAAAATTAATAAGAACAGGATGGGTGTGCCATATTGCTCCAATTGGTAGAGCCACTGCTGACGGCCGGGTAAAATACCGGCCAGGATTTTTGAGCCGTCCAAAGGCGGAATGGGTAAAAAGTTAAACACAGCCAGCAGCACATTGATATAAATAAAATTGTAAAAAATAAACAGGGTATTCCCGGAGGGTTTTAGAAAGCCCAGAACAATCACCGCCAGTACCGCCAGGGAGAGATTGCTTAGGGGCCCTGCCAGGGAAACCAGCATCATTCCCTGTTTACGGTTTTTAAAATGCCAGGGATTTACGGGCACCGGTTTGGCCCAGCCAAAACCCGCCACCATCAACAAAATGGTACCCAGAGGGTCCAGATGCCGGATGGGATTTACGCTCAGCCTGCCTTCGTCCCGGGCGGTATTATCCCCCAGTTTAAAGGCTACGGCCGCATGGGCAAATTCATGCAAAGGCAAAGCGATTAAAATAATAATAACCTTTGCAATAATACTCCCTACAGAAAAATCAAACACGGGGCTTCGTCCCTTTCGTTTTACCGTTATTACGAAAAACCGTCCGGTTTTCTTGGGCATTGTTTCCTTTGGGTTTCTTGGGCTCAATTTTGGGGGCGTTATGCTGTATTAGATAATTGCGCGCGTATTCCAGTTCTTCCTCCCTGGTTTGCACCAGGCCGTCCAATCTCGCCCGCCAGACGGCATCCAAGGCCCGCCGGTACATGGGTCCCGGCTGGAAACCCATGGCTCGGATATCTTTACCATTTACGGAAGGTTTATTTTTATGCACCGATTCCATCACCAGCCGGAAACGCCGGATGGCGTTCTTATCTTCCAGCAGGGTTAGAAACAACGGGTAGGCTTCCCGGGGCAGGGTCTGCACACTTTTAGTCAGTTCCGAAAGGGGAACATCCCCGGTGGCGGACAGGCTTTTCAGGGCCCTCCGCCAGTGGGCAATGACATCCAGCACTTTGTCGGTTTGCCTTCGTCCCAGGAAATAACGCTGGCAGATTTCAAAGGCTGTCTCTTGGGTAGTCCAATGGAGGATGGCCAGAAAGTAAGGCAGCCATCTTTCAGCGGGTTCCGCCCAGCCCCAATTGCGTAAAATCATCAGGGCCTGGGGCATTTCACTGATAACGGGCTGTACCTCCCAGAAGGTGATCTCAGGGAAAAGATAGTCCCAGACACCCAATTCGGACATACGGTCCATCATGTCTTCCGGGTCCGCTTCCTCCAGAATACTCTTTAATTCCCCCCACATGCGCTCGGTGGACAACCGGGCCAGCACCTTTTCCCGCACCGCCTCTTTAATCAGACGGAGGGTCTGGGGTTCAATGGCCATATCATAGCGCTGTTCAAAACGGATGGCCCGCAAAATGCGGGTAGGGTCCTCAATAAAACTGAGGTTATGCAGCACCCGCACCGCCCCGATCTGCAGATCCTCCCGGCCGTTAAAATAATCCACCAGTTCTCCGAAGCGTTCCGGGTTCAAGGCCACGGCCATGGCGTTAATGGTAAAATCCCGGCGGTACAGATCATGTTTAAGAGAAGATTGTTCCACCTGGGGCAGCGCTGCGGGATATTCGTAATATTCTACCCGGGCGGTCACGACATCCACCCAATATCCGTCCTGAAAAACAATCTCGGCGGTGCCGAACTTTTCATGGGCCCGCACCCGGCCCCCGATGGTTTCAGCCAGTTTATGGGCCAGCTCAATGCCCTTGCCCTCCACCACCAGGTCCACATCCAGGTTTTCTACCTTGAGCAAAACATCCCTTACCAGTCCGCCCACGGCATAAACCTGATAACCCATGCTCCGGGCCGTCTCTCCGGCCCGGGTCAGGATGTTCAAAATGCGCTGAGGCAGCACCCGGTGCATGTCGGGACGAATGTTGGTACTGGCTGCGGTATATTTTTTCTGATTGGTATAGGTGGTGGTATAACGTCCTTTAAAACCTTCATGGAGGGTTTGCAGGACATCGGTTCTGGAGATAATGCCCACCACCCGGTCTCCTTCCACCACCGGCAGCCGGCCGATATCCTTTTCAATCATCAATTCCTGTACTTCATTAATATTCATGCCGCCATCCACGGTAATCACGTTCACCGTCATATACCCCTTAACAGGAGCGTGGCCCAGACCGTGATGGGTGGCTTTCTCCACATCCCGGCGGGAGATGACGCCTACCAGTTTGCCGTCTTTAATAACCGGCAGGCCGGTATGCCCATAGCGGAGCATAATTTTACCCGCCTCTTCAATGGTGGTCTCCGGAAAGACCATTTTTACGGGGCTGGACATAATATCTCGCACGGTCAGGGGCGGCCGGACTCTTTCTTTAATAATTTCCAGCAGGCTGGCGGCAACTTCATCCACCGTTTGATCTTTCACCGTAGCGGAAGCGGCCGCAGGGTGGCCCCCACCGCCAAAACACTCCATTACTTCCTTGCAGTTGATCTTTTCCTTGAGGGCGCAGCGCCCCACCATGTGAATCCGGTCTTCCATTTCCACAATGGTAAAGACCGCATCAATTTGCTCGATCTCAGCCAATTTATGAGTCAGCAGATTCAGTCCGCCAATAAATTCATCTACATTGCCCCGGGCAATCAAAATTTTATTGCCGTTAATATGATGATGCTCAGCCGAAACCAACAGCTTTTTCAGCAGGGCCTTTTGGTCCGGAGTCAGGGGGCGGCCTAAAAAGTCCGCCACCACCGCCAGATTGGCTCCTTGTTCCAGCAAAAAGGCGGCGGCCCGGATATCTCTGGGGGTGGTGTTGGTAAACACCAGGCAGCCGGTATCCTCGTAAATCCCCAGGGCCATGATGGTGGCTTCCAGGGGAGTGATCTCCAAGCCTTTGGACCGGATACGCTCAATTAACAGAGTTGTACAGGCCCCAATGGGCTCCACAACCTCCACCTTGCCCTTTACATCCCCTTCTGCTCTGGGATGATGATCAAAGATATGGACCTCCACCTGGGGACGGTTAAACAATTCCTTTAACTTGGAAACTCTGCCGGGACTCTTGGTATCCACCATAATCAACCGCTTGACTTGGTCGATATTAATGTCTTTGATGGTACGAATATGCTTGAGGGTGTCCTTATGCAGGGCTAAAAATTCCTCCACATTCCGGGAAAGCTTTCCCGGGAAGACCAGCGCCGCTCCGGGATAAAGCTTTTGGGCAGCAACCATGGAGGCTAAACCGTCCAGATCCGTATTGACATGCGCCGTTATAATCTCCAATCCATTTACCCCCAAATCAAGTTCTAAAACCAATAAATACATTAAATTATAACATATGCCATAAAAATAAAAAATACTTCGCGGGCGCACAGCCCGAAACAGCAAGAAAAGCGCGCCAAAAGAATAGGCAGACAACAAAACAAACAACCGGCTCATAGAATCCGTATTATCCGTGTTCATTATTTCTAAAAAATAAGGGGTTGTTGCCAAAGGAAACTGTGTTTCTTTGTCAACAACCCCCGTTATGTTCATATAAGTTTCTTCCTTTTTCCCCAGTCCCGGGATTCTTACCGGGAGGAGGCCAGTTTCATCACCGAACTGCGCAAACGTTCGGGAATCACGTCGTTGCGGATTAAATCGGTATAGTCTTCCCGTTTGACAATCACATCGGCCTTGCCTTCGGACACCAGCACCATGGCCGGGCGAGGCAGCCGGTTGTAATTCATGGACATGGAATAATTATAAGCTCCGGTACTGGCTACCACCAAGAGATCCCCGGCTTGAGGGGCGGGCAGCTCAATATCCCAGATTAACATGTCTCCGGACTCGCAGCACTTGCCGGCGATGGAAACCTTTTCTTCTACTTCTTCCAGCATGCGGTTGGCGATATAGGCCTCATACTTGGATTGATAAAGGGCCGGACGAGGATTATCTCCCATGCCCCCGTCTACGGCAACATATTTGCGAATTCCCGGAATATCCTTGATGGCTCCCACGGTATAAAGGGTGCTTCCGGCGGGCCCGGAGATAGATCTTCCCGGTTCCACAATCACCCGGGGAACCGGCAGGTCATAGGATGCCGCCCTTTCCTGCAGGGCTCTCATCATCACATCGGCGTATTCCTTAACCGGCCGGGGCTGGTCGCCGTTAAAATAATAAATTCCCAGTCCCCCGCCCAGGTTCAGTTCTTCCGCCAGGTAATCGGTTTCCCGGTAGACGGTGTGTATAAAGTCCATCATGGTCTCGGCCGCATGGGCGTAGGAGTCCAGTTCAAAAATCTGAGACCCGATATGGCAGTGAAAGCCCTTTAATTCAATATGGGGAAGTTCCAGGCAATACTTCACGCCCGCCATGGCGGAACCGTTTTCAATGACCAAACCAAACTTGGAATCAATCTGCCCGGTTTTAATGTACTCGTGGGTATGAGCCTCTACGCCGGGACTTAAACGCAGGATAATTTTCGCCCGGGTCTGCGCCTCACCGGCCAGTTCATTCAATCGTTCCAGTTCATAAAAATTATCCACCACGATGCGGCCTACTTTGTATTCCAGGGCCAGCCGCAATTCCTCCGTAGACTTATTATTGCCATGAAAGTAGACACGCCCCATGGGGAAGCGCGCTGTGGCCGCGGTATAGAGTTCACCGCCGGAGACCACATCCAATCCTAACCCTTCCTGCTCCACCATATGGCAAACCGCAAGATTGGAAAGAGTTTTACTGGCATAAATCACTTCCACACCATGTTCTTCGGTAAAGGCCCGGTAATAGGCCCGGCAATTTTGCCTGAACAGCGCCTCGTCGATGACATAAAGGGGGGTTCCGAACCTCTTCGCCAGCTCCACCGTATCACAACCGCCAATTTCAAGATGACCGTTTTTATTCACTTTCATTGTGCCCTGTAATTTCATAAAATTCTCCTCCTAAACCATATTACGATAAACATGGTACTATTTGTTCATTATCCGGTCTTCCTAATTATGGCAGTTTCTTTACAAAGTTATGAAAAGCGACCGCAAGCATTTCTTGGGTCGCCGATTTTACACTGGGTAAATTATAACATGGCGAAAAAATAGGGGTCAAGCCGGCCTCCAGGATGAATGCTGTATACTTGAATAACATTAAAAGTTCCCTGCCGCCGAAGCAGCAGGGAACTTTTAATTTACTTTTTCTTTTTCAGTGTTGGCCGGTTGGTTTCTATGGTTACGTTTTTTAGTCGCTTTTGTGCCAGGAGCAATCTCACCGGGTTTGCCGTATTTAGCCCAAAGTTCTTTTAGTTCCTCAGGAGATAGAACATAGTCGTGAATCTTATTGTCGGAAGACATAAAAAAACACCCCTCTCCACACTGGGTTTTGTGAGGACCCAGGCTCTTAATTTTACACCGGAAAGGGTAAGAATTCAATAGGTAATTTAATACAGGGTAAAAAATGCCTATGGCTATTGTTTATAACTCTCCACCGGTTTTAAGTTGCAGGTTCCGCTATTAAAGTATAAAATCCATCGCTTGGCCTGGGATACCCGTTTCTCCAATTCCCGGACCATAGGCAGCAGTTCTTGATTGGAATACTGAGCCTGGGGGCGATGTTGAAAAACATCCTTTAGTATTTTTTCTATTTGTTCAGCACTATAACCAAGAGCCTGCATGGAAAGCACGGCCCGTTCAATTCTCCATAACAATTCCCTGCGGTCCGCCACAAAAACACGTCCCTTTCTTCAACTCCAGCCAGTTACAAGCAAAATCTTTTATTATATTATACAAAAATTTCGCTAATATTTTAAGTATATTTAAAAGTCATTTTTGTAATATAATTTTATACTGGCTTTTGGTGAAGAAAATAAACTCCAGGAACCGAGTTTAGGACTCCTTCTTCATGGTTAAGGCCACCCGCCCCCGCTCTACATCCACGGACAAAACGCGAACATCCACCACATCGCCCACCGAGACCACATCCAGGGGATGCCGGAACCGAGAGTTCCCCAGTTCTGAGCGGTGAACCATACCGTCATTTTTTAAACCGATGTCCACAAAAACTCCAAAATCCACTACGTTCCGTACGGTTCCTTTCAATTCCATGCCGCATTTTAAATCCTCAATTTTTAAAATATCCGTCCGGAAAAGGGGGCCCGGCAGATCTTCCCGGGGATCTCTTCCGGGCCGCAGCAGCCCGTCAATAATATCCCGCAGGGTCGGCGCCCCTGTTTCCAGCGCCTCTGCCATTTCTTCGCAATTAACCCGGGACAGTTGCTCGCGGATTTCCGGCGTTCCGATATCCTGTTCACGGAGACCGATTTGGCGCAGCAGCTTCTTTACCACCGGGTAGGATTCAGGATGGATTCCCGTCCGGTCTAAGGGCTTGGCGCCCTCCGGAATACGCAAAAAACCAACGCTTTGTTCAAAGGCTTTGGGACCTAGTCGGGGTACTTTTTTGAGTTGGGTTCGTTCACTAAAGCTGCCGTTTTCTTCCCGGTATTTAACAATATTCACCGCCACCGCGGCATTGATTCCCGAAACGTAGGATAAAAGAGACGGGGAAGCGGTGTTCAAATCAACCCCCACCAGGTTAACGGCCGATTCAACCACTCCTTTAAGGCTGTCTTCCAGTTTTTTAGGCGCCACATCATGCTGATACTGCCCGACTCCAATGGAGCGGGGTTCAATCTTTACCAGTTCGGCCAAAGGGTCCTGCAGACGCCGGGCAATGGAAGCGGCACTGCGCTGGGCCACATCCAGCCCGGGGAATTCTTTGGCTGCCAGTTCCGAAGCGGAATAGACGCTGGCTCCGGCCTCATTGACAATAATATACTGAATCTGCTGCCAGCCTTCCTGACGGATTAAATCCGCCACAAATTGTTCTGTTTCCCGGGAAGCGGTGCCGTTGCCAATGGCGATAATATCCACGCCGTATTGACTTACCAGACGGCTGACTTCGCGGCTGGCTTCAACAATCTTCTTTTGCGGGGGAGTGGGATAAAAAACCCCCACCTCCAGCATTTTCCCGGTATCGTCCACCACCGCCCACTTGCAGCCGGTTCGGTAAGCCGGATCCAATCCCAGCACCACTTTCCCTTTAACCGGCGGCTGCAGCAGCAACTGCCGCAGATTTTTGGAAAATACATTGATGGCCTGTTCCTCCCCGGCTTC
Source organism: Desulforamulus ruminis DSM 2154 (assembly GCF_000215085.1). Lineage (NCBI taxonomy): Bacteria > Bacillati > Bacillota > Clostridia > Eubacteriales > Peptococcaceae > Desulforamulus > Desulforamulus ruminis. The sequence goes on from NC_015589.1 coordinate 3,042,145, forward strand.
GGTTAAACGATTGCGAATATCCCGTTCCAGGGACGGGGCCAGCAGTCTGCGGTAACCGTCCTTGACCGCTTCCTGCAATACTTCCGCGGCTCCCGAACGGGCCGGTATCCAGCGTTGGTTAAGACGTCCCAGGATCATTTCCTCAGTTACTTCCAGCCTTACCTTTAAAACCTCTTCCCTTTCACCCCGGTTAATGGCCAGCGCCCGGTGGGGCGGAACGGATTTAACCGGTTCCCGGTGCTCGTAATACATGCGGTAAACCCCCCGGGGATCCTTGCTCTCGTCCTTAACCTCGGTAACCAATTCCCCCCGCTGAAAGGTAATCTCCCGGACCCAGCCCCGGGTTTCCGGCTCATCGGAAACCATTTCCGCAATAATGTCCATGGCCCCCTGCAGGGCCTCTTCGGCACTGCCCACACCCAGGTCGGCCTGGATATAAGATTGGGCTTCCTGCAGAGGAAGCGCCCCTTCCTGCACCGTGAGCAGCCACTGGGCCAGCGGCTCCAACCCCTGTTCCCTGGCCACGCTGGCCCGGGTTTTCCGCTTAGGCCGGTAAGGCTGATACAGGTCCTCCACTGCCGTAACCGTTTCCGCAGCCAGAATGGCTTCCTTTAACTCAAGGGTCAGCTTGCCTTGCTCCTCAATGGAATGAATAACCTCTTCCTTCCGTTTCGCCAGGTTGCGGAGGGAGGTAAGCCTTTCGTCTATTTTACGAATCTGCACCTCATCCAGTTCTCCGGTTACTTCTTTGCGATAGCGGGCAATGAAGGGAATGGTGTTTCCCTCATCCAAAAGCCGGGCCGTTTGTTCAACCTGCCCCAAGCCCACTGCCAGTTCCCGGGCGATTTGCCTGAACATGCTTGAATCATTCTGCATTCATATCTTTCCCCTGTCCTTTTATTTGTGGTAAGGTAAATTTTTTCGACGTCCTGCCAAAACCTTCCTTCTTCTGTAAGGAAATACTCCGCCGATTCATTAAGCCCTTACTAGCGAAAAATTCTGCGCAAAGTCAAAAATAAAGGGCTGCGCAATTCAACCATTCCGGTTTTTTTGATATGCTCCCCATATGGTAGACAGGTTAAATAAAAAAACCGGCTATCATGAGGGGAGCATTTTAATGTCAAAAATAAATCAATACAAAGCAGCAGAGATAGCAATACTACAGGAACTTGAAACAGGTCAGGCTACCTGTGTAGAGATAGCTAAAAAATATGATATTAGTGTGACTACCTTGGTTAAATGGCGACATCGTTATGAATTGTACGGATATGAAGGGCTAGAAATAAAAACCCATTTTAATAAATATTCACCAGAACTTAAACTTCAAGCCGTTCAGGATTACCTTTCGGGCGAATACTCACAGTATCAAATTATAGATAAGTATAAAATAGCAAGTCGGACACAACTGGCAAGGTGGATTAACAAGTATAATAATCATAGCAGTTTTAAATCCTACCCATCGGAAGGAGCCAAGGCTATGACTAAAGGGCGCACTACCAGTTGGCAAGAACGGATTGAGATGGTCCTATACTGTCTTTCTCATAACCATGATTACCAAAACACCTCAGAGAAATATCAAGTTTCATACCAGCAGGTTTATCAATGGGTTAAGAAATATGAAGCAGGTGGAGAAGAGGCCTTAAAGGATAGACGGGGACGGAAAAAAGCACCGGAAGAATTAAGTGAGACCGATCGGCAAAGGCTTGCTATGAAAAAACTAGAATACGAAAACGAGCGACTTAGAGCAGAAAATGCCCTGTTAAAAAAGTTACAGGAACTCGAAAGGAGGAGGTTTTAAGCCAAATCCGGCATCAGAAGATTTATGACGCGATTCAAGCGGTACAAGGAGAAGAGCATTTTAGTCTAGTCTTATTGTGTGAAATGGCGCAGATTTCACGTTCAGGCTATTACAAATGGTTAAAGCGAAAAGTAAGTCCTCGCGAACAAGAAAATCAGCAACTCATGCAAGCGATGCTCCTGCTCTACGAGAAGGTTGAAGGCATTTATGGGTACCGTCAATTAACCATCAATTTAAGACGGGAAACCCATCAGTCGATTAACCCGAAGAGGGTCTATCGCCTCATGAAGCTTGCTGGAATTCAATCCGTCATCCGTAGAAAGAAAAAGAAATACATTCGATCAACTCCTGGGCAGATCGCAGAAAATCTTTTAAACCGCCAGTTCACAGCAGAGGAATCGAATGAAAAGTGGTTGACGGATGTAACTGAATTCAAATACGGAAAGGGTCAAAAAGCGTATCTCAGTGCGATTCTCGATTTACATGATAAATCCATCGTATCCTATGTTTTAGGCCATTCGAATAACAACCGTCTTGTTTTCGAGACCCTGGACTTGGCTCTTCAAGCGGCACCCGGCAGCACACCCATAATTCACAGTGATCGGGGTTTTCAGTATACCTCCTGGGGCTTCAAGAAACGACTAGAAGCTTATGGCTTAACTCAGAGTATGTCTCGGGTTGGCAAGTGTATTGATAACGGACCGATGGAAGGCTTCTGGGGAACGCTTAAGTGTGAGAAGTATTATCTACATAAATATCAAACCTTTGAAGCTCTTAAGAAGGACATTGATGATTACATCTATTTTTATAATTATGAGAGGTTACAGGCCAAGTTAAACAGCCTTAGTCCGATGGAAGTTCGAACCAAGGCTGCCTAGTTTATTTTTATTTTTTGTCCTGTCTACTTGTCGGGGGGCAGTTCATTTTGCCGCAGCCCTTTCTCTTTCCCTTTTCAATTTACCCGCAGTTTCCTGCCAGTTCCCCGGCGGCCAGGGCATTGGACCACTTGCCGCAGCGATCTCCCCAGCGGGCGATAATATTCCCTGCTTCGCTCATTTCAAGGACTTCACAAAGATTGGGACACCCGTCGCACTCAAAGGTTCCGGCCCGGTATTCCATATCCGCCACGCCAAAGCCCTTAAAACGGGTAGGAACGCCCTTGGCCACCGCATCCCTGGCCAGCAGGGCCGAGCCCACCGCTCCCATGACGTTGAAATGCTTGGGAATCTGAACCTCCAGGCCCAAAGCCCGTTCAAAGGCTTTGCGCATACCGGCGTTGGCTGCAACCCCGCCCTGGAAAACCACCGGGGCTAAAATTTCTTTTCCTTTGCCCACATTGTTTAAATAATTCCGCACCAGGGCCTCACAAAGACCGGCCAGAATATCGTCCAGGTTAAAACCCATCTGTTGTTTGTGAATCATGTCCGACTCGGCAAATACCGCACAGCGTCCGGCAATCCGCACCGGTGTGGTGCCCTTCAGGGCCAAGTCCCCAAATTCCTCAATGGCAATATTTAAACGACTGGCCTGCTGGTCCAAAAAACTTCCGGTTCCCGCCGCACAGACGGTGTTCATGGCAAAGTCCGCCACCACGCCGTTGCGCAGGATAATGATCTTACTATCCTGTCCGCCGATTTCCAAAACCGTCTGAACCCCCGGAACCATATGAGAGGCAGCCACCGCATGGGCGGTAATTTCATTCTTCACCGCATCGGCGCCCACCACCACTCCGGTGAGCTGCCGGCCGCTGCCGGTAGTCCCCACACCACGGATGACGGTATTTTGGGGCAGCCTTTCGCGAATTTGCCTGAGGCCCTTTTGTACCGTGGCCACCGGCTGGCCGTTGGTGCGCAAATACAGACTTTCGTGCACCCGGGTCTCTTCATCCATGAAAATAATATTGGTACTTACAGATCCTACGTCAATACCCAGATACCCTTTCACTAGGATAATAAAGCCTCCTTCTGTTCATTCTTTCTATAAAGCAAATCCACAAAGGCTTCCAGCCGGGTAACCAGGCCCGCCTCGCCGGCATGTTCGTCGATAATCAAGGTCATTAAAGGCATCCCTTTATCCTCGCTGACCTTTGGCAAGATGCTCTGGGCCACAATTTCCGGCATACAGGTAAAGGGCAAAACCTGAATGGCGCCGTGGAAACCCTCCTGGGCGTACCAGACGGCGCTGCCGACGGTTTCCTCGCCATGGCCGCCCACAAAGTGGTTCAAATACGGCGGGGCGACTTTTTTAAATCGCGCGGTGCTGCGTGCATTCTTTACCAGGCCCATAAACAGGTGATCATTAATCCATTCGCTCAGCATGATGGAGCGATCCACTTCCACCCCCAGCCTGCCCAGATGCCGCTCAATATTGACATTGGCAAAGGGCTCCAGGAGGGTATAAATTTCACCGATTAAAGCCACCTTTAAGACAGTTCTGTTGCTATCCACCGAAATGGCGGAAAACCTCGCCTTGGCTTCATTCAAGGCGGCTGCCAGGGACTCCGGTGTTTTGGCCTGATCAATCTCCTGGATGCCTTGCTCCACCGCCCGGTCTGTAGCCCCGGTCCTTAGCTCCCGGGGTCTGGTATAATAGGACATTCTTTCGATTTCATCCACTGCCTTGGCTTTTAGATAACCAAAGCGAATGGCCTTAATTACCTGCAGCCAGGAACGCTGACCGGTAATTTCCCGGATTCGCCCCAGCAGTTCTCCAATATGCCTTTCCGGAGGCTCCATAACCACCAGCTTGTAGCCCACCTGCAGATCCTTTAATATTTCATGTTCCACATAGGCATAATAACCAAACCGGCAGGGTCCGCAGCCACCGGCCATCATGATGGTGTCCGCGCCTAATTCTTTAGCCTCTAAAAAATTTCCGATATTTAGCTTCAGAGGCAAACAGGCAAATTCCGGAGAATGCTTGGCTCCCAGCGTCAGCGTCCGTTTACTGCAGGGGGGCGGCACAATCACTTCGATGCCCAGATATTCCAGCATTCCTTTGAGAGATACATAAGTGTAACCCATATGCGGAAACGTTACTTTCATACAACCGCTCTCCTCCAGCGCACCATATCCAAAAAGGCTTCCATGCGGGTGACAATTCCGGCTTCACCGGTATGCTCATCCAGGTTGATATTCATAAAGGGTACCTTGCCGTTTCGCCGGATATACCGCTCAATGAGTTCCCCGGTCATGGAATCGGGCCCACAAGCAAAGGCGGCCACATGAATGATGCCGTCCACCGACTGTTCATGATCAAAGATCAAGGCCCCGCCGGTAACCCTCCTGGAAAGGGTCCAAAAAAGCTTTTTCGGCAGCCTGCCAACGCCCTGGTTCACCTTTTCCTCACTGATATGATCCGCGGTCAGCACCCGTGCTCCGGATTCTCTGAGCCGGTGAATGATATTCATACTGATAAAGGGATCATAAATATTATAGGGATGACCAATCACCGCCACGGTCAGATCCTCCTGTCCGGAACCCGGGGCCGGGGTCTTCCCGTTTAAGGCGCTCAAGGCTTCCTCAGGCAATAAACCCTGTTCCAGCAGCCCAACATATTGCCTGTGAGTAGCCAGGGCGCTGCGGTAAGCCAGCCAGGACTGTAAGGACCCTTTTCCAAAATAAGCTCCCACCTCATGAATAAAACGGTGAATATCCTGATCTTTGTTTCTTACATTAATCGCCGTATCAATCAAAGGAGGCAGGTCGCTTACATTCTGCCGGATCATGTCCGGAAAACCTAGAAACTTGGGACAAATATATTCTCTCCGGGCAACACTGACCATGCGGGGCAAAAAGAGGACGTCCACCCCTTTATCCACCAGATCCTGCACATGCCCAAAGGCCAGCTTGATGGGCAAACAAGCCTCATCAACACAAAGTTGCACGCCCCTGGTTAAAATACCTTTGGTGGTACGGCCGGAAACAACCACTTCCGCACCCAGTTGTTCTAAAAATTTTTTCCATAAAGGAAAATAATAATAATACAGCAAAGCCCTGGGTATCCCGACCCGGACCGGCATAATACCCCTCCTTCAAAAACACATTCATAAGCTAGTATTGGCAAAATGGTAAATGAATATGCTTTCCAAAGCAAATTTGCTATAATATTCCTAAATGTTTTTTGATATATTCTTTGATGAACATTAGAGGAGGAAAAGAATGATGAATAATAGCTGTACTACCTGCAGTTCAGGCAGTCCCGGCGGTATCTCCGTGGGCAGTGGGGATCGGGTTGTTGAACTGATCCGGGTTTTGGGCATCGAGGAAGCCAACCGGCTGTTAACCCGGGATTATGCCTTTATCAGCATGTATTACCATCCCACAGAGCAACAGGAGGTTTACATCTTGGCAAAATTAAAACCTGCCGCCCAAAGCCGGCAGCCCATCGGGTTTATTCCTAAGTAAAATTTTAGTCTGTAAAGATAAATGAAAGGGCTGTCTCCGGCAGGTTTGCAACCTACCTTGAGACAGCCCTTTCACCTTAGGACTTCATCTTATTCTTTTTGGAGGCTTTACCCTGCTCGGTTACACCCAGTTCAGCACCCATTTCTTCCATCATGTACTTCCCTGCGGAACCGTTTACATTGGCCCCAACCTGTGGGGTTTTGGCGGAAGTCCCCTTAGCAGCTTTGTTTTTCAAGATGATAGTCCCCCTTCAAAGTAGATTTGGGATCCTGCTATTATCCTTCCGTACAAAGGGACAAATTATTGCACGGATTTATTTGAAATAATTAGCTTAAATCTCAAATAACCCCTTCCCTTGCTCCAATCTTTTCTGCCCACTTTTGCCAGATACATACTTTGGAAAAATAAACAACATAAAACAGGTATTTGTGGTAATGCTAACAATGGTTTTAAAATTTATTCCAGGAGGGATCCATCATGACTGTTGGAAGCAAAATGCACCAAACGCTGGCCAGCCTTGAAGGAGCTGCGGCAAATTTAAAAATGTTTGCGCTGGACACACAGGATCAAACAGCAAAACAAATGTTCAATGATATGAACAAACAGCTTGAATCCATGTGCGAATCCTTACAGGGACGGGTCAATTACATTGAAAAGGAAGAACCTCAATACAAAGTAAGTCAGCCACAACAACAGCAATAGCCTTCTGCACCGAAGAACCGCCTGCTCCTATAGATCAGGCGGTTCTTCTAGCTCCATATAAGATATCCATTAAATTTTTTATTTCCTATGCTAAAATTTCCCACGATATTGTAGCCTTCGGGATTTATAAATCATATTATACAATTAGAAGCCGGCTTCTTCGCAATCACCCTCTCAGAAACCCTCCGTTGGATGCAACGGAGGGTTTCATTTTTCTTTGTAACTTTTCAGTATGCTTCCATTTTTGGAGTATCCGATAAGCAAGGAGGGCGCCTCACTGCGAAGCAAGTTCCGGAAAATTTTCATCTTATTTTTCAATTAATCCACTAAAACCACCGGCTTAATTAAATCTTTTGGCTTATCTTTCATTAGTAACAAGGCTTTTTCACAGTTTTCAATCCCTTTAAATACGTGCGTTACTAATTTGCCGGGGTCAAGACGGTTATATTTTACAAGATCAATTAACATTTCCATTCTACGACGTCCACCGGGGCATAAGCCGCCTCTGATCGTTTTATGAGCCATGCCGCAACCCCACTCAAGGCGCGGAATGGGTAAAGATTCCCCTTCCCCATGATAATTAATATTAGAGATGGTTCCGCCCGGTTTTGTTATTTTTACCGCTTGGGCCATAACTTCGGGTTTTCCTCCGGCAATGATGGTTGCATCCACACCCTTGCCGTCTGTCAGTTTTAATATCTGCTCAACAATATCACCGTCTCGGTAGTTTACAATATCGGTGGCTCCATAGAAGCGGGCCGCTTCTATACAGACGGGCCTGCTGCCTACAGCGATAATCCGGCCTGCGCCACTAAGTTTTGCACCGGCCACACCCATTAATCCTACCGGGCCAATACCAACAACAGCCACCGCAGCGCCTAACTGAATGTCTGCATTCTCGGCCCCGTGCAGACCGGTGGTTACCATATCGGGAATCATAACCGCTGTCTCAAGGAGTATATCATTGGGCAAAAGGGCCAGGTTCATATCCGCATCGTTCACATGGAACAATTCAGCCATGGAACCGTCTTTGACATTGGAGAATTTCCAACCGGCCAACATCCCGCCGGAATGCTGGTGAAATCCTGCCGCAGCCTCAAGGGTCCGCCAGTCCGGGGTAATGGCAGGAACCACTACTCGGTCCCCTGGGATAAAATCTTTTACTTCACTGCCTACTTCCACCACTTCACCAACGGCTTCATGGCCTAGAATCATATTGTATCTTTCCCCGATGGCACCTTCAAAAACCGTGTGAATATCCGACGTACAAGGAGCAATAGCTAAAGGACGGCAAATTGCATCATAGGGGCCGGCCACCGGTTTAGCAGTCTCTATCCACCCCACCTCACCGATACGAAGCATCGCAAAACCCTTCATTAAAGCACCTCCAAATATTTTATAATCTAGTTTCATGAGACTTAAACCAGCTATACCCGTGTACCACCCCCGTTCTAATGCTCTTAGCGCAATTTGATGAAGGCTTATGCTCCTGCTGTCCAACACATCATTGACAATGACCTTGGGTATGTCCTTAGAACCAACGTGAAAAATGTCTTCTTGTCTGTACCGGCAATATTTACTTAATTTTCCAACTGTTATAATAATTATCCCATAGTATCCCGCTCCTGTCGCCCTGCTACCGGGTTGTTCTCCGGTCTACGAACAGATGGTTCTTGGCCCGTCAAAAACTATAAAATTACATGGCAACAAATAACCCTAACAGATGGTTTTCTCCTGTATGCTGTATACAATGAGTACCACCTGATCGGGTAGTTAAATAAAAAACCCAGAATATCGTATATCCTGAGTATTCATTAAAAATATTCAATTGGATTCCTTTAGCACTATATAATCCCCTTCTCTAACAGCTTTGCCACCAGGACAATGCGGTTATGAACCTCCATTTTCCGCATGATATTTTGTATGTGAAACTTAATGGTGTTCTCACTGAGATATAACTGTTCGGCAATTTCCCGGTTGGTTAAACCCTTGGCCACAAACCGGGCAATGGCGATTTGCTGCTCCGTTAAAGGAGAAGGAGTTTCATGCTGGTTTGGTACATCCTTTAGCTTGTTTACGATACAGGCAGCAACCTGTGAATCAATGACGGTTTCCCCCCGAACCACCGCCCTTATGGCCCTTTGCAAGGCAAAAATCTCCACGTTTTTAATAAGGAACCCTTTCGCCCCTGCCATCATGGCTTGGACGATATAATCCTCCTGCTCGGCGTAGGCCGTTAAAATGATGGTTTTGATCTCCGGATATAGCTTAGTAAGGGTTCTGCAAATTTCAATCCCTCTTTCCTCGGGCATACGTTCATCAAGCAGGATTACGTTGGGTTGTTTGGTTCTTATTAACTCCAATAATTCCTTGCCTCCCGAGGCCTCCCCTATCACATCAAAGTCAGGCTCCCTTTGCAAGGTTAATTTAAGACCTTCTCGAACGATTTCGTGGTCGTCCACAATAATAATGGAAATTGCTTTCATCTCAGTCAGCTCCTTCTACTGGGATTACAGCAAAAATTTCTGTCCCTTTAGGATCTAACTTTCGTATTTTTAAAGTTCCATTAATGAATTCGGTGCGCTGCATCATATTTTTTAAACCAAATTTATTTTTTCCCTGCAGCGTCTCCATGAAGTTTTTGGAGATACCAACGCCATTGTCCATAACAGCGATCTCGATTCTTCGATCCTTATAGGACAAATATATTTTAATTTCCGTAGCGGAGGCATGTCTTAAAGCATTGACCAATGCCTCTTGAACGATACGAAAAGCAATATTTCTAACTACGCCGGGAAGTTGAGGCATGGTCCCGGAGGTTTGCACATAAATTCTTACGGACCCGGCCTGATTTAAGTCACGGACTAAGCTTTCAATACTTTCCTGCAGACTGTAGGATGCCTCCATAGAAGCAAATTCGCCTACCACTTTACGAATCTCTTTAACCGCCTTGTGTACTAAGTCCTCTAAAAACTTAAGCTTTGCATATACCGGTGATTCAGACGAAAGTTCATTGAAACACCATTCAAAATGTAAGCCGATGGCAAAAAGTATTTGCAGTACGTTATCATGCAAATCCCCTGCGATCCTGCTCCTTTCCAGCGAAATGGCCTGCTCTTCCCGCGCCCGGAAAAGAATATTGTACATATTTTTGAGTTCCTGGTTTTTTTGCTCCAACTGTTCCTTTTGCCTACAGGCAACCCGGTAATGGGATTCGGCCTTATCCTTGAGCTTCATCATGTCTTCAAACAATTTGGCATTTTCTAAGGCGATGGCGGTTTGATTGCCAAGTATTTGCAGAATCGACTGGCATACGTCATCCCCTTGATACTTAGAGAAAAACAGTATCAACCAGCCCAATATTTTCTTCCGAATCATCATGGGAAAAATGATAATGTCCTCAAAGCCATACCGCCGGTTTAAAAAAGCAAGGTTTGGCTGGCTTTTGACAGCCAGGTGGCGCATGCCATAGGGATGAGAAAAATCAAGCACCGCCCGCTTGGCTAACATATTGGAAAAAAATGAATCCAATATTTCTTTTTCCTCACAGGATTCAGGTATATGAATGCTGATAAACTCTTCTGAATGGGCCATCATCATGGCATACTTGGCATCGGTTATTTGCATCAGGGTTTGACCGATGGCCAAAAGAAGCGGTTCAACCCCCTTATTCAGCACAGCTAAGTTATCGGACATGCCTTTGAGGGATAATAGAGCGGTTTTGAGCCGCAAGCTTTCTTTTTCCAGCGTCTCAACCAAAGCACGATTTTCAATGGCCACAGCCACCGGACCGGCGATTCCCACACATAACTCCACCTCCTCCCGGGTAAAGGGATGCCCCAAATCCTCCCTCTTAATCACCAGAATTCCACTGATATTCCCCCTTGACATAAGGGGTACCGCCAGCAAGTGACCCTTATCATCGGAGGTTTCCGGAAGCCGCACCGGTGCTTTACGCGAAGCTAAACGGCTCCATAGTTCTTCCATGCTTTCTTCGGTGAACAGGAAATTCTGCCTTGGCGATTCGGAAATCAGTG